>DATFRP010000057.1:0-30488 GCA_035263125.1 Vicinamibacterales bacterium
CCACCATGATGTACGAGGCCACATGCGTCAGATCCGCCTGATACGCGAGTGCGATCAGATCGAACATCAGATCGACCTGCTCGCCGAACGCATTCAGCTCGCCGATTGGCGCCTGGGGCACGGTGATGGCGGACAGGTCGCGGCTCGACGCGATCTGCACCCGGCGCTCGATCTCGCGCAGCGTCTCCAGGTAGTTGTCCAGCACCACGCGATCGCTCGCGCCCAGATCCCGCTGCAGCGCGCGCGTGCGATCGCCGATCCGATCGAGCAGGCTTCTCGTCTGGTTGGCGATCGCGGCGCGTTCCTCCGGCGAGTCGCCTTCGCCGAACAGCTGCGCGAAGACCTTGCGCGGGTTGAACTCCATCGGCAGCGGCGAATGCGCGTCGCGGAACGAGAGCGTGGTGTTGTAGAAACACGCCGAGCCGCTGCACGCGGCGGCCTGCTGCGTCGTCTCGGATGCGACTTCGAGCGACGGCAGCGTGGTGTTCTGGCTGATGTGCTTCGCCACCACCTGATCGAGCGTCGTCGACATGCTCGCGCTGCGCGACGACTTGTCCGGATGCACGCCGCTCAGCCAGGTCGCGGGCGCGAGACTGTGGACGCCGCCGACCATCGCCTGGTTCTGGAGGTTGCCGAACGACGTGACGTAGCGCTTGTGCGGCTCGAGCGACTTGAGGATGGGACTCAGCGTGAAGTCAGCGCCGGCGCCGCCCGGCGTCCAGCGATCCCACGCCGGCCCGTGCACCGTGTTGCCCATGATCGCGCCGTGAGGGATGTAGAAGAACCCCATGCGCAGCCTGGGCACGGCCACCGTCTGCGCCAGCGCCGTCGCCGCGGGAATCATCGCGTCGAGCAGCGGAAGGGCGAGCGTGACCCCCGCACCCCGAAGCACGGTCCGACGAGAGAGATGTCTCTTGGTCAGATACATGACTGACGCTCCGTATCGTGTAATTCAAAATGCAAAATGCAAAATGCAAAAGGGCCTAAGGGGTTTCGGGCGCAGCGTTGCACGAGCTCGTTGCTTTTGCATTTTGCATTTTGAATTTTGCATTTCGTATTACTTATCCGCCTGCATCCGAAACGCGTCACTCACGACGATTCCCGAGACAATCGACGACAGCGTGTCGTTCTGTGTCGCCGCCTTACGAACCACCGCGCGGACCTGAGGCATGTCGAAGTACTCGAGCTCTCGTCCCACGGCATACATCATGAGCTTTTCCGTGAGCGCGCGCACGAACAGATCCCGGCCGCCGAACATCGCTTCGCGTAACTGCACCGGCCCATCAACCGCCATTCCGTTCGGCAGGATCGTCTTCGCGTCGATCGGTGCCTTCGCCTCGAGATCCTGATCGCGCCAGCGGCCGATCGCATCGAAATTCTCCATCGCGAGACCGATCGGATCGATCACGCCATGACACTGATTGCAGCCCGGCTTCGTGCGATGACGTTCCATCCTCGCCCGCAGCGTCTTGGGCGGCTCCCCTTTCGGCTGCGAGAGATCGGTGTCGACGTCGGGCGGCGGCGGCGTCGGGGGCGTGCCCATCAACTTGCCGAGGATCCAGGCGCCGCGCAGGACCGGCGATGTGCGATCGCCGTACGAGGTCCGCAGCTGTACCGCACCCTTGCCGAGCAGGCCCCATCGGCGCTCGTCCTCGAGCGTCACGCGGCGGAACTGCGGCCCGAACACCGACGTGATGCCGTAATGCCGCGCGAGCCGCTCGTTGAGGAACGTGTAGTCCGCGGTGAGCAGATCGCCGACATTGCGATCCTCGAGCAGCACGCTCGCGATGAACGACTCGATCTCGGTGGCCAGGTCCTGCCGCAGCCGATCGCTGAAGGTCGGGAACACATTCGGATCGGGCACCACCTCACCAAGCTTGTTCAGATCGAGCCACCGCAGCGCGAAGTTGCGCACGAGACTCGAGGCGCGCGGGTCCTTCAACATCCGCAGCGCCTCGGCCTGCAGCGCCTCCGGGGAATGGAGCTTGCCCGATGCGGCAATCTTCAGCAGCGCGTCGTCCGGCCCCTGACTCCACAAGAAGAACGACAGCCGCGACGCGAGCTCCAGATCGTTCAGCGCGTACGTAGTGGCCGCTTTTCCGCCTTCGCGAGATGCTACGGCGGCCCCGCCGGAGCCTTTGGCGGAGGCGGGCAGGCGGCCTTCGCTCTCCGGCGTATGAATCGCCCGGAACAGAAAATCGGGGCTGACGAGAATCGCTGCGATCATCTGCTCGATTCCCTCGTCAAATCGTCCGCCTGCGCCCTGCGGCTTCGGCGAGACGGGCCCGCCTGTTGCCGGCTTCGCGGGCCCGGCCTGTCCGCGATCGAAGTACTGCATCAGTGCATCGACGTCCTGATCGGTCACCGGACGACGAAACGCACGTCGTGCGAGGTTCGCGGTGATTCGCCGCGCACACTCGCGTTCCCGGTTCGGCTCGGGCTTGCAGATGAACACGCGCCGCCGGCTCGGCGTCTCCGACACGCCGGTGGAATTGAACGGCCCCATGACGTCGACGCCGCCGACGAGGCGAGGCTCGCGATCGCCGCGGCTGAAGGCATCGCCCGGCAGGAACCCGACGAATTCATCCGACTCGACCCGCGCGCGCTCGATGAACGTCACGGCCACATCGTAGGTGCCCGCGCTGACCTTCACCGGAATGTTCGCGAACCGTTTCATGATCTCGGCGCGCGCCGGCGCACCGCTGTGATCGACGAGTCTCAGGTCCTCGGTGCCACCCACCGCGCCGCGAAAGAGCTCGCGGCCATCGACGAGGATGATCACCGTGTGCCGTGTCTCCACGGCGCGCGTATACAGATCGATGCCGAGATCGGGAAGGGTGAAGCGGTACTCGCCGTCCGCGGGGAAGTTGTGCCTGAACTTCACGCCGCCGCGCGTGCCGAGCGGCAGCCCGTCAATGTGATCCGGCGTGTCGCCTTCGGGCACGGCATAGTGCGCGCGCGAGACCTTCGTGGATTCACCGACGGCCAGCCGTGCCGCCAGTCGCGTGGCGGCGACGTATTGATCGAGGAACGCTGGCGAGATGCTCAACGCCGCGGCGATGTTGTCGAATCCCTGCACTTCGATCTCGGCGGGCAGCAGCTTCTCCGAGTCGAGCTCGATCGCCAGCAGCTCGTTCACTGTCGTCCCGAACTCCGTGCGCGTGAGGCGCTGGATGGGGACATGCCCGGCGGTGGGCCGCCTGAAGGCGGCCCCTACGTTTGTAGAGGCCGGCGACGTAGAGGCCGCCTTTAGGCGGCCTTCATCCAGCGCCGCCTCCATCCACGACGCGAACGCATCGATCTCACGCTGATCGGGCTGGCGGCTCGTGGGCGGCGGCATCTGTCGCCCGCGCAGCTTGCGCAACGCTTTTTCCCAGACGTCGGCGTTGTCGTGAACGCTATCGAGATTGACCGCGTCGAAGACGATGCCCGCAGTACGGACCTTCGAGTTGTGGCACCCGACACAGTAGCTGTCGAGCATTCTTCGGGCAGACTCGGGCCCGGGATTCGGCTCACGCACCTGCGCGAGGAGCGCGGTGGTGACGAGCGCAAAGACGACGCCAATGCAGACGGACCGTTTCATGGACCGGCGAGCAGATGATAGCGCGGTCCGGCTCCACCTTCGCGCTTCGCGCTACGGCGGGCAAGAAAGCCGGATGTCTACAGCTACGCTGACTGACCGGCACCGGCCAGCAATTTTTCCAGAATGATGGGGTCAGCTGGCTTGGTCAGATGCACGTCGAAGCCGGCTTCCATCGCCCTCTGCTTGTCCCGGTCCTGTCCCCAGCCGGTCAGCGCCACGATGAGCATGTCGGGGCCGAACTCTTCGCGGATGCGTCGGCACGTCTCGTAGCCGTCGACCCGCGGCATGCCGATATCGAGGATGACGATATCGGGCCGAAGCTCGCGGATGTGGGCCAGGCCGGTCTCGCCATTGTGCGCGACCAGGCATTCGCCTCCGAGCGCGGTGATCAGACGCTGAATCGATCGCGCCGCAGCAGGGTTGTCGTCGATGACGACCACGCGCTGATTGATGCGAAGCGCGACCGGCGGCACGGGCAACCGACGCGTGTCCTCGACGGCCCGCGAAACCGGCATACGAACCGTGAAGGTTGCGCCCGAGCCCGGGCCGTCGCTGTGCGCGTCGATCGACCCCCCGTGCATCTCGATGAGACGGCGCGAGAGCGCAAGACCGATCCCCAGACCTGTGTGCGACCGGTGTGCCGTCGTGTCGCCCTGTGCGAAGAGCTCGAACACGCGCGGCAGGATCTCTCGAGGAATACCGATACCCGAGTCGGTGATGCGGATGACGACCTCGTCGTTCCGCGCATCCGTCGATCGCACCAGTTCCGCGACGACACGGATCTCTCCGCCCGGATCCGTGAACTTGATCGCATTGTTCAGCACGTTGGAGATGACCTGCACGAAGCGTGTGGGGTCGACATCGAGCCGCACCGGGATCTCGGGCAGGACGACAGTCAGCGTGACCTGTCCGGCGTCGATCGCGGCCCGGTTGGCCTGCACGGCAGTGCCCACGAGCGAGGCCAGGAGTGAGGGCTGTCGCTGGAGGCGGATCTTCCCCGAGGTGATCCGGGACACGTCGAGCAGGTCGTCGACCAGCCGGACGAGCAGGGCGACCTGCTCCTCCATCATCACGCGAATCTCCTCGACGTCTTCACGGGTGTTGTCGGGCAGTCGAATCAGCTCCAGGCTCGTACGAAGCGGGGCGAGCGGATTCCTCAGCTCGTGCGCAAGCGTGGCGAGAAATTCATCCTTGAGCCGATCGGCTTCCTTCAACTGGCTCTCGCTTCGCCGCAGCGCGTCCTCCGCCTGCGTGCGCTCGATCAGATCGGCGGCCTGCCGCGCGAGGATATCGAGCAGCCGGAGATCCCGTTCCGACGGCCGATGCGGCGACGCCCATTGCGTGCTGATCATCCCGAGGATCGTCCCTTCGCGTGACACGAGCGGCGTCGTCTGAACCGCACGGATGCCGGCCTCGAGGAGTCGCGCCTGATCGATCGTGCCGGCCATGAACTCGCACCGTGTGACGTCATCGACGATGACACGCTCGCCGGTCCGCAACGCTTGAGCGCACGCCGTGTTGTCACTCGCTCGTACCCATTCCCAGTGACGCCTGGTCTGCTCACCGAACCCGCGCGAGGCAATGAGCCGCAACTCGCCCTGCCGTCCATGATCGCGGCAGACCATCTGCATGCTCGCAAATGCCGAGTGCGTAATCGACTTCGCCGCGTCGACCAGCGTCTCGTAGAGCAACGTGGTGCCTCGACCTTCGAGCAGCTGCGCGCTCAACCGCTGCAGCAATTGGGTGTCCACGAGCTCTTGCCTCGACCGTCGCTCGCTCTCATGCAACGCCTTCCTGCTGCGCCGCCGTTCGATCATCTCGGCGGCTTGCCGCGTCAGCAGATCGATAAAGCGCTTCTCGCGTTCCGACAGCTTACGATTGGGTTCGCTCCAGTTGATGGACAGTATGCCGACGGTGCGCCCGACGCGCGTGACGAGCGGCGTCGATTGCGCGGACGAAATGCCCGCCGTCTCTCGCAGCGGGTGATCCGGATCAGGACACGCCGGTGCGTCGATACGGACAATCGCTGGCGCGGGGATTGCCGGCGGCCGCGCGCACGACATCGATGAAGCGCAAGAGGCCCAGACGCAACCACGATCTGTGACTGCCTGCAATCCACGGCACGTCTGCAGCTTGAGTCCGTTCGTCTCGTCGTCGACCAGATGAAGACACCCGCCAGTCGCCCGAGCAATCGAGACGGCGGCAACCACGATCGCGTCGAAAAAGGCCTCGGTGTCGTACTCGGACACCAGGCGAGCGCTGAGATCGCGCAGCAGCTGCATGTCGCGAAGATCACTGGCCAGACGCAAGGCGCGCTGCTTGTGTTCCGTGATATCCGTGGCCACGCCGGAGATCTGGATCGAGCGATAGGTTTTGGGCGTACGCCACGCGTCGGACCCATCGAACGACGTCTGTCCGGTGATCGATAGCCATCGGACCGAGCCGTCGGACCGCACGATGCGAATCTCTTCGCGGAGCATGCCCAATCCCTCGTCATCGATCGCACTTTCAAACGCAAGGTCGAAACTCGTGCGATCGTCGGGATGGATGAGCCTGGCAATCTCGCCATGCGAAAACGTCGGGCGGAGCGGCAGCCCCAACAGCAACCGCATGCGGCGGTCGAACTCGTATCGGCGTTCGGGAATCCAACAGACGAACGTTCCGATCTCGGCCGCCTCGAGGGCGAATCGAAGCTGCTTCTCGCTGTCGCGGACGACGACGCCCAGCGCGGTCACGACCGACGCGTCAGCATCCGCGCTCGAGCGCATTGCTTCGTGGTCTACCTGAGGATATGACCTGGCGACGTCGTGAAAGGAATCACTCATGGCGGCAGGCAAATCTTAGTCAATGACGTCGCAAAACATCTGTTACCGCGGCCGCGAACGTTTCGCGGCCGCGACGAAGGCACGTCGTCTACGCCTGGACGCTACGAATGTCTACGTTCGCCAGCAACTGTTCGAGGGCGACCGGATCCGCCGGCTTGGTGAGATGCACGTCGAAGCCGGCTTCCATCGCGTGCTGCTTGTCCCGGTCCTGTCCCCAGCCGGTCAACGCTACGATGAGCATGCCGGGGCCGAACTCTTCACGGATGCGTCGGCACGTCTCGTAGCCGTCGACTCGTGGCATGCCGATATCGAGGATGACGATGTCGGGGCGAAGCTCGCGGATGTGGGCGAGGCCGGTCTCGCCATTGTGCGCGACCAGGCATTCGCCTCCGAGCGCGGTGACCAGACGCTGAATCGATCGCGCCGCGGCAGGGTTGTCGTCGATGACGACCACGCGCTGGCTGATGCGAAGGGCGACCGGCGGCGGGGGCGACGGGCGCGTGTCCTCGACACTCTGCGAGACCGGCATTCGAAGCCGGAAGGTACTGCCAGAACCGGGGCCGTCGCTGTGCGCCTCGATCGTTCCTCCGTGCATCTCGATGAGACGACGCGAGAGCGCAAGACCGATCCCCAGACCCGTGTGCGACCGGTGGGCCGTGGTGTCGCCCTGGGTGAAGAGCTCGAACACGCGGGGCAGCATCTCTTGCGGAATGCCGACACCCGAGTCGGTGATGCCGATGACGACTTCGTCGCTTCGAGCCCCCGTCGATTGCGACAGTTCCGCGACGACGGTGATCTGTCCTCCCGGATCCGTGAACTTGATCGCGTTGTTCAGCACGTTGGAGATGACCTGCACGAAGCGTGTCGGGTCGACATCGAGCAGCACCGGGATCTCGGGCATGACGACATGCAGGGTGACCTGTCCGGCGTCGATCGCGGCCCGGTTGGCCTGCACGGCAGTGCCCACGAGCGAGGCCAGGAGTGAGGGCTGTCGCTGAAGGCGAATCTTCCCCGAGGTGATCCGGGAGACGTCGAGCAGGTCGTCGACGAGCCGGACGAGCAGGGCAACCTGCTCCTCCATCATCACGCGGATCTCCTCGACCTCTTCACGCGTGTTGTCGGGCAGTCGAATCAACTCCAGACTCGTACGAAGCGGGGCAAGCGGATTCCTCAGCTCGTGCGCAAGCGTGGCGAGGAATTCATCCTTGAGCCGATCCGCTTCCTTCAACTGACTCTCGCTTCGCCGCAGCGCGTCCTCCGACTGCGTGCGCTCGATCAGATCGGCGGCCTGCCGCGCGAGGATGTCGAACAGACGGAGATCGCGGTCGGATGGCTGATGCGGCACCGACCAGTGGGTGGTGATCATCCCGAGGATCTTGCCGCTGCGCGAGACGAGCGGCGTGGTCTGCGCGGCGTGGATTCCAGCTTCGATGAGCACATGCTGATCGATCGTGCCGGCCATGAACTCGCATTCCGCGATGTTCGGCGCGATGACGCGCTCGCCGATGCGCAACGCGCGACCGCAGGTCGTGTTCGCATCCGCGCGCACCCACTCCCACTGTCGCCTGGCCGCGTCATCGAAACCGCGGGACGCGATGAGGCGAAGCTCGCCGCGTGGCCCCCGATCCGGGTAGAGCATCTGCATCGCGGCAAAGTCGGAGTGCATGATCGACTTGGCGGCATCCACCAGGGTTTCGTACAGGGATCCGCTGCCCTGCCCCTCGATGAGCTGCGCGCTGAGCCGCTGGAGCAGTTGAGTGTCCGCGAGCTCCGCACTCAGACGTTGCTCGCTCTCTCGCAACGCGTCTTCATGGCGGCGCCGTTCGATCATCTCGGCCGCCTGGCGCGCGAGCATGTCGAGGAAGCGGCGTTCCCGCTCCGACAGGCGGTGCCGGGACTCGCTCCAATGTGTCGACAGCACACCCACCATATGGCCCGCGCGCGTGGTCAGCGGCGTGGACTGCGCGAAGCGCACACCGGCGTCGACGAGCAGGCGCAGCGATCCGGTCGCGTCCCGACCGACTTCCTCATCGAGATTGACGACCGCGCGCTGGCCGCGCGCGAGCGCCCGGCCGCAGGAGGTCGGCGACGAGGCGTTCACGCGCGAGAATTTGGGAGCCAGCCCGGGGTCGAATCCGTGGTGAGCCAGCAGCACGAGCTCGTTCGTCCCGCCATCCAGCAGCTGAAGGCACCCGGCCTTCGCGCCGGTCGTGGATATCGCCGCGGCCACGATCGCATCGAAGAAGGCCTGGGTGTCGGACTCGGAGACCAGGCGCACGCTGAGATCCCGCAGCAGCTGCGTGTCGCGAAGGTCGCTCGCCACGGCCTGTTCGGCAATCGCATGCTCCAGTCGCGCAAAGAGGCGATCGGCAATCCGGCGGAACAGGCTGATCTCGTGGTGGCGCCAGCGGTGCGGACGTGAATCGAAGACGCCAAGCGAATATTTCCACGCGCCACCGCGAACGAATGGCACGGAAATGAAGGCTCGCACCTGAAGCGCCTCATGCGCTTTGGCATCCGTGCGTGGATCGCTGTCGGTGTCGTGCACGACCAGCGTCTCGCCGGCCATCGCGCTGTTATGGACGTCGACGCCGAGAAAATCCGAGAGCCGTACGACATCGGGCCGGGTCGGAGAGCCAGCCTCGTTCCACATGTGCACGATGCGAATCTCATCGCGCGATTCGTCGACGTCGGCGAGGCCGACAGCGGTTGCATGCAGATAGGCGCCGATTCGAAGGCCGACCGTCTCGATGATGTCTTCAGCCGACGACAGACGAGCGCAGTCGTCCGCGATCTGATCGAGGAGGACGAGATCGGCTTCGTGGCGTTTGCGATCGGTGATGTCGGCGGCCACGCCGGCCATCTGAATGGCACGACGCAGACGGCCGTGCGCCGATTCGGGAGCGATTTCTTTGAACGTGGTCTGTCCCGCAATCGACATCCATCGAACCGTGCCGTCGGCGTGCAGTACGCGGATCTCTTCACGGAGCGTACCCGTGCCTTCGGGAACGGTCGCACGCACGAAGGCATCGGCCGCGCGTGCGCGATCGTCGGGATGGATCAGCGCAAGGATCTCGGCGCGCGTAAACGCGCGACCGGGCGGCAGGCCGAGCAGCGCGAGCAAACGTCGATCAGGCTCGCAGCGATCATCGCGGATCGTACAGAGGAACGTCCCCATGTCGGCGGCATCGAGCGCCAGCCGCAGCCGGACCTCACTCTCCCTCAGGAATTCGAGTGCCAGCAGAAACGCATCGTTCTCGGACGCACCCTTCTCGGTGTTGGAGTGTGTGTGATTGGGGCTCGATCGTGCGAGTGACGACAGGAGATGTTGGTGTGATGACCGACCGACCGGTTGACGCGGGATGCGGGGAACGGACGGTTCACTCATGACAACCTCTGCCCGCACGAATTCTATCAGCGACATCACAGAAGTTGTCTTCGCGTACCCGCGATATGTCGTGGGCAACGGCAAGGAAAACAAGGAAGCAGAAATCAGGAACCAGGAATCAGGGCTCGGCAAGGGAGAGCTGGGTCCAGGGGAATCAGGATGCGCCGATTCCTGTTGAGTTCCATTCCACATACGATATCTGCGTGAGTCGACGCCCGTTTCTCCCGTTCTCGGCCGCGCGCATGGGGGCGCTTCCCGAGCTGATTGCCGCCCTTCCGGCGAAACAACTGATCTATTTCTGGCTGGCGATCTTCGGCACGTTCTCGATGATCGGGTTCGTCCTCGACATCCTGGGCCAGGGTCGTCAGCCGGCAACGCTCCTCGCGCTCAACGTGATCGCGTCCGGCCTGATCTCGGTCGGCTACGCGGTGGTCTCGATGCCGGCGCGGCCATGGGGCTACGCGACAATGATCGCGATCCACGTCACCTATCTGCTCGTGGTCCCGCGCGTGTTCCGCTATCAATCGGCGGCACCACCCGGACGGCTGACACTCGACGCCATAGGCATCATCGTGACGGTGACCCTGGCGTACATCAGCTTCCTGCGGTTCATCAACGTCACGGCCGCGCGCTACTTTCGCGCGCAAGCCGAGATCGTGCTCGCACGGGACATCCATCGCGTGCTGGTGCCGGCGGTGGACAGACGGATCGCCGACTTCGAGTTTCTCGGTTGGTCGCACGCAAGCGGCGATGTCGGCGGCGATCTGGTCGACCTCGTCGAACAGGATGGCAGTTGGCTGGGCTACGTTGCGGACGTCTCCGGACATGGCGTGGGATCGGGCGTCGTGATGGGCATGTTCAAGAGCGCGCTGCGCGCGCGGGTCCGGGCCGGCGGTTCGATCGCCTCGCTGCTCAACGACGTCCATGCCGTGCTGATGCCGCTCAAACTGCCGCAGATGTTCGTGACGGTCGCGTGCGTGCGGAGCTGCGGGCCGCACCTCGAATGCGCCGTCGCCGGCCATCTTCCGATCCTCCGCGTCCGCAATGGGGTCGTCGAGGAGGTCACCTCGCCGCAGATCGCGATCGGGATGTTCGATGGAACCACGTTCACCTCATCGCCGGTTGACTGTCGGCCCGGCGACCTCTTTGCGCTGCTGACCGACGGGCTGATCGAAGTGTTCGACGGCAAGCGGCGTGAGCTCGGCTTCGACTGGGCGAAAGGCGTGCTGAAATCGAGCGGCGATCAGCCGCTCTCGGCGATTGCCGACCGCCTGCTCGCCGGCGCGCGCGCCCACGGTACGCAGCTCGACGATCAGACGGTGTTGCTGATCAGAAGGAATCAGGATTCAGGAGTCGGGGTATGAGATCTCACCCGATTGAGGCTTGGGGACGTAGCGATCCACGATGCGGAGCAGCTCCTGGATGTCGAACGGCTTGGCCAGCACTTCGTCGATGCTGCCAACCGTATTGGCGCGCGCCCGCGCATTCTCGGCAGCCGTGACGACAACGATCGGCACGCCGCGACCGTAGCGGGCTCGCACTTCCCTCGCGCAACGCCAGCCGTCCATCACCGGCATCAGCATGTCGAGCAGGATGACGGCGGGCCGCTCCTGCGCGACCGATTCGAGCGCTTCCCTGCCGTTCCTGGCACAGCGAACCGAGTAGCCGCAATCCTCGAGCAGGATCCGCAGGATCTCCACCAGGTCCGGGTCGTCATCGACGAGGAGGATGTGCGGCGCCCTGGTCACGGACGACTCTCTGATATTGCGGGGAGCCGGATCCGAATTGTGTTGACCGCATCGTCGAACTGCTCGGTGAACGAGCCGCCATGTGCCTCGATGATCGTCGTGGTCACGTAGCGGCCGACGCCGAGATCGTCGAACTCGGCCTCTTTCCGAAACGTGTCGTCAAGATCGGTCGACACTGAAGGACGGAAGGACACCGCGATCTCACCGTCGCTGCCCGACCTGTCCAACTGAATCGTGACCGGTGTGGCGGGGCGCGCCGTGCGAACGGCGGCATCGATCGCATTCCGCAGCACCATCACGAGTCGTTCGCGATCGGCGTGGACTTGTACGGGGCCATCGAGGTGCACGAGAATGTCGTGCCCGTTCGAGACTCGCTTCACCTGACGGGCGACGTCCTCGATGACGGGACCGAGCTCGACCTCGACCGGATGCAGCTGCAGAGTCCCCGATCGGATGCGCGACAGCGCCAGCAGGTTCTCGACCAGACGCTCGATGCGGAGACACTGCCGTTCGATCATCTTTGCCGATGGAAGACTCTGCGGCGGCGCTGCCGCTGACAACATCTGCGACGCACTCTTGATGACCGTGATCGGCGTCTTGATCGCGTGCGCGGTCTCTGCGAAGAGGTCGTCACGAAGGCGTTCCAGATGCTCGCTCGCGGTGATGTCGTGCATGATGCTGACGACGAGCTCGGGGGCGCGTCCCACCTCCGAGCGGACGCCGGCCGCGGTGCAGGAGAGGTCGAGCTCCGATCCCTCTTCCGGATAGAGGACCGCGTTGTACTGCAGCGTGCCCTCCTCCTCGAACACGCGCTGCGAGACGAATTGATCTGGCGGGACGAGATGTCCATCCGGGTACGACACGCGAAACCGGCGCGAGAACTCCGGAGCACCCATGCCGCGCAGTTCATCCACGCTCTTCACTTTCAGCATCCGTACGGCTGCCGGGTTCGCGTGCGCGATGGTGCGGTCGGTCCCGAGGAGGAGCACACCGTCCCCGATGCTTTCGAGAACCTTCGAGATCGTTCTCGTGGCCTTCGCGAGCTTCGCCCCCGCGCGGAGCGTCACGACGTACAGCAGGAATGCGGCCAGCGCGACGAATGCCCACCCCTTCGCGGTCTCGATCCGGGCGATGACGATCGGATCTTGAATCAGTGAGTACAGCAGCAGGTCGGTGAACAGAATCCAGAGGCTTCCGGCCACCAAAAACACGAGGACCACGAGAAGGGCGAGACGCCGCTCGCTCGCCGGCTTCGCCAACGGCCACTGGTCACGCCTGTTGTCCACTGGTCTTCATGGCGCCTGAGGTACGCAGTTCCCGGCTCAGGTGCAGGCGCTAGCACACGCCGCCGTGGATAAACGTTACGGCTGGCGTTCGGGCTGGTGCCATTAGACTTATGGCCTACGAACTGAGCCGGTTGTAAAGAACCGTGCACTGCGACGAGCTTCTCTGGTAGGCATGCGTCACCATGGGGGCGTGCGGCAGCGCGACGCTCATGTATCGGCTAACCCGCAGATCCGCTCCACTTCATCGAGCAGGCCATCGATTTCAACCGGCTTGGCGATGTGACCCGCAGCCTGGATGGAAGCCGCCTTCCCGCGAGCATCGCCATCAGCAGTGAGGGTCACCACAGGGATGGAAGCAAGCGCAGGCTGCTTCCGTTGCTCCTCCCGGAACTTCCAGCCGTTCATGACCGGCATCATCATGTCGAGCAGGATCAGATCCGGACAATTGTTCTGCCGGAGGTGGTCGAGCGCCTCACACCCGTTGGCGGCGATAGCGGTGTCGTATCCCTCAGCTTCGAGGACCGCTGCTACTGATCGCGCCACGTCAAAGTCGTCCTCGACGATCAGGATGAACTTCGCCATGAGGACTCTGTCACTGCCGGCCGAGGGCAGGCGGGAATGCCTGGGGAGTTTCAGAGGTGTCGGGTCTACGCCCTTCCGTGCGTGCGACTCCTTCCTCACTCGTGATGGCTCCCTTGGGAAGATCGATGATGAACGTCGATCCGGCTCCGGGCTGGCTTTGGACCCGAATTGTCCCGCCATGTGCCTCAATGACCTGGCGGGCGATGTATAGGCCGAGCCCCAGTCCACCGTATGCGCGCGGTGAAATGGCTTGCTCGTAACGCTGGAAGATCCTCTCAACGTCCTCACGAGCGATGCCGATCCCGTGATCGACAACGACCAGGCGTCCTATCGGACCTCTCTCCTCGACCGCGATTTCGATTGGCTTGCCGCCACCAAACTTGAACGCGTTGGTGAGCAGGTTTGCAATGACCTGCTCCACGCGAATCCGATCCCACATGCCCAAAACGGGGGTGACCGCGCGGACCTCGACATCCGAATGCGTTCTGCTGGCTTCCTCCTCGAAACGGCCGACAACCTCACGGACGACGGCAGAAAGGTCGATTTCCTCGAGTTCGAGTCGAAGACGGCCCGCTGTGATTCGCGAAACATCCATGAGCTCTTCGATGAGTCGGGTGAGGCGCTCGATCAGTCTGTAAGCTGTCTCCAGCTTTGCCTTCAGCTGCTCGGGAGAAAGAACCGCTTGGGGCGATCGGCGTGGTGGTCGAAGCAGCATCTGGATCTGCAGCTGAAGCGCAGAGAGTGGGGTCCGGAGCTCGTGCGAAGCCACGGAAAGAAACTCGTCCCTCGCGCGGATTGCGTCGACCGCCTCGCGGTAGAGGAGCTCCCGTTCCAGCTGCGTCCGCTTCCGCTCGGTGATATCACGAGCGATTGAAACGATGCGGTTCGCGCCGATGCGAATGAGCTGTAGCGAGACGTCGATGAGAACCGCCGGTGGATCTCTCCGTCGAAACTTTGTTTCGATCAGGATATGAGGCTGAGAGCCCTCCAGGAGAGGCGCCAGGACTTTCCGGAAGCCGACCGAATCGTGTTCGGCCATGAAGTCGGACGGTGCCATTCGGAGAAGTTCGTCCCTGGCGTATCCGAGAAGGACACTCGCACCGTGGTTCGCGTACAGGATGTGCCAGCTCGTTGGCTCGAAGATGATGACCGCATCTGGCTCCGCGTCCAGGGTGCTCTTGAACTCCGCCTGGATCGCTTCGACGCGCTTCTGGTCTTCGATGTCGGTGAACGTTCCGAGCCAGGAAAGAATCTGGCCGGACGTGCTTCGCTCCGGCACGGCGCGACAAAGGTGCCAGCGAAACGCACCGTCGGATGCTCTCCGCAGGCGGCACTCCGTCTGGAACATCTCGCCCGAACGCATGGCGTTCTCCCAGTCGGTTCGGCAGCGCGCCGAATCATCGGAGTGAAGGATTCCAAGCCAGGAACCGGCTGCCTGCTCCACCGAAAGGCCCGTGTATTCGAACCAGCGCTGATTGAAGTAGTCGACGACGCCATCGGGGCGAGCGGTCCAGACGATGTGGGGAACCGCCTGCGCAAGCGCCCGGTAGCGGCGCTCGCTGGCGATTTGTAACGCGATCAGACGGAATTCGTTTTCGTTCCGTTCCGCCTCGAGAAGCAGCGCGGCCTGCTGCTCGTTGCGCCTCTTCTCTCGAAAGAGCTGTGCGAAGACCGCGACCTTGGCGCGGACTATCTCCGGCACGAGCGGCTTCGTCAGGTAGTCGACCGCCCCGACTTGGTACCCCTTGAAGACAAGGTCCACGTCCGTCGTCTGCGCGGTGAGGAACACGATCGGCACCGCGGCGGTCATTTCACGTTCCTTGATGGCCGCAGCCAGCTCGAAGCCGCTCATGTCGGGCATCACGACATCAATGAGGAGAACCGCGAAGTCCTCCTCGAGGAGTCGCAGGAGCGCTTCGGCGCCCGATCCTGCTTCGACGACTCGGTAGACCGGAGACGACAGGATCGCTCGAAGAGCCGTCCGGTTCTCAGGATGATCGTCGACAACGAGAACCTGCACGGGGGCCGCAGGGGGCGCCGTCTCGGGCGAGGAGCTCACGATCGTCCTCCCCTCAGCTGGCCCGTAGATTCCGGACGATGACCGCCACGAGCTCACGAGTGTCCGTTGGCTTGACCACATAGTCGGTGCAACCTGCCGCCATGCATTGTTCCCGATCCGAAGCGCTTGCCTTGGCCGTGAGCGCGATGATCGGCAAAGCGCTGAACTCTTTTATCTCACGGATCTCGCGGGTCGCCTGGTACCCGTCCATCTCGGGCATCATGATGTCCATGAGCACGAGATCGGTGTCCGGGTGCTCACGCAGGCGAGTGAATGCCTCTCGGGCGCTGTTCGACGGGATGACGTGCATCTTGAACCGTTCGAGCAGGCTCGTCACCGAGTAGAGGTTCCGGGCATCATCCTCCACGAGGAGAATCTTCTTTCCGGACAGCCTCTGCGTATCCTCGGGGGTGATCGGCTCTGCAGGTAGTGGAGTCGGAGCCTCCGCCGCACGGCCCTCGAACGGGACCGTTGGAGCCGTGAGGTCGTCGTGTAGCAGGGGCAGATACAACGTGAAGGTGCTCCCCACGTTCGGCGTGCTTTGAACGGCGACTTCGCCGCCAAGAACACGAGCGTATTCGCGGCTGATGGTCAGCCCCAGGCCGGTTCCGCCGTACTTGCGTGTCATGGATGGATCCGCCTGCTGGAAGGCTTCGAAGATTCTCGCGAGCTGCCCCGAAGGAATGCCAACACCCGTATCCGAGACCGCGAAAGCAATCACGGCCGGGGCGCGCTGCAGCGATGCGTTGCGGAACGGCAGGCCCGCAGGCGCCCGTTCAATGTGCAAGTCCACTCTGCCGCGCTCGGTGAACTTGAACGCGTTCGCGAGCATGTTCTTGAGAATCTGATCGAGGAGCTGACGGTCCGTAGTCACGCTGGGTGGAGCACCTGGAGCAACTTCGATTGAGAACTCGAGACCTCGCTGCATGGCCACCGGCCGGAACGTGCGCTCGGCAAACTCCTGTGCGGACTGGGTTGAATAACGCTCGAGATGAGTCTCGATGCGACCCGCTTCGATCTTCGAGAGATCGAGAATCTGGTTGATGAGGGCCAGGAGGTCCCGCCCGGCGGAGTGAATCGTCGCCGCCCATTCCTGCTGCGTGTCGCTGAGGGTCTTGTCCTCGTTCGCGGCAAGCATCTGGGCGAGGATCATCATGCTGTTGAGCGGCGTGCGGAGCTCATGAGACATGTTGGTCAGGAATTGCGACTTGTACTGCGACTCCTGCGACTTCGCCTCGAGAGATGCGCTCGCCTGTGCGATCTCCCGCTTCCGGGACTCGAGCTGCAGCGCACGGTCCTCCAGCTCTTTCCGTCGCCGGTCGAGCTCCACGTTGGATCCTTGCAGCTGCTGGAGGAGCTGCTCGGTGCGCATGCTGGTACCGATCAGGTTGATGGCAAGCCCGATCGAGAGCATGAGCTGCTCGAGGAAGGCGAGTTGGACCGACGTGAACTCGTGGAAGGAGCCAAGCTCGATGACACCTCTCAGCTGATCCTCGAAGAAGATCGGGTAGACTGCGATGCTCCGGGGAGACGACTTCCCCAGACCCGACGTGATCTCGACGTAGTCCTCGGGAACTTCGGTGACGATGATCGGCTTCCGCTCCTGAGCGCACTGCCCGACGATGCCTTCTCCGAGGCCGAATCGATTCGAGAGCCGCTTGCGCTTCGTATACGCGTAGGTACTGGTGAGCGCGAGCGCAGTCTGGTTGTCCTCAGGCTCGGCGAGGTAGAACGCGCCATGCTGCGCCCCCACCACCGGCGTCAGCTCCGCCATGATCTGGTCTGTAAGGGACTGAAGATCGCGCTGACCCTGCATGAGCCCGAAGAACTTGGCCAGGTTGGTCTTGAGCCAGTCCTGCTCCTTGTTGGTCCGCGTCGTATCACGAAGGTTCGTGATCATCTGGTTGATCGTGTCCTTGAGCCCCAGCACCTCGCCTCGTGCCTCGACCGTGATGCTTCGGGTGAGATCGCCCTGAATGACCGCTGTCGCCACGTCCGAGATGGCACGGACCTGCGAGGTGAGGTTGGCGGCAAGCTGATTGACGTTGTCCGTGAGGTCCCGCCAGGTGCCCGCCGCGCCGGGAACCTTGGCCTGTCCTCCGAGCTTGCCCTCGATCCCGACCTCGCGTGCGACTGAAGTGACCTGGTCCGCGAACGTGCGAAGGGTTTCCGTCATGTCGTTGATGGTGTCTGCCAGCGCGCCGACCTCCCCCTTGGCCACGAGCACCAGTTTCTTGGTCAAGTCGCCGCTCGCGACCGATGTGACGACTTTGCTTATTCCGCGAACCTGGTCGGTGAGGTTGGAAGCCATGAGGTTGACGCTGTCGGTCAGATCCATCCACGTGCCTGACACACCAGGCACCCGAGCTTGACCGCCAAGCTGACCATCCGTGCCGACCTCGCGGGCGACACGGGTCACCTCCGCCGCGAACGTCCGCAACTGCTCGACCATCGCGTTGATGGTGTCTTTGAGCTCGAGGATCTCTCCGAGGGCTTCGACGGTAATCTTCTTGGAGAGGTCTCCGTTTGCGACCGCGGTCGTGACCAGCGCGATGTTTCGCACCTGGGCGGTCAAGTTCCCAGCCAGCATGTTCACGCTGTCGGTGAGATCCTTCCACGTGCCGGCCGCTCCAGGAACGCGCGCCTGGCCACCGAGCTTCCCCTCCATGCCGACCTCTCGAGCCACCGTGGTGACCTGGTCCGAGAATGTCCGCAGCGTGTTGGTCATGTCATTGATGGTGTCGGCAAGCGCCGCGATTTCCCCTCGTGCCTCCAGTACCAGCTTCTGAGCCAGGTTTCCGTTCGCGACGGCAGTCACGACCTTGGCGATGCCGCGGACCTGGCTGGTGAGGTTGGAGGCCATCACGTTGACGTTATCCGTGAGGTCTTTCCAGGTGCCAGCGACTCCCGGGACCTGGGCCTGCCCACCAAGCTTGCCGTCCGTCCCGACTTCGCGAGCAACGCGGGTCACCTCCCCAGCGAACGTGCGGAGCTGTTCGACCATCGCGTTGATGGTGTTCTTCAGCTCGAGGATCTCACCCTTGGCATCGACGGTGATCTTCTGAGACAGGTCTCCGGTCGCCACCGCCGTCGTCACCCCAGCGATGTTACGAACCTGGTTCGTGAGGTTGCCGGCGAGCGTGTTCACGTTATCCGTGAGGTCCCTCCAGGTGCCGGCCGCGCCCGGAACTTTGGCCTGACCTCCGAGCTTTCCCTCGGTGCCGACTTCGCGCGCCACCGTGGTCACCTGTTCCGCGAACGTCCGAAGGGTGTCGGTCATCGCGTTGATGGTGTCGGCGAGCGCGGCGATCTCGCCTTTGGCCTCCAGGACGAACTTCTGTGAGAGGTCGCCATTGGCGACGGCGGTCACCACCTTCACGATGCCTCGCACCTGATTCGTCAGGTTCGAGGCCATGATGTTCACGCTGTCGGTCAGGTCCTTCCAGGTCCCAGCGACTCCGGGTACCTGCGCTTGGCCTCCGAGCTTCCCCTCCGTGCCCACTTCGCGAGCGACGCGCGTGACCTCCGCCGCGAACGCGCGGAGCTGATCGACCATCACGTTGATCGTGTTCTTGAGCTCGAGGATCTCGCCTTTGACCTCGACGGTGATCTTCTTGGACAGGTCGCCGTTGGCGACCGCCGTCGTCACGAGGGCGATGTTGCGCACTTGATTCGTGAGGTTTCCGGCGAGGAGGTTCACGTTGTCGGTGAGGTCCTTCCACGTGCCGGAGACGCCTTTGACATCCGCCTGTCCACCGAGCTTCCCCTCGGTGCCGACCTCTTTGGCGACCCGTGTGACCTCGGCGGCGAAGGTGCGGAGCTGCTCCACCATCGTGTTGATGGTGTTCTTGAGCTCGAGCACCTCGCCCCTTACATCGACCGTGATCTTTTGAGAGAGGTCACCGTTGGCAACTGCGGTCGTGACGAGAGCGATGTTCCGCACCTGGTTGGTGAGGTTTCCAGCGAGGAGGTTCACGTTGTCGGTGAGGTCCTTCCAGGTGCCGGACACTCCCGGCACTCTGGCCTGGCCTCCGAGCTTGCCCTCGATGCCGACTTCACGCGCGACTGTGACGACCTGCTCGGCGAAGACGCGCAAGGTGTCGGTCATGTTGTTGATGGTGTCGGCGAGCGCCGCGATCTCGCCCTTCGCCTCGACCACGAACTTCCGTGAGAGATCACCCGTGGCGACGGCGGCGTCGGCAAGGGCGACGATTTCTCCCTTGGCCTCAACGACAAACTTCTGCGACAGGTCGCCGTTGGCGACTGCCGTCACGACCTTGGCAATTCCCCTCACCTGGTTGGTGAGATTGCCGGCCATGATGTTCACGTTGTCGGTGAGGTCCCTCCACGTTCCTGATACACCCTTGACATCGGCCTGGCCGCCCAACTTACCCTCGGTACCGACCTCCCTGGCCACGCGCGTGACCTCCGCAGCGAAAGTCTGCAGACGGTCCACCATGGCGTTTATGGTGTTCTTGAGCTCGAGGATTTCCCCCTTCGCCTCAACGGTGATCTTCTTGGACAGGTCGCCATTGGCGACCGCGGTCGTGACCAGCGCGATATTGCGAACCTGGTTCGTGAGGTTGCCGGCCAGAAGATTCACGTTGTCAGTGAGGTCTTTCCAGGTGCCGGAGACCCCCTTGACGTCGGCCTGTGCGCCCAATCGGCCTTCGGTGCCGACCTCTCTCGCGACGCGCGTGACTTCGGAGGCGAAGGAACGCAGCTGATCGAGGGTGGCGTTGATGGTGTTCTTGAGCTCGAGGATTTCCCCTTTCGCTTCGACGGTGATCTTCTGCGAGAGATCGCCGTTGGCAATCGCCGTCGAGATGGCGGCGATGTTCCGAACTTGAGACGTGAGATTGCCCGCCAGCCGATTCACACTGTCGGTGAGCTCCTGCCACACACCGGACACGCCGCGAACGTCGGCCTGCGCGCCCAGCTTGCCTTCGGTCCCTACCTCGCGCGCGACGCGGATTACCTCGGCGGAGAACGATCGCAGCTGGTCGACAGTCGCGTTGATGGCGTTCTTGAGCTCGAAGATTTCTCCGCGGGTTTCGACGGTGATCTTCTGAGACAGGTCGCCTTTGGCGATTGCGGTTGAGACGAGAGCAATGTTTCGAACTTGAGCCGTGAGGTTGCCCGCCAGTAAGTTCACATCGTCGACGAGATCCTTCCAGGTGCCCGAAAGGCCTTCGACACTGGCTTGCCCGCCGAGCCTCCCCTCAGTGCCCATCTCACGGACAACGCGGGAAACGCCGGAGGAGACTGTGCGCAGACGCCCAACAACCGTCTTCACAGTTGTGCCTAGCTCGCGGAAGTCTCCCGCCAGAGGCGTTCCGTTCATGTGGAGCGACATGTCGCGCGAGAGGTCGCCGTTGGCGACGAGCCCGAGGACCGATGTGGCTTCACAGACAGGCCAAGCCATCTTTTCGACGAGCGAGTTGACAGAGTCAACGGCCGCGGCCCAAGATCCGCCCGCGCCGACGGACGCCCGCTCCGTCGTCTTCCCTTCGAACCCTACGCTCCGATCCACGCGCCTGAGCTCGCTTACCAGCGCATCGTTCTGCTCGATGAGCGCGTTGAAGGCGAGTGCCACTTCGCCCATCACTCCTTCGTTCGCCCCATCGGTTGGCAGACGGACCGAAAAGTCCCCTTGCCTCGCCGCCCGAAGCGCATCCCGCAGGGCATGGATACGTGCGTCGTGGTGCTCGAACGAGTCTCTCCTGCGCATGCGCTTCGACGACGGAGCGTAGCGAGGATGCGCCTCGGCCTGTTCGTGTGAATGGACATCCGTCGATTTCACGTTCGTCGCTCTCTTTCAGTGCGGTGGCAGTCCTCGCCCCGTGGTCGACGCCACTCGGGCGTTGCCCCTGTCTCGTCCGGCGCCAGCCACGTCTTGTCGTGGCCGGTAGGCGTCCGAGCCATCGTGTCCACACAAATCCTTAGGAAAGTGAAACCTGAGCGTGACCGATCGCAGGAATAAGCACGGCCTGTGCCCGGGAAATCTGGGCGATTGGAAGCATCACGGGTGGTTTTCGGATGACTAAAGGACTTCTTTCTTTTCCTCCGTCCGGTGGTCGTCGGCTTGCTGCTGAACCTCCTCCGCCTTCTTCTGGACGGCCTCGGCTACTTTCTCCATGACGATCTGCTCGACCTTCTCCTGGAGATTCTCTGCCTGCCCGCCCTGCTCCTGAACGGCTTCCGTCACCTGTTGCTGGACTGTTTGGAGTACCTGGGCAACGACCTTCACCGTCAGTTCTTCGTCGACCTCCTCTGCGACTTCGACAGCTTCAGGCGTGTCTGTCTCTCTGGCGACCTCGGCGCTGCTTTCAGATACCGCGGTCATTCCCTTTTCCAGAACTCGCTCTGCTTCGAGCGCGGTGAATCCTTGTATCAGGAAAGCGATCACGCCGGTCCATCCGGTCTGATGGCTGGCCCCGACACCTGCGCCGGTATCCCCATGGAAGTACTCGTAGAACAGGACGTGGTCGCGCCAATGCTCATCGTTCCACCGGTTGTGATCGCCGTGCGCCGGTCGCCGTCCTTCCTTGTCGCGGAGGAACAGGCGCGACAGCCTCCGCGCAATCTCCTGGCTGACCTCCAGGAGATTCAGCTGGCGGCCCGAGCCAACCGGACACTCGACCTTGAAGTTGTTGCCTAGGTGCGCGTACTGGTTGACCAGGGCGCGAATGAGCATCAGCTGCATCGGCATCCAGATCGGTCCGCGCCAGTTGGAGTTTCCTCCGAACATCCCGCTGTCTGAGTCGCCCGGGACATAACCGACCCGGTACTCCTGTCCGCCGACGTTGAACACATACGGGTGCTCGGCGTGCCAGCGCGACACCGAACGAATTCCATAGGGGCTCAGGAATTCGCTCTCGTTCAGCATGTAACCGAGGATCCGGCGGAGTTTGTCCGGATTGATCAGCGAAAGGATCCGGCTGCCGCCGGCGCCAACCTGCAGCGGAACCGTCAGCACCGCCGCTGTGTGCGGATGCCGTTCCAGAAACCACTGGGCCTGCTCGAAAAAGCGCGGCAGCCGTTCCCGCAGATCGGCCGGCAACACCGTGATTGCCGCGAGCGGCAACAGTCCAACAAGAGAACGCACCTTGAGGCGGAGGCCGTTGCGATCAGGAAAGCGGAGCACATCGTAATGAATGCCATCGTCGTGGTCCCAGAGCTTGACCCCCGTAAAACTGAGATTGTCCATGGCCGAGGCGATCCAGAGGAAGTGCTCGAAGTACTTGAGCGCCATCGCCTCGTAGTGGGAGTCGTCCTCCATCGCGAGCTCGACCGCGATTTGGAGCATCATCGACGCAAAGAACGCCATCCAGGCAGTGCCGTCCGACTGCTCCAGATAACCGCCTGTCGGCAGCGGGCTGCTACGGTCAAAGACCCCGATGTTGTCCAGGCCGAGGAACCCTCCCGAGAACACGTTGTTGCCGTCCACGTCCTTGCGGTTCACCCACCACGTGAAGTTCAGCGACAGCTTCTCGAAGCAGAACTTGAGAAAGTCGAGATCCCCGCGCCCGCGCAACTGCTTGTCGTAGCTGTACACGGTCCAGACCGCCCACGGGTGAACCGGCGGATTGACGTCGTTGAAGTTCCACTCGTAGGCCGGCATCTGGCCATTCGGGTGGAGGTAATGGTGGCCCAGGAACAGCCGCAGCTGCTCCTTCGCGAAATCGACGTCCACCAGCGACAAGGGGATGGTGTGGAAGGCCAGGTCCCAGACGGCGTACCAGGGGTACTCCCACTTGTCCGGCATGGAGATGACGTCCGCGTTGTACAAGTGGAACCAGTCTTTGTTGCGAACCTGGGCGCGCACGCCTTCCTCAGGCTTGTCGCCGTGTTCACGCAGCCACTCGGCCAGGTCGTAAAAGAAGTACTGCTTGCTCCAGAGCATTCCAGCGAGTGCCTGCCGCATCACGCGCGACTCGTCGGCGGTCAGCGTGGACGGTGTGATCGCTTCATAGAACGCGTCCGCCTCTGCGTGACGAGCCTTGAACGGGACTTCGAACGCATCGCCGAACGGAGCCGGCATCCGGGCGGGCGGCTGGTCCGTCAGCCGCAGCCTGATCGTCTGGCTTCCTTTCGCCGCCACGACGAGCGGGTAACTGGCTGATGCCTTGGTGCCGCGCAATGCAGGATTGACAGCGTTCTTTTTCCGGTTGACGACGGCCTGGATGATGCCGTCCTTGCAGTACGGCTGCTGATTGGGCCGATTGAAGGCGCGCTCGGTATTGGTTTCATTTTCAGTGAACAGCAGATCCGCTGCGGCCTCACAGTAGAGGAATCGCTCACCAAGAAGACGATGCCGAGCCGCAATCGCTCGTACGTCTGTGGCGGCGGCGAGGACCTTCAGTTCCGGTTTCTCTTCAGTGGCGCCCCACGACCAGGTGTTTCGAAACCACAAGGTGGGCAGCACATTGATCTCGGCCGGCTCGGGGCCCCGATTACAGACCGTGATGGTGATCAGAATGTCTTCCGGCTCGACCTTGGCGTACTCGACGAAGACGTCGAAGTAGCGGTCCTCATCGAAGATACCGGTGTCGAGCAGTTCGTACTCGCCGGCCTGTTTGTCGCGCGTCCTGTTTGCCTCGATGATCGGCCCGTACGGGTAGGCCGCCTGCGGATACTTGTACAGGTATTTCATGTACGAGTGGGTCGGCGTGCTATCGAGGTAGAAGTAGTACTCCTTCACGTCTTCGCCGTGGTTTCCCTCGCTGTTGCTCAACCCGAACAATCGTTCTTTGAGGATTGGATCGCGCCCGTTCCAGAGCGCCACCGCAAAGCAAAGCAGCTGGCGGTCATCGGATATGCCGGCGAGTCCGTCCTCACCCCACCGGTACGCGCGGTATTGCGCGTGATCATGGGTGAAGTAATTCCAGGCGTCGCCATTGGAGCTGTAGTCTTCGCGCACGGTACCCCATTGCCGCTCGCTCAGATACGGCCCCCACTTTTTCCACGGGGCCCGTCCTTCGCGATCCTCCTGGAGCCTGGCCTGCTCCGCGCCGGGTTCGCTGGTCTGGTTTGTCGGCATGGCGCCTCCACGAGAAAACGTGCCGAGTCCAGCAAGGAACACGCCATCGGATGTTCTGCGGGTTGGAAGATGTCGTTGTGACCGGACCGCGACATGTCGTGAGAGGCAGCGCTCGCGCAGGACGAACAGCATCCTGTTGAAGCGAGCACGGAGGCTCTATGAGCCCCGGTCGCGGGCTGGTTGTGGCGTCGTGAGGATGTCGGGGGCGTCGATATTCGAACGACGACTACTGCGCGGCCGGCGGACGCGCGCCGCGCGGGCCTGGTCCTTCCTTCCCGCCCAGCTTCTTCAGCAGCGCCACCGTGCTCTCTTGCGGCACGGGCAACTGCAGGACGATCGTCTTGCCCATCGCGACATCGAGCGGCGTGTATCCCTGCCTGCTCAATGCGTTCACGTCCACGCCCTGATCGATCAGGAACTGCACGATGGTGTCCGCGCCACGCAGGGCGGCGCCGTGCAGCACGTTCTCACCGATCGCATTGGTCTGCTTGAGGTCGAGCCCGGCCGCCATCAGCACCTTCACCGACTCGAGCGCGTCGCGCTCGCTTCCGCGCGTGTTCTTGTCGCGATACCCGACTCCGCCGGCAAACATGAGGGCGGTGTTGCCACCCTTGGTCGTCAGCGTCGCATTCGCACCTTTCGCGAGGAGCAGACGAATCACGTCGTGATCGCCGGCACGCGCGGCGCGCATCAGCGGCGTAGCGCCCTCACCGAGCGTGGTGTCGCCGAAATCCATTCCGCTGCGCACCGTGAGCGGACGCGTGAGCGGGGCATCCAGCTTCGCACCGTGATCGACGATTGCCTTGACAACCTCGATTGTCGGCAGCGGATCGTCGGTCGTGCGATTCGGCATCGCCGTCCAGTCTTCGTTGCGGATGTCGATCATCGCGTAGAGCGCGGTGCGACCGCCGGCATCGGCGATGTTCACGTCGGCGCCGCGGTCGATCAGGAACTTCGCCAACGTGTACTGCTTGTTCATGATCGCGGCGACGAGCGGAGTGACGTTGTCGACGTCGCCGACATTCACGTCGACGCCGGCGTCGAGCATGACGCGCGCCGTCTCGAGATCGCCTTCACGCGCCGTGAACATCAGCGCGGTGAAGCCACCGCGCGGGATCGGGGAGATCGCCGACGCGGCGCTCAGTTTCGGCGGCTTCGTCTCGCGATCGAATCCGCGGATCTTCCAGTCGGCGCCGCGCTCGAGCAGAAGCTTGACGACCGGCGCGTGACGTTCGGCCGCAGCCCACATCAGAGCGGTCTGTCCTTTGTAACGCTCCCGTGCGTTCACGTCGGCGCCGCGATCGAGGAGCATTCGCACCGATTCCACGCTGCCGGAGCGAGCGGCGCTCATGAGCACGGTCTCGCCGTCAGGCGTGGACGGCGCCTTCGCATCTGCACCTGCGTCGAGCAGCGCCTTGACCATATCGGCGTTGCCAGATGTCGCGGCCTCCGAGAGCGGCGAGGCGCCGAACCGGTTGGTCGCGGCCGCGTTCGCGCCGGCGCCGAGCAGGAGCTTCACGGCCTCGACGTCGTTCCAATGCGCCGCCCAGTGCAACGCAGTGGTCCCGTCGGGCTGCGGCGTGTTGACGTTGACGCGCTTGGTCACCATCGCACGCAGGGCCGCGATGTCGTTCCGTTGCGCCGCGTCCGCCGCATCAGAACCTGCCCCATAGGCGAGCGCGGGCATCGCGCCGATCAGAAGAGATGCAAGAAGACGAGTGGTCGTTCGCATGGTTACCGTTGTCTGGTGTCATTCAAAATGCAAAATGCAAAACGTCTGAATCGTTCGAAGAATTCCTCTTTTGCATTTTGCATTTCGCATTACAGGTGTTCTACCCCCTCCTACACGTCCGACAGCAGACCGGTGCTGTCGCCAACCTTCTCCTGCCTGACCCCGGCCTTGTCGAGGATTGTCAGCAGCAGATTCGACATCGGCGTGCCCTCGGGATACATCAGATGACGTCCGCCCTTCAGGCGGCCGACGGCGCCACCCGCGATCAGCACCGGCAGCGGTGCGTGATTGTGGATGTTGCTGTTGCTCATCGCGCTGCCGTAGAGAATCAACGAGTGATCGAGCAGGTTGCCGTCGCCGTCCGGGGTCGACTTCAACCGGTCGAGCAGATAGGCCACCTCCGACACGTGGAAGGCGTTGATCTTCGCCAGCGTCTCCAGACGCGCCGGGCTGTTCTGATGATGCGATGCCGGGTGAAACGCTTCCGAGATCCCGAGCTTCGGGAACGTGCGGTAGCTGACCTCGCGCGCCATCATGAACGTCGAGACGCGAGTGATGTCGGCCTGGAACGCAATCGCCATCAGGTCGAACATCAACTTGGTATGCGCCTCGTGATCGTCGGGAATCCCGGTCGGTGATTCCGGTACGGCCAGCGACGGATTCGCGGCCTGACGCTCGGAGATCTGGATGCGGCGCTCGATCTCGCGGACGGCGTCCAGATACTCGGCCACCCGGTTGCGATCTTTCGCGCCGAGATCACCCTGCAGCCGCCGCACTTGGCCGGTAATCGCGTCGAGGATGCTGCGCTGCGTATCGATGCGCTGCAGGCGCTCTTTCACGGTGGCGCCATCGCCGAACATGCGATCGAACACGACGCGCGGGTTGATCTCCATCGGCAGCGGCGAGGTCGGCGTCCGCCACGAGATCGTGTTCATGTAGGTGCAGCTGAAGCCGACGTCGCACGATCCGACCAGACCGCTGTAGTCCTCGACCGCCAGCTCCAACGACGGAAGAAGAGTGTCCTGACCGATCTGCGCCGCGGCGAGTTGGTCGATCGTGGTGCCAGCCTGAATGTCGGCACCGTCGGTGCGCTTGGGGTGCACGCCATTCAAGAACACTGCCGGACAGCGCGTATGGTCGCCGCCGTTGTCACCTGCGCCCTGCGGTCCCGCCATCGCGTGCGCCAGGTTGCTCAGCACGACCACTTGATCCTTGTGCGCGGCGAGCGGCGACAGAATCGGCGACAGCTCCAGCGCACCGGTGGTGGCCGGCGTCCACTGGTTCATCACCGCGCCGTGCGGGATGAAGTTGAGGCCAAGCCTGATCTGCGGCTTGGCTGCCGTCTGCGCCAGCAGCGTCCGTGCCGGCACCATCGCATCGAGAAACGGCAGCGACAGGGTGACGCCGACGCCGCGGATGAACGTGCGCCGCGAGAGATGCTTCTTGAAGAGGGCGCTCATCTGGTCTCCTTGACCGTCGACGTGGTCTCTTTCATCTGGAACGGTACGCTGCGCGCAACGCCCAGCACGATCGATGAGAAGCGATAGTCGGTGGACCGCGCATCTTGAACGATCTTTCGCACCGCGGGCATGTCGTAGTACTCGAGACCGCGGCCGACAGCGTAGGTCAGCATCCGCTCGGTGAGCACGCCGACGAAGACTTCAGGCCGCCTGGTCAGCTCCTGACGCAGCGCGCTCACACCGTCGAGTTTGGCGCCGGTGAAGAGCGTTCCGGACGCGTCGATGGCCGTGCCGTCTTCCTTCGCGCGCCAGCGACCGATGCCGTCGAAGTTCTCCATCGCGAACCCGATCGGATCCATGACCCGGTGACACCCGGCGCAGACCGAATTGGTTCGGTGGCGCTCCATCCGCTCACGCAACGACAGCACCCTCCCATCCGCGCCGTTGTCGGGAAGCGGGGGGACGTTCGGCGGCGGCGGTTGCGGCGGCACCCCGAGCAGATTCGTCAGGATCCACTTGCCGCGTTCGACCGGTGACGTGCGGTTCGGATACGAGGTCACCGTGAGGATGCTTGCCTGTCCAAGCAGACCGCGCCGGTCGTTTGTCACCGGCACGCGCCGGAAGCGGCTGCCGTAGATGTCCGGCATGCCATAGTGCCGCGCCAGCCGCTCGTTTACGAACGTGTAGTCCGCGTTCAGCAGGTCCATCACGCTGCGGTCCTCGCGCATGATGCTGTCGAAGAACAGCTCGGTCTCCTCCTTCATCGCCTGCCGGAGGTTGTCGTCGAAGTCCGGAAAGGCGCCGAGATCGGGATTGGCGTTCTTCAGATTGCGCAGGTGCAGCCACTGCTCGGCGAAGTTGTCGATGAGCGTCTTCGATCGTGGATCGGACAGCATGCGCCTGACCTGCTGTTCGAGCACCGCCGGCTGCCTCAGTTTTCCCTGCGCGGCAAGCGCGATGAGCGGCTCGTCGGGCAGGCTGCTCCACAGGAAGAACGAGAGGCGCGATGCGAGTTCGAGATCGCCAAGCCGATACACCGGCGAGGTCCTGTTGCCGGGATCGGGTTCGACGCGGAACAGGAAGTCGGGGCTCGCGAGGATGAACTGCAGAGCCGACTCGATGCCGCGATCGAACTGACCGCCGCTCTTCCTCCCCTTTGCGTAGAAGTCCATCAATACGTCGCCGGTCGCGCGATCCACCGGCCTGCGATACGCCTGGCGCGCGAGCGTCGTCAGGATCTGCCGTGCGCATCCGACTTCGCTCGCCTCGATCTCCGGCGAGCTTGGTCGAGACCGCGCCGCGGTCGACGCCGGGCGGCAACTCAAGATCCTTCGTCGCGACGGGGTGTCACCGGGACCCGTCGCGGCGTACGGACCCTCGATCGTGATGCGATCCACTGACGGATCGCCCATGATGTCGAGGCCGTCGATCGTTGTCCGGATGAACGGCTTGATCAGATCGTCGCGCGGCGCGTGGCTCTTCAGAACGGTCGTCGCCCAGATGGTGTGCGTGCCTGCCTTGACCGGGAGGCGTACGGTGAGACGGCGATCGAGATCGGCGCCGAACGTGCCCGGATTCTCAGCCATCCGGCCGAACTCCTCGCGTCCGCCTGCGGTGACCACCGTCAATCGCGCCCCGTCCATCGCGATCTCGATGTCGTGCGGATCTTCCATGCCGCGCATCAAATCGAACGTGTTGCGCCACAGACGAAGCTTGATGACGTACTCACCATCGACGGGGAAGGCGTGATCGATCTTCATGCCGCCACGCGTTCCCGGCGGCAACCCCTCGATGTGCTGATCCTGTGAGAGATCCGGCCGCACCCGATAGGTCGCCGTACTCGGCGTGATGTTCACGTTGCCGAGCGCCATCCGACTGATGTTCCAGGACGCCGAGAGATATCGTTCCATCAGCGACGGCGACACAGTGAGCACGTCCGCGATGTTGTCGAACCCGCTGCTCTCATCGTCGGGAGGCAGGAGCGCGGTGGCGTCGATCTCGAGCGACAGCAGGTCGCGGATCGCGTTCGCGTACTCGGCGCGATTGAGTCGGTGCAGTGCGGTGCGGCCCGGGCGTGGATTCGCGGCAGCGGCTTGATCGATCGTGGTTTCGAGATGGCGAACGAATCCGTCGAGCATCGCGGCGTCGGGCCGCGGCATCCCGGCTGGCGGCATCATGCCGGCCCTGACCTTCCGGATCACTTTCTCCCAGAGCTCGGGATTCTGTGCAACTGCGGTGAGATCAGCGTGCTCGAGCGACAGCTCACCCGAGCGCGTGCGGTCGTTGTGACAGGTGGCGCAGTATGTCTTGACCAGCGTCGCGTCAGACGATGACGCCGCAACAGCCGACGGCGCGGCCGTCCCCTGTGCGGAACCCGGAGGCCCGGCAAGCACGACGGCAAGGACGAATGCGAGGGCGGCCGAGAGGAGTAGGTTTCGCACGTGCGCTCCGGGCCGTACTATCCCACTAAATGACCGTCTTTGAGTAGCGTGCCGCGGGCGAGGCCTGAGGCCTGGAGCCTTATGCTGGTGGGATGAATCTTCGTCCGATCGGCTCGCTCCGTATCTCTCTCGTCGGCCTGGGCTGCAACAATTTCGGGATGCGCATCGATGCCGCCGCCACCGAGCGCGTGGTCAGCGCGGCACTCGACGCCGGCGTCAACTTCTTCGACACCGCCGACATCTACGGCGCAACACAAAGCGAAGTGTTCCTCGGGCGTGCGCTGCGCGGGCGACGGACGCAGGCCATCGTCGCGACGAAGTTCGGCATGGCGGTGGACGAG
>DATFRP010000058.1:0-36843 GCA_035263125.1 Vicinamibacterales bacterium
ACGCTGCCGTTTGTGCACGGCCTCGAAGCCTTCTACGCCACCGCGCTTGTACGGGGGTCGGGTCCGGGACAGGCCGGGGTCAGGTCGGGGACAGGTCGGGGACGGGTCTAGCCCCGACCCCGTTTGGCCCGAATCGCAGAACGTTCATGGTACGATCGCGGGCACATGCCGTTCGGGACCCGTGTCTGGGGCTTCGGCAAGACTCTGGTGCTCATTGGCGCCCTTGGAGCGACGTTCCTCATCTCGTTCGGTGTGTCGATGCGCATCGCGTTGAAGTCACGCGATGTCGAGGTGCCGAAGCTCGAAGGACTGACGGTCAGCGAGGCCACCGAGACGCTCGGCGTGCTCGGGCTGGGCCTCCGCGTCGACGACGTCCATCGTCCCGACAACAAGGTGGCTGCCGGACATGTCATGCAGCAGGAGCCTGCTGCCGGAACGACCGCTCGACGTCAGCGTACCATCCGCGTCTGGGTCAGCGCGGGACCGCACGTCACCACTGTGCCGCAACTCATTGGACAGAGCGAGCGGACGGCGCGCATCCGTCTCGATCAGGACGGCGTGCAGATCGGCCCGGTCTCTGAATTTCGATCGGCGGACTATCCCGCCGACGCCGTCGTCGCGCAGAACCCCGCGCCGATGTCTCAGGCTCCTCAGGTGTCGCTGCTGCTCAATCGGGGTGAGCAGGCGCAATCGTTCGTCATGCCCGATGTGATCGGCATGGACGGTCCGAAGGCCGCGGAAATCCTGCGTGCGCGCGGATTCCGCGTCTCGATCGTGGGGACTCAGCAGACACCGGGCGTGCCTGCCGGCACGATCATCCGTCAGCAGCCGGCCGGTGGATTCCAGGTCGGGCCGAACGATACGGTGTCGCTCGAGGTCACCCCGTGAGGCGCTGCTGATGGCCGTTCCCGGCAAGGCCAACCAGGTACACATCGCTCCGTCCATCCTGTCCGCCGACTTCGCAGCGCTCGGACGCGATATCGCAGCAGCCGAACGCGGAGGCGCCGATCTGATTCACGTCGACGTGATGGACGGACATTTCGTCCCGCAAATCACGATCGGGCCGCCGGTGGTGCGCGCGATCAAGCGCATCGCAACGCGACCGCTCGACGTGCACCTGATGATCACGGATCCCGATCGCCACATCGACGAGTTCGTCGACGCCGGTGCGAGCATGGTGTCGGTGCACGTCGAGGCGGCGACCCACTTGCATCGGACAGTCACACACATCAAGAAACGGGGCGCCAAGGCGGGCGTCGTGCTCAACCCCTCCACGCCTGCATCGGCGCTCGAAGACATCGCGGGCGACGTCGACTTCGTCCTCGTCATGTCGGTCGATCCGGGGTTCGCGGCGCAGACATTCATTCCGAACTCGCTCGAGAAACTTCGGCGCGTCCGCGCGGTGCTGACGGCGGCCGGCTCGGACGTCCCGATCGAAATCGATGGCGGGATTTCTGCCGCGAACGCGGCCGAGGTCGTTGCGGCGGGTGCGTCGATTCTCGTGGCCGGGAACGCCATCTTCGGCACCTCCGACGCCGAAGCGGCGACTCGCGCGCTTCGCGCCGCTGCAAACAGGACCGCGGGTGGCTAACGGTCCACTCGCCCGCCGCACGCGCGTCCGTGTGCGCTACGCCGACATCGATCGCATGGGGATCGCCTATCACGCCAACTATCTCGTCTGGTTCGAGGTGGGGCGCACCGAGTGGCTGCGCGAGTCGGGCTGGACGTATCGCGAGATGGAAGCGGGCGGCGTCTCCCTGCCGGTAATCGAGGCTCACTGCGAATACCGCCAGCCGGCGCGATATGACGATGAAATCGAGATCTGCACGGCGGCGACCGTGCTGAGTCACGTCCGGATCCGGTTCGACTACGAAGCGCGCATCGCCATTGATTCAACACTCGCAGCGATGGGGCACACCGTGCATGCCTCACTCGGCGCCAACGGCCGGCCACGACGGCTGCCGCCGCGGGTTCTCGAGCTTCTGCAGTGAGAGCGCTCGTCACCGGCGTCGCCGGCTTCGTCGGATCGCATCTGGCCGAGCGTCTCGTTGCTGGAGGGGCACGGGTCGTCGGCCTCGATGCGTTCACCGACTACTACCCGCGCGCCGAGAAGGAGCGGAATCTCTCGGTGCTCCAGGGGCACTCTGGTTTCACCTTGACCGAAGCGGCGATTGCCGATGCCGACCTGCCCCGTCTGCTCGACGGGGTGACCCACGTATTCCACCTGGCCGCCCAGGCAGGGGTCCGCAAAAGCTGGGGACGGGATTTCGGCGTCTATACCATCAACAACGTCGACGCCACGCAGACGCTGCTCGAGGCGTGCGTCGGCCGGTCGATTGAGCGATTCGTCTTTGCCTCGAGTTCGTCGGTCTATGGCGACACCGTCCCGCTCCCGATGCGGGAAGATGCCACGCCGCAGCCGATTTCACCGTACGGAGTCACCAAGCTGGCGGCCGAGCAGTTGTGTCACCTGTATCACGTCAACTACCAGATTCCGACCGTGGCGCTTCGCTATTTCACCGTCTACGGGCCCCGACAGCGGCCCGATATGGGGTTCCGGCGGTTCCTCACGGCCGCGATGCAGGATGAGCCGGTGCCGCTCTACGGGGACGGCCGTCAGACCCGCGATTTCACGTTCGTCGGCGACGCCGTGTCGGCCACGCTGAGCGCAGGTTCGCGCGGGACGCCCGGCGCTGTCTACAATATTGGAGGGGGCTCTCATGTGGGCCTCCTCGAGGTATTCGAGGTTCTGGGGCGCGTAGTGGGTCGGCCGTTGCGGGTCGAACGGCTCGATGCCCAGCGCGGCGATATGCGCGATACGTATGCGGACACTCGTCGCGCCTGCGCGGACCTCGGCTTTGCGCCTGCCGTCACGCTCGAACAGGGCCTTCGCGCCCAGCGTGACTGGATGGCTGAAGTTGGTGCATGACTCATCAGACGATTCGACATTCGACCCTCGCCCTGATCATCACGACGTGTCTGGCGCTCGGCTTCGCTGCCGCGTGCGGAGGCAAGAAGAACGCCTTGCCCACGAACACGGCGAATCCCGATCGCTACCTCTTCGACAAAGGGAGTGAAGCGCTCAAGAAGCAGAAGTGGACCGACGCCCGCGAGTACTTCAAGCAGGTGGTCGACAACTATCCCGGGAGTCCGCTGAGACCCGACGCCAAGCTTGGGCTCGGCGACACGTACCTTGGTGAAAAGTCGGCAGAATCACTCGTGCTGGCGGCCAACGAGTATCGCGAGTTCATCACGTTCTTCCCGCTGAATCCGCGCGCCGACTACGCGCAGTACAAGCTGGCGATGAGTCACTTCATGCAGATGCGCGCACCGGCCCGCGACCAGACCGAGACCGTGGCGGCGCTGAAAGAGTTTCAGGTGTTCTTCGATCGCTATCCAGGCACGACGAGCACGCTGACGCCGCAGGTCCGCAAGGATTGGCGGGTCGCCCGCGATCGTCTGAGCCAGGCAGAACTGCTCGTGGGCATCAGTTACTTCCGCTTGCACTGGTACCCCGGTGCCATCCCTCGATTCCGAGGCATTCTCAAAGACGACCCGGAATTCACCGGCCGCGACGAGGTCTACTACTATCTGGCGGAATCTCTCGCCCGAACCGACAAGAAACCGGAGGCGATCCCGTACTTCCAGCGCGTCGTCGAGGAGTTCAAGACCAGCGACCGCGCGGAAGATGCGAGAAAACGCCTGCTGGAGCTGAAGGCTCAATAGGCAGTCGGCCCTACCCCACCTTGCGTTCGCGCGCGATGTTGACATCGGCCACGCGCGCGTTGAGGAGGCGCTGGAATCGCCGGTAGTAGTCGACCGCCGACGCCACGGCGAGCAGCATCACCGCCCAGAGCGAGAGGTAGCCCACCCAGGCGAGCCACGGCAGCGGACCCCACGCGAGAATCAGCATGAGGATGGCCGTGACTTGCGAGGCCATCTTGATCTTTCCGAGCGGCGAGGCGGGAATCGTGATGCCCTTCGTGTAGGCAAGGCTCCTGAGGCCGGTGATCGCGAATTCACGTCCGATGATCAACGCGACCATCCACGCGGGTGCGAGCCCCAATTGCACGAGTGAGATGAACGCGGCCGACGTGAGAAGTTTGTCCGCGATCGGATCGAGCACCTGCCCAAGCCAGGTAACCTGACGCCGGCGACGAGCGAGATAGCCGTCCAGCCAATCGGTGATCGAGGCGAGCCCAAAAATCGCAGCGCCCACCAGTTCTTTCGGCATGCCGAGGATGCGCCGCCCCTCGAACTCGGTCAACAGCACGACGACGAGCAGCGGCACGAGGAACATGCGAACGAGCGTGAGCGAGTTTGGCAGGTTCATCGACGGCCGCAGCAATTCTACCATCTGGTAAGATCGGAGATTGTCATGAAGGCGATCCTTCTGGCTGGGGGTAAGGGCACTCGCCTTCGGCCGCTCACTGTACACACGCCCAAACCGATCGTGCCGATCTTCAGTCGGCCGTTCCTCCATTACCAGCTCGATCTCCTCAAGCAGGTACCGGATATCGACGAGGTGATCCTCAGCCTCAATTACCAGCCGAGGCGGATCGAAGAAGTGTTTGGAGACGGATCGGACGCCGGCATCAAGATCCGTTATGTCGTCGAACCCTTTCCGCTGGGCACCGCGGGCGCCGTGAAGTACGCCGGCGACAAGCTGACCGAATCGGTGGTGGTGTTCAACGGCGATGTGTTGACCCAACTCGATCTCGGAGCGGTGATCCGACTGCATCGCGAGCGCCGCGCGCGCGCGACGATCGTGCTGACGCCGGTCGACAACCCCAGTGCGTACGGGCTGGTGGAGACCGACAGCGAGGGGAATATCCTGCGGTTTCTCGAGAAGCCGAAGCCCGAGGAGATCACGACCAATCACATCAACGCGGGGATTTATGTGCTCGAACCCGAGACGTTCGATCGGATCCCGAGCGACGTCGCCTGGTCGATCGAGCGCAGTTATTTCCCGTCGCTCGTCGAGCGCGGTGAGACCTTTGTCGCGTATCTCTACGACGGCTATTGGATCGACATCGGCACGCCTGAGAAGTACACGCAGGTGCACCGCGACATCATGGACGGCCGCTTCTCGGCGGTGCCGTTTGCGCACCTCGAGGCGCCTCGCATCTCGATCGCGGCCGATGCGCGCATCGAACAGGGCGCACACGTCGAAGGGCCGTGCTTCATCGATGAAGGCGCGTGCATCAAGGCCGGCGCGCGCGTCGGCCCCTACTCGGTCGTCGGCCGTCAGACCCAGGTCGACGAGGAGGCCTCGATCGAAGGGGCGATCCTCTGGCCCAACTGCCGCATCGGTGGTCATGCCTCGGTGCAGAACGCCATCCTCGGACGCAACTGCCATGTCGGACGCAGCGTGTCGGTGAACGGCGGCGCCGTCCTCGGGGACAAGACCACCTTGACCGACTTCACTCGCGCATGAACACGATCAACCCAGGCATCTTCAAGGCGTACGACATCCGAGGTCTGTATCCCGATGAGATCGACGAGGACGTCGCGCGCCTGGTGGGACGCGGCTTCGTCGCGTATCTCGGGGCGGCACGCATCGGCGTGTCGCGCGACATGCGGGTGTCGTCGCCGACGCTGGCCGAGGCGTTCATCGAGGGCGCGCTCTCGCAGGGCGCCGACGTGATCGACTACGGCATGCTGCCCACCGACGTCATGTATTTCGCCGTCGTCAGCGACGGGCTCGACGGCGGCGCGCAGATCACCGCCTCGCACAACCCGAAGCAGTACAACGGCATCAAGATGGTGCGCCGCGAAGCGCTGCCGCTCAGCGGCGATGCCGGCATCGGCGACATTCGGGACATGATCGCCCGGAACACTTTGCCTCCTCCCGGACGTCGAGGACGCCTGACCAGGCGCGATGTGATGCCGGAGTACGTCGAGAAGGTGATGTCGTTCATCGATCCCGGCATCATCTGGCCGTTCAACGCGGTGCTCGATGCGGGAAGCGGGATGGGCGGGCTCGTCGCCCCGCTGCTGTTCGATCGACTTCCCTGCCGCACGACACGCTTGTGCTTCGACGTCGACGGCACGTTCCCCAATCACGAAGCCAACCCGCTGATTGAGGAGAACCGGCAGGACATCACCGCCGAAGTCATGCGGCAGAAGGCCGACATCGGCATCGCGTGGGACGGCGACGCCGACCGCTGCTTCTTCATCGACGGCAGCGGCGAATTCATTTCGGGCGACTTCATCACGGCGCTCCTCGCCGAATCGTTCCTCCTGAAACACGGCCCGTCGACAATCATCTACGACCTGCGCGCCAGCCATGCGGTGAAGGACACGGTCGCCCGGTACAAAGGGCGCGCCCTGATGAATCGCGTCGGCCACGCCTTCATCAAACAACGAATGCGCCAGGAGGACGGCATCTTCGCGGGCGAGGTGACCGGGCACTACTACTTCCGCGACTTCTACTACGCCGACAACGGGTTCATCCCGGCACTGCTGATCCTGGAGTTGATGTCGAAGAAGAACCAGTCGCTGCGCGATCTGCTGCAGCCGTTCCGCGAGCGCTACTTCATCTCGGGTGAGATCAACACCAAGCTCGCAAGCATCGACGAGGTCCCGAAGAAGCTGGCGCACATCCAGTCGCGCTATCAGGATGCGAAGATCGCGACGATGGACGGCGTGTCAGTCGATTATCCCGACTGGCATTTCAACGTGCGCGGTTCCAACACCGAGCCGCTGCTGCGATTGAACCTCGAAGCCGCGACCCCGCAACTGATGGCAAGAAGGCGGGACGAAGTCCTCGGCGTCATCCGCAGCACGTAGGGGCCGGAGTACGTAGTGTCCGGCTTCAGCCGGACCGAAGGTAGAATAGGCGTAGAAGCGCCGAACGCGGGAGTAGTTCAGCGGTAGAACGCGAGCTTCCCAAGCTCGATGTCGCCGGTTCGATCCCGGTCTCCCGCTCCAACCTTCGCTCACGCTTGCCAACACCCGCGTCAGTTACGGTTGGCAGGCCCTGCGAAGGTTGTCGCGCCGAAGCACGTAGCGCGAAGGCGGATCTACTTCAGCGACAACCCCGCCGAGACGGCGACCTTCGTCGTCTTTGGAAACGCACCGGTCGCCGCCAGTTGAAACCCACGGATATCGAAGCCGATGGCAAGGTGATTGTTCAGGAACCATCGCGCTCCCCCGCCGGCGTTGATGGCTTGCGTGTTGAACGTGCGGTCCGCATCGAGACGCGCCGGGCCGAAGCCCGCGCTCAGGTAGCTCCATCCGTTGGAGGTGCCGAAGTTGAACGACAGCTGCGGCGCCACCACCTGCATGACGAGCTCTGCATCGGCCGCCGTGCCACGCACCTCCATGAAGCTGGCGCCGAACCCGACACGCGTCGGCCCCAGGCTGAACGGATAGAAATGCGCTCCAACGTCGAAGCCCCAGCCACGTGACGGCACGTTGAACGAGGTCGACTCCGTCGATGTCGTGGTCGATGTCGACGACGTCGTCGTCCCCGTATGGTCCGGATAGAGCGCGACGTCGACCGGCAATCCGCTCGTCGCGCCGCGGAGGTCGATGACGAACGGCCCCGGCGGGCCAGGGTTCAACGACTGCGCCTCCGCATGAGATCCCAGAAGCAGAACGAGGCACGCGAGTCGCAGCGCGCGAGCGGTCACCGAATCAGTACCCACCCGCCGCTTTGCCAGCCGTCTCGCCGCGCGACTCTTTGACGATTCGCACACCGGCGCTCGCGCCGATGCGGGTCGCGCCGGCAGCCACCATTGCCTTCAGCCCTTCCAGATCGCGGACGCCGCCCGCCGCCTTCACGCCCATTTCGTCGCCCACCACACGGCGCATGAGCGCAACGTCAGCGACGGTGGCGCCGCCCGGTGCGAAGCCCGTGGAGGTCTTCACGAAGTCGGCACCGGCGGCCTTGGCGAGCGTGCACGCGGTCACCTTCTCTTCATCCGTCAGCAGCGCCGCCTCGATGATCACCTTGCTGAGTGCCCCTGCCTCTCGACACGGTGCGGTGACCGCTTCGATGTCGCGCTCGACCACGCGGAGGTCGCCCGACTTCAGGGCGCCCACGTTGATCACCATGTCGATCTCGCGTGCCCCGTCGAAGATCGCGCGTCGCGTCTCGAAGTGTTTCGTGTCTGCGGTCGTGGCACCGAGGGGAAAACCGACCACCGAGCAGACGACGACACCGCGGCCGGCAAGCAGGCGCGCACACAACGCGACCCATGTCGGGTTCACGCACACGCTGGCAAAGTGGTAGTCAGCGGCTTCGCGACACAGCGCTTCGATGTCGCTGCTCGACGCGTCCGGCTTGAGGAGCGTGTGATCGATCATGCCGGCAACGCCACCGGCCGTGCCTCCAGAGGCAAGCAGGCCGATTCGCGTCGCGCCCGCGTCGATGACGCCGCGCAACCGATCGGGACAGCACTCGTATAGAACCGAGTGGCACTGGCACCGGATCGGCGCGCTGCGAGCGGCGTTTACCTCCTCGACGATGATCTGGATCAGACGCTGCAGGTCGACCGGTTGCATCAGCCGCGCGGGTGCTCCTCGAGATCGCGGATCTTCGCGAGCCGGCGAATGTAGCGCGCTTCGCGCATCGGAGTATCGATGAACGTGTCGACGATGGCGCGCGCTTCGTCGCGGCCTACGAGCGTCGATCCGAGCGCGAGCACGTTGGCGCCGTTGTGCTGACGCGCATAGCGGGCGAGCGTTTCGTTGATGCACATCGCCGCGCGGGCGCCTCTTACCTTGTTCGCCGCGATCGCCGACCCGAGTCCTGCCCCATCGATCACGATCGCCGCATCGGCCTCGCCTCGTGCCACGTGCAGCGCCGCAACCGAGGCGGTGTCGGGATAGTCGACCGGATCGCTGGTGCCGGTGCCGAGATCGTGGGCAGCGATGCCGCGTCCGCGCAGGTGCTGCACGAGGAAAGTCTTGAGCGCCACCGCAGTGTGATCACCGGCTATCGCCACCGTCCGAATGTTGGCGACCGGCGCGAGCGACGCGCTGTCGGGATCCGACCCCTCGCGAACAACCGTCACGCGTCGGGATCTCAGCGTGTCCGACGCGAGCGGCGTGATGTGTCCACCGGTGACGAGCACGATCGTGCTGCCGTATTCCAGCACGCGCGCGTCCGCTTCGGTGATCATCTGAAACCGTTTCACGACCGGGCGCTATGTTACTCTTGCCGCGGCGGACCGCTCAAGACAGCGCCCCTCACCGACATGGAGACGTTCATCTCGACCGAGCACATCGCGGAGCGCGTACGCGCGATGGCACGCGAGATCAGTCGCGATCACCCGAACGGCGTGCACTACGTCAGCGTCCTCAAGGGCGCGTTCATGTTCCTCGCCGATCTGGTGCGCGCCAGCGAGGGCACGGTGACGCTCGACTTCATGGCGCTTTCGAGCTATGGCGCCGGCATGAAGTCGTCGGGTCAGGTGCAGCTGCTCAAGGATCTTGGCAGCAGCATCGAAGGCCGCGACGTCGTCATCGTCGAGGACATTGTCGACACCGGCCTCACGCTCACCTACCTGCAGGACATCCTGCGGGCTCGCGCTCCCCGCTCGCTTCGAACGGCGTGCCTGCTGAGCAAACCCTCACGACGCGTGGTCGACGTCACGGTCGATTACGTCGGGTTCACGATTGAGGACAAGTTCGTCGTCGGTTATGGGCTGGACTTCAACGAGCAGTATCGCCACCTGCCCTACATCGCCGTGGTTGAGAACTAGGTCCTACTTGACGGTCTCTTGTGTCGAGACCTGGAAGCGGCGGAAGCGGCCGTAGGTTGCGACGCCCCGCACCTCACCTGTCCCATCGGGATACCAATCGCGCATTTCTGCCGGCACGTCGATGCCGAGCGTCTCGTCGAACTTGAAGATCGTGATAACCGAGATTTGCGCGTTGCTTCTCCCGAGACGCAGCTCGGTCTTCAGGACCCGCCCGGTGTCCTCGTCGATCCATGCCAGACCGCGTGACAGGACGTCCGCGTTCGAGTTGCCTTTGATGATCGTCGGCGTCTGGAACTCCTGAAACTGGACGGTCCGGACTTTCGGCCCGAGGCTCTTCTCCATGCCGGCCAGGTTGAAGCGAAAGCGCGGCTGATAGAAGGTCTGCAGGAAGGCCATCGCCAGCAGCGGGTGGTTCAGCGAGCCGATGTCGAGCAGGTTGTAGCGCGCGCTCGCGCGCGTGATGTCCGCGATGCGTCGCTCGGCGTCGCCGGACGGTGTAATCAAGAGCTTCGTGAGACGCTCCTCGTGGTCGCGCACCGGCTTGCCGTCGACGTCGAAGACATCGCGGAAGGATGTCCACGATTGATCGCCGGGAAACCGTACGAACAGATAGTCCGACCGCAACATGCGCTTGCGCCGCGGTATCGTCGTTTCCTGCTGATACGACTCCTCGGCCACCACGTTCGAGAACTTTTCGACGAAGGTGGCGACGTACGCCGCCGCTCGCATCAGCAGCTCGTCTTTGCCCACGGACTGCGCGCGCGCCGGCAGCGGCAGGCACACGCACACGGCCGTGACGACGACAGCAGAGCGAACGCACATGGCTCCTCCTCCGGCTCCTACTGAGCGCAGCTATTTTAGGGCGGCGCGTACCTTGTCCGCCCACTTGCGCGCATCGGCCAACACCGCCGCTTCGTCGAGCGTGAGCACCTTGCGGCCGCGCATGAGCACCTGGCCATTGACAATCGTGTTCTGCACGTCGTCGCCGCGCGACACGTACACGAGGTGTGACAGCGGATCGTACATCGGCGTCTGCCTCGCGCCAGCCATCGACACGGTGATGAGGTCGGCATGCTTGCGGGGTTCGAGCGATCCAATCAGACGATCCATGCCCAGCGCGCGGGCGCCGCGGATCGTGGCCATCTCGAGCGCCGTCCTGGCGTTGAGCGCGCGCGGATCCGCGGCCACATGCTTGGTCAGAAACGACGCCACGCGCATGGCCTCGAACATGTCGAGATCGTTGTTGCTGGCCGCGCCATCGGTGCCGAGGCCGATCGCCACATCGGCGCGCAGGTACGCTGCCACCGGCGCGGCCCCGCTCGCCAGCTTCATGTTGCTCTCGGGGTTGTGCGACACGCCGACGCCGCGCGCCTTCAACGTGGCGATGTCGGCGTCGTTGACCCACACACCATGCGCAGCAAGCACGCCGGGGCCGAGAAACCCAAGGCTGTCGAGATAGGCGACCGGCGACGCGCTGAACCGCTCCTGGGCGGCCTGCACCTCGTCTCGGGTCTCGGCGACGTGAATCAGCGTCGGCACGTTGTAGCGCCGCGACAGATCGCGCGCGGCCTTCAGCGTCGGACCGTCGAGCGTGTACATCGCATGTGGGCCAACCGCCGGCGTGATCAGCGGGTCGTCCTTGAACAGCATGATGAAGGTCTCGGCGCGTGCCAGCCCATCGGCGGGAGTCTTCGCATCCGCCACCGGGAACTGGATCACCGTCTGACCGAGCACGCCGCGCATGCCGGCTTGCTTCGTCTCGCGAGCGACTTCCTCTTCGAAGTAGTACATGTCGGCGAACGTCGTCGTTCCCGACTGGATCATCTCGACGAGCGCGAGCCGTGTGCCGGCACGAACGAACTCGGGCGACACCGTCTTCGCCTCGGCCGGAAAGATGTACTTGTTCAACCACTCGGTCAGCGCGAGGTCGTCCGCCAGCCCGCGATAGAGCACCATCGGCGCGTGCGTGTGGGTGTTGATCAGACCCGGCAGGATGACCTGATTGGTCGCTTCGATCGTGTCGCGACCGCGAAACTGCCTGCTGATGTTCGCCGCGGTGTCAACCGCTTGAATGTCCGTGCCGTCGATCGCGACCGCGCCGTTCGGCACCACCCGGCCTGCGGGATCCATCGTCACCACCGTGCCGCCGGTGACCACGAGGGACACTTGCCGCGGGCCGTTCTGGGCTGATACCGCGGCGAACGCCCCGACACAGGCGGTCGCAACGGCAAGAAGCCGAATGCGCATACCGGGATTTTAGTACTATTCAGCTGTGCCGTTGCACGTCATCGAGCATCCGATCGTGCATGACGCGTTGATGGAGTTGCGGGACGCCCGCACCGAGCCGCCCGCCTTTCGACGGGCCGCTAACAGAATCAGTGTGTTGCTCGCCGCCGAAGCGCTCCGCGCGCTTCCTTCGACGGTCGCGACCGTGGTCACACCGCTCGGCCCGGCGCAAGGGCGCATCGTCTCGACCGACGTTGTTGTCGTGCCCGTTCTGCGTGCGGGGCTGGGCATGCTCGACGCCGTGCTCGAACTGCTGCCGTCGGCACGCGTCGGACATATCGGACTGCAGCGGGATGAAGCGACGGCGATTGCGTCGCGCTATTACTCGAAGCTTCCGCCAAAACTGGCCGACAGCCATGTCCTGATGATCGATCCGATGCTGGCGACCGGCGGCAGTGCGGTGGCGGCGATCGATCTGATCAAGGCGGCCGGTGCCCGGGACATCAGCATGATCTGCATCGTGTCGGCGCCGGAAGGCGTGGCCCTGCTCCAGCAACATCACTCGGATGTTGCCGTTTACACTCCTGTGATCGACCGCGAGCTCAACGCGCACAAGTTCATCGTTCCCGGTCTGGGAGACTTCGGCGATCGGCTGTACGGAACGACCTGACGCGTGATGACGCTTGGAGCGAACGGAGGGTACGGAGAGAACGGATTAACAGGAGAAACGAAGAAACGGAGTTTTCTCAAATAAGGGTTTAAAGATTCACCTCCGGTTCTCCGTTGCTCCTGCTAATCCGTTTCCTCCGTCACCTCCGTTGCCGCCAGACAGTAGAATGCCGCGCTGGAGAAAACGATGGCAGTGAACAGGCGCGTGACGCTTGCGCTCGTGCTGTTGACTGGAGCGAACGGAGGGGACGGAGAGAACGGATTAACAGGAGAAACGAAGAAACGGAGTTTTCTCAAATAAGGGTTTAAAGATTCACCTCCGTTTCTCCCTTCCTCCTGTTAATCCGTTTCCTCCTCGAGAACGGGCGTGTCAGGCGGAGCGCACGAGCAGCACGCCGCCACACGCGATCAACCCGAGAGCGATCAGCTGCGCCAGGGTGAACGGACCCGCGATGCGAAGGTTGACTCGGACGAACTCGATCGCGAAGCGAATCGTTCCCGCCAGAACGAAGTAGCGTCCCAGCACGACGCGATCGGCCACGCCCTGACGACGCCACCGAATCAAGAGCCACGCGAGCGGGATCAGGAGAAACGTCTCATAGAGCTGGGTCGGGTGCACCGGAACATCAGTCGGCGGACGTCCCTCGGGGAACGCCACGCCCCAGGGCAGCTGTGTCGGTCTGCCGTAGTCGTCCCCCACGAGAAAACAACCGATGCGGCCGATGGCGTGACCGATGGCGAGCGCCGGCGTCGCGGCCGCGAGTGCAGGCACGATCGGAACGCGGTGGCGCCGAAGCATCCAGAGCCCGGTCCCCACGCCTCCGAGAAGCCCGCCGAACCAGCTCAGGCCGCCGCGGCTGAAGAGTAACGACGCGATCGGTGCCGTGCGCGAGAACTCGATCGTCCACAGGACCTTCGCGCCGATCAGTCCCCCGAACACGCCGGCAATGGCGGCCGATCCCGTGGCTTCGGGGAGCCGGCTGCGTTTGGCCTCGCGCTCGAAGACGAGCACGCCGACGATGGCCGCAAGACCAACGAGGACGCCGAAGCTGGTGATTTCGAAATCACCGACCCTGAACAGAACCGGATACATGGCGTGTTGGACGCTGGGCCTGCCCGCTCAGGTCCCGCGGGTCATCTCGCATCGACGGAGAGCGAAGGCTTCGCATGGACGTAGAGCGGAGGCTTCAGCCTCCGCGATCAGCCCCACCTGAGCGGACGTCCCTCGACGATCAGCTGCCGGCACGGCCGCACATCGATCACGCCGAGGCCCGCGCTCGGAATGCGCGACGCGATGTCGACCGCCTCTTTCATGTCGTTGGCGTCGATGAGATAAAAGCCGGCCACCACTTCCTTGGCCTCGGTGAAGGGCCCGTCGGTGATGTGCAGTTTCCCACCGCGTTTGGAGATCCGCGCTGTCTCCTGCGACGGAGCGAGCGCCTCGGCGACGATGAACTTGCCGTTCGCCCGCAGGCCGTCGTTGAAGTCGAGATGCCGTGCGTTGAGATCGCTCAGTTCGCGCGCCGGCATCGCCGCGAGCTCGTCCTCGTTGAGATAGATGAGCGCCAGATATTTCATGATCAGCGTCGCGGAGGCTGAAGCCTCCGCTCTACGGGAACATCTTGTTCTTGACCGGCTGGCCGCTGCGGAATTCGTGAGCCAGGTTGTAGAAGCCAGCCGACGTGAGCGTCACGGTGACTTCCTTGTCGGTCTTGTTCTCCCAGTACCAGCCATGAATGCCGGGGAACGGCGCCGTCAGCGTGCCCGACGCCTCGCTCTTCCCATCGCCCTTCTCATAACTCTGCGCGTACCCCCGGGGCCCGCCGTCGGGTTCGGCGTGGAATTCATAAGACACCGGGCTCGTCGCCTTCCACGAGAACAGCAGCGCCTCGCCTTTGTCGAGGCGGTACTTGTATTCCATGCCCTCGTGCGGCGCGACCTTGAAGTCGACGGTCTCGCCTTTGAACGCTCGTTCCTGCGGCACGATGAGCGTGGCTTGCCCTGCGCCGGTCGCGGCCGCCGCGTCGAGACGCTCGACCTGCTGACCGACCGCGCCCAGCTCCACGAGACCGACACGCTTGCCGGTGCCCAACGGATCGATCCCGTACTCGGCGGGCAGTACGAACATCACGAGGATCAAACCGGCACCGAGCAGAGCGGCGCCAGCCGCGATTGCAAGCTTCTGTCTCGCTTCGATCGTCAGCTCACGTTCTGATGTCATCGTCATACTGAAAGGAAGTAGCCGGAGAGCTGATAACCCACCAGCAGAAAGCCGCAGCCCATGACCGTCGCATTGGTCGCGAACGCATGCTCCAGGAACCCGGGCCGCGTGCGCCAGTAGCTCAAGGCGATCAGAATCGCCGTAAGCGCCAGCCCCTGCCCGATCTCCACGCCGACGTTGAAGCTCACGATGTTGGCGACAAGGCCGCTCTGCGACAACGCGAACTCCTGGAGCTTCGTCGCCAGGCCGAACCCGTGAAACAGCCCGAACAGGAGCACCGCGACGCGCGTGTTCGGTTGGAATCCAAAAAACTTGCGAAACCCGTCCATGTTCTCGAACGCCTTGTAGCACACCGAGAAGCCGATGATCGCGTCGATGAGAAACGGGTTGGCACGGATGCCACCGAGCACGCCGGCCAGCAGCGTCACGCTGTGCCCGATCGTGAAGAGGCTGACGTACTGCACCACGTCCTTCAGCCGGTAGAGAAAGAAGATCACGCCGACCAGAAACAGCAGGTGGTCGTAGCCGGTAACCATGTGCTTGGCACCGAGATACAGAAGAGGACCGATGGCGCGCCCGTCGAGCCCCTGCAGAAAGACTGCGTCCTTGCCTGATACGCCATGCGCCCCAACGACCTGCGTCGTCGCCGCTGCGAGCAGCAGCGTGAGGCCGATCCGGATCAGAGCGTTGGTCGAGATCTTCATCGGCCGATCACCCGCGCTGGTACTTCCGATGACAGTTGTCGCACGAAGCGTTGATCGCCTCACCAGCGGCGAGCACACCCGCGGCGTCCTTCTTCTCAGTCGCCTTGAGCGCCGTCATGCCGGCGTCGGCCATCGCCTTCGACATCGTCACCCACTCCGTCCGATCGATGGCGCGACCGCCGACGGTCAGCAGATTCGCCGATTCAACGAGCGCAGCTGCACTGCTTCCGACTGCCAACCACTCGGAATCGGTCTTCGGTGCTTTCTCCTCGATTCCCGCCGCCGAGACCGTTGTGCTGACCGACTCGAACACGACGTTGGCAGAAGGGCCGACAATGCCCCGCATGATGTGCTGAACGGTAGCGACAGGAGGTGGCGCAGGCGGACCGCCGGCTTCGACAGGCGCAGCGCGCTTTGCCTCACGCGCCCCCGCGATGATGAACCCGATGCCGGCGACGAACAGTGCCGCGCTGACGATGAACAACCAGTGAACACTCCGCATGCTGAACGCGTCCTCGACCCTTACTTTACTCTGGGTGAGGACGACGCCCGCCATGCGGGCGTTTACGGGTGGATTGTTTGAGCCGTAGAGCGCCGGCGCAATTCGCCCGCGGGGGCTGAAGCCCCCGTCTACGGCTGGCGGGCAGGAGGCGTGGCGCCCCCGGGATTGCGGCCGCCGCGCTGTCCGGGCTGTCCCACCAAGACAGGGGCTTGAACCACGGTGTAATCCGATGGCACGGTGAACAGATCCGCGCGAGGCTCGGTGCGCGCGATATTCGTCAGCTTGTACTCGACGACACCGGTGCGGGGATCCGAGTAGCGCGACGAGACGAGGAGCCTGAGCTCGGGCGATTCCCATCGCTCGTCGATGATCTGAATCGGGCGATCGTTGCCGATCCGGCCCTGCGGAATCGTCGTCGTCATCCTGCGGCCGGTCGCCTTGATCCCCTCAATCTGACGGGTGCCCAACTGCTCTTCCATCGGACGCAAATCGTTTGGAACGCCGCGTCGAGGAATCGTCAGCCCCTGGAAGTTGATGAGCGTGTCGACGAGGTCGACCGCGGCTCCGTCTGGGCCCCGTACACGCCGCGCGAACCCTGAGAGAGTGCCACCGAAATAAGTCGTCGAGGCAAGTGCGCGAGGCATCTGACGCGCCGTCCGCGCGACTGGATCCAACACGTACTGCATTGCGTCGCCCGGTGTCGAATCGAACGTGATGACCGTTCGCGGCTCTGCTGACGGATTCAGCGAATCGAGACCAATGATCGTCTGCTCGCGGCGTACGCGCCCCATGCCATCGCGATAGAACTTCGCGGTCGATCGCTGCTCGATGCGCGTGCCGTCGCCGAGCGTCTGCACGACCGTCGTCGTCGCATCAGCGGAGAACGGCGCACCGGTCACGACGGGGCCTGCCAGCGGGTCGGCGTTCCTCGGATCGAATGGCACCCACTGGCCCAATCCGGGAAGAGGACCAGCTGACCGACGACCCTGGGCAGCGCTCGATTGCGCGCTCAGCACGACGAGACCGCCGACGACGCATACAGATGCGACTGCACGAAGGGATGTCATGGCTGCTCCTGTCGCTCCTGATTTCGAATCACGCGCACGAACCGGACCGCACGCGCGAGACCATCACCGCCCACGAGCACATCGGCGGTCACCGTTGCAGATGTGGCGTCGGGGGTCCCGAAGCCCTGCACACCGAACGACCTGAGCGCTGTGCGCGGGACCTGCATCCGAACCATGTAGCTGCCTGGTGCCGGCACCTCGCTGTACGGCAGCGGGAAGAACTCCGTCGCTTCCTCGCGCACCGACGCCGCGTCGCCGTCACTGATCGGATGATGTTCGGCGACGTTCGTCTGGTGTCGCGACGCGTACCACGCCGGCAGCGCAATCGCGAGGAGCACCGCCGCCGCGGCTGCGAGAGGAAGCATCCGCATGCGCGTTCGCCGCATGCGTGCGATCGCCTGCAGCTCACCGAGCAGGCGCTTCTCGACCGAGGGCGAGGCGCCAAGCGTCTCATCGTCTTCAGCCACTGCTCGCAGCAGCGATTGAAGATCGCGCTCGTCTGTTCCTGGCCGGTCTTGCTCTGGCCCATTCATGGTCATGGCTTCTGGCTCACCTGGGGACGCGCCGCCGACAGCTTCGCCGTCAGCAATGCCTTGGCACGATGCAGTCGCGACCGAATCGTGCCGACCGGACATGCGGCGATTCCCGCCGCTGCCTCATAACTCATCTCCTGCAGTTCACAGAGCACCACTGCCTCTCGATACAACGGCGGCAGCGATTTGATCGCGAGCCGCACGGTCGCGATCGTCTCTTCACGTGTCATGCTGTCGAGCACGGTCGCTCGATCGCACTCGGCGTCGCTCACCATCTCGTCCCAGTCGCCATCGAGGCCGACGATCTCGCGCACGGTCATCCGTTTCAGCACGAGGTGTCTGGCGATACCGAACAGGTAGCTGACCACGGGCCCGCGCGCCGGGTCGTACTGACCCTGTCCACGCAGGATCGCGAGGAACGTCTCCTGGACGATGTCGTCGGCAGCGTCGCGGCCGCACATGTGCGCGGCGTAGCGGAAGATGGGCCGCTGGTATCGGGAGAACAGACCCGAAAACGCGCTCGTGTCACCACGGCGCGCACCCTCGAGCAGCCCGGCATCCTCCACGTCACCCGGGAGTTGCACGGGATTGACGCGAAAGTTCCCGTTTCTCGGCTGGCGGTCGTCCAGCTGCGGCCTCGGCGCCCACGACTGCCATAGCAGCGTGCCCACAGTCAGCATTCCCCTACACCGCGACGAGAGTTCCATCTTCCTCCCCGAGCCCAACGGTCGATTGACGCGGAGACGAGCGGATGATACAAGTCGGCTCAATACTTCACCACGTCAGGTCCGCCTTCGCTGGCAGTTGAGAGCGGGGGCTGCACTCCTGAGAAGCCCTCGTAGCTGGCGCTCAGCGCTGTCGTGCGAGGCAACAAAAAGGGCGGTCCTTCGGGACTGCCCTTTTTGCGTCTGTCGAGGTACGGGGTACACTGGGAGTTCGGTCGGGCGCGTGGCTCAGCGGTAGAGCATTCGCTTCACACGCGAGGGGTCGGTGGTTCGATTCCACCCGCGCCCACCATTGCAACTCCTTCAACCGTTCGCCTGTTTACAACAACGAGACTACGTCTGAATCGAAACTGGTTGTGAACTTCATCTTGCGACGCTCACGCCGAGCGACCTGCGCGGGCGCCGCCCGCGCCGCTGGTCGTCGCGGCTGAACCCTCGCAACCGCTGGCCCCCGAAGAACAAGCGCACGCGTCTTCGGCATCGGAAATAAAGACCGCCTTCGTCACATCTCCTGCTCACTCTGTTTTCGCGCTTGTCACGACGCCGCCACGCGCGCGTTGCGCCCGGCTCATACGCTCCGTTGTCCCTCAATCCACGATCGGAGATGCACATGAAATGGACACGGATTCCGCTGGCGATCGCGCTGGCCGTGACAACTGGCATGACCGCGTTTGCAGTGAGCACGAAATTCTCGGACTTCACCCCGCTCACCAGCTCTGCGGCGCCGCTGCCTGTTGATGGTCCCGAGGAAGCGACACCCATTACGCTGTCGAACCCGCAGTGGAGTCAGCGCGCGCTGGCCGACAGGAGAACGCAGAACAACCTCGCGATCAATTCGAACTCTGGCAGCTGGGACATGATCACGTCGAACGAGACAGGGCCGAACGCGGGACGGTACCTCTTCATGCCGTTCGAGACCGGCACGGCCGGCGTCCAGCGCATCGATACACAGGATCCGAACTACAACACCCGAACGGTCACTATCGTGCAACCTGGCACGCTGGGTTTCGTCTCCGGTGACCCCTCCCGTTGGGCGCCATGGGGCGGCTATCTGACCGGCGAAGAGTCATGGGGCACTGGCAGCGTCAAGGGGCGGCTCTTCGAAGTGACCAACCCGATCACCGCCGGTCAGTACGGCGGCGACTTCGTGTGGCGTTCGATGATCCCCCGTGTTTCGCACGAGGGTCTCGCGTTCGATAAGGACAATACGCTCTACTTCGTCGACGAACTGAACGGCGGATCGGTCTATAAGTACGTGTCGGCCAATCCGGACGCAGCGACCGGCGACGAATTTTTCGCAGCCGGCCAGACGTTCGTGCTCCGCGTCGGCGCGGGCGGCCAGTTCGAAGGGAATAATGGCCCGGCAATCACAGGCGCCGCCACGTGGGTCGCCATCACTGATGCGACCGGCGGACCTATCACGGGCGTCTCCGTCGTGAACGCCGACGGTACCATCGACGGCCGCGCCTCGGCGGACGCCGCGGCAGTGCGCGCAACCGGGTACAACCGCCCGGAAGACCTCGAGCTCCAGACGCTTGCCGACGGCACGCAGCTGCTGTACTTCAACACGACCGACTCAGATGTGAACGCGACGGGCAGTGACGGCACCAGCCGTACCTACAACATCAACCTGTCGACGAACGTCGTCCGACTGTTCGCGGCTCCGCAGACGATTGACCTTGCGACCGGAGCGGCGGCTGGCGGGGCTTTCCGGAATGCGGACAACCTCGCCATCGACCACGAGGGCAACATCTACATCGTCGAGGACCGCGGTGGCGGCGAGGACGACGACATCTGGTTCGCCCAGGACTTGAACAAGGATGGCGACCTCACCGACCCAGGCGAAGGACTTGCGCGCTGGGTTTCCAACGGCGCCGACGGCTCTGAGTTCACGGGTCTGTATTTCGACCTGCGGCACCCGAACAGGGCGTACGTCAACATTCAGCACCCGAACAGCGACGTCGATCGCACGATCGAGATCACCACGCAACCGAACCTTAAATAGGTCTGTCTCTTTCGATCTGCCGGTGTGATCTGCCGGTGAATCTTGATCACGCGGCAACAAGCATTGACGAACATGGCCCGCCAATCACGAGCAGTGATCAGCGGGCCATAACGACTTTCAGCTTCACACGCGAGGGGTGGCGGTTCGATTCCGCTCCATGAATGCTGCCGAAGGCTGTCGCGCTGTCGCGGCGCCAGCCGCGATCGCGGAATCCCCTGCTTCTTCATGACCACCCGAGACCTCGGCTAGGCCAGGCCTCTTAGCCGGCCCGTGTACCGGCGGCCCGAGACACCTCGGGCCGTCTCAGCGAGCATTTAGGGGTGCAGCAGTGACAGTTCAGTTACGAGGTTGCGCTGGCGCAACGATCTCGCACTGCTGCTGATTTAGACTCCGGGCGAATTGCAGATCGTCATTACCGCAACCTGGAGTTTCCCCCATGCCTGATCTCCTTGACCTTCACGGCCAACCGCTGAACGCCGCCTTCAACATCGCGCGGCGACGGGCACGCGACGTGTCGGAGATGCTTGGAATCGCGAAGGGGCTGATCGCCGACGGCGTCATCAACGAAGCCGAGGCCCGATACTTGCGAGATTGGGGTCAGAATCACCCGGACGCCGTCGAACTCTTTCCGGCGAGTCTCATCTTCTCCAGACTGAAACAGTTCTACGCAGACGGTCACATCGACTCAGACGAGCGCGAGGAACTGCGGGGGATTTTGGCATCGCTGGTCGGTGGGGATATCACGATTAATCTCGGCATGGACGGAGCAGCTGCCTTTCCACTCGACAACCCTGCACCTCTGATCTGCTGGCATGAAGAGGTGTATGTCTTCACGGGGCGATTCGCATACGGAACCCGGAAGCAGTGTGAATCCGAAGTGCTGGCGCGTGGCGGGCTCGTGGATGACGGCGTCACTCGTCGGACCACGTTCCTCGTCATCGGCACTTTCAGCAGCCGCGACTGGCAACAATCGTCCTATGGCGCGAAGATCGTACGCGCTGCTCAGCTCCGAGAGTCGGGCTTTCCTCTTCGAATCGTCGGGGAAGACCACTGGGCGAACGCGCTGACCAGCGCCGTTTGAGATCGTGTTTTCTCAATTAATCTTAGGCCGCCCTCTGGTCTTGAATGCCTTGTAGAAGGACTTGTATCGCGGGTCCTCTTCCTTGAAGCACCGCCCCGCTGACATCTTGTTGGCGCGGTCGAACTGGCCGAACGCTTCAGCCATTTCACCTTTCTCGAAGTGAAGAGTGCCCAGCCAGAAGTATGGCCCGTACACGTAGTCATGGTGGTAACCAGAGAGCAGGTACTCGTGGACGAGTTTCATAGCCAGGTCGTAACACCTTGCACCGCGCAGAAACCTCACGACGTACAGCAGACACATGTAACTGCTGTCCCACCCGTACTTCGGTTCGGGAATGAGTCCCCATCCCTCCATGCAGCAGCGTTCTGCCGATGCAAAGTCCTGGGTCTGCAGGGATTCCTTCGCTTGGCGAAACAGGTCGTACGCCGCAGTGCGGATCGACTCGTCCATCGTCGGCGGCTTGTTCATCGCGCTCCTGGTCGTTGCGCCTAACTTCGATCCGTACGACAGAAGTATCGCATTACGACACGACGATACTCTACGCGGGAACGATGCAATGCAGGTGAATTCGGTTGAAACGATGTCAGGCCGCGCCCATCTCGCCGGTGGCAAGAAGGATCGAGATGACGCTGCCCATGCCAGCGTGATCAATCCGGTGTGGGCCGTTCGATGCTCTCGACGACGAGCACATCCACCGGTCGGCGCTGCGGATCGAGCTTCAGTCCGAGTTGCTCCTGAAGCGCCGTCGGGAACGCTGGACGGTTGTCGTTCGCGTCGGTGCTCGTCTCGGGTCTCCACGAAAGCTCCGCGTCGAACATTCCTGGAATACCAGTTTCGTCGATCACGAGCTCACCGCGAACTGTTGACAGCATGCCTTCGGCCAGCCGGGTGAGTGTCACCGCACGCACCCTGATTGAGTCATTTCTCCCGCTGCCTCCGCTCTCACACGGGGTCGAGTTGCACTCCGGCCGGGGCGTCAACCCGGGTCCGAGCCGCTGGTCGGCCCGCACCGGCTTCAGCACGTAGACCGTCTGCATCCGCAATTCGAAGCGCGCCTTCAGATGAAAGCGCTCGACGAGCAGGGCTCGCATCATCAGCCGGCGCTCGTCGTCCGAGATCGGCCGGGCGGCCTTTGCGGCGATATCGAAGCGTTCCTCGCGCGTCCACGAAGGCACGCCGATCAGTCTGAATGGCTGAACGTTGTAGGCGTAGCGGATGATGCTTTCGAGCGGGTTGTTGGTCAGGGTGATGCCGTCAGGCGGCGGCGTCCGGAACGGTATCGATCGATCGCTTCCGACGTTCGCCTTGACCGATGCGACCTCGAACCGGGGCGCGCCCTCCTGACCAGACACGGACACAGAAGGCACGAGGAGAAGCACCATGACGCCCGCCCGTAACATCGTCGCAATTATGATCCGAATCCGTACGGATCGAAGTACTCAGGCGAGTTGATCGTTTTCGCGAAGAGGATGTGATGGATGACATTCGCCTGCTGCTCATCACGGGCACCATGGGCGCAGGTAAAACGACTCTCATGGCCGAGGCGTCCGACGTGCTGATCGAGCGCCGAGTCGTGCACGCGGCCATCGATCTCGACGCGCTCGGAATCGGACTCATGCCACCTTCCGAAGCCGCCGACATCGATCAGCGCGCTGACGGCAAGCCGCGGAGTCTCGAAGATCTTATGTACCGCAATCTCGCGCTCGTGTGGCAGAACTACCGTAGCGCGGGTGTCACGAAGATCGTCGTAGCAGCGGCAATCGACAGACGCGATCTCCCCTTTCTACAAGCCGCGCTCGACCGGCCGGACACGACGATCTGTCGAATCCGGGCGCCTCTGAGTGTGATGCAGGACAGAGTGCGACTGCGCGAACCCGGATTGTTTCAGACCAAGGGAATCAAGCGGGTCGCGGAACTCGAGGCGCTCCTCGATCAGGCCGCCATCGAAGACTTCACGCTGACGAACCACGAGCAATCGATCACCGACCTCGCCGTCGAGATGTTGAAGCGCGCCCGGTTCATTTGACCGGTTCCGCCTTCGCTATCACGAGCCAGTTTGACAATGCTTACAGAATGTAAGACTGTATAACCATGGGTGAATCGCCAGTTCGGATGCCCTCCATTTCCGGCACCGAGTCGCTCATTATCGAGCTGCTCCGGGACGGCGATCGCTTTGGCCTCGAGCTGATCGAGCGCTCTGGAGGGCGTCTGAAGCGCGGCACGATCTATGTGACCCTGTCGCGCATGGAAACCAAGGGCTTCCTCGTCTCGCGCCAGGAAGATCGTCCCGCCGGCGCCATCGGCCTCCCTCGGCGTATGTATCGCGTGACTGCGTACGGCCTGAAGGTCCACGAGGCGTATCTTTTGCTTCGCGAAGCGCTCGCACTCAAACCAGCAGAGGCTCACTGATGGCCGGAGTCTGGATCTCCCGGATCGCGCGACGGCTCACCCAGCCTGATACGTTCGACCGGCTGGTGTCGCCGGCGATCGCCGACCTGCAGCTCGAATCGCAGCGAACAACCGTTGGGCGATGGCGGCACTATCCCGCGCTCGCGGCTGTTCTGCTGTGGGCACTGCTGCGGGATGTCAGACGCGAGCTCGCCCACGTGTTCGATGCCGACGCGTGGCGCAGCGTCTGGACCCGCGCAGCAGCGTGGGCGCTGATCGCCGCAGCCACCAACTGGGTCATCCTGTACCGACTGATTGCGAACGTGCTGAATCAATGGCACACGTCCGACACCGCGCGTCAGACGATCTTGAACGGCGTCGCCTTCCGGTCGGTCGGCCCGGCCCTGACGGTGGCGATGATCGTGGCCGCCTACAGTTTCAAGCGGCGTGACGCAGCACGCACTGTTCGTGTAGTCGCCGCGACAATCGTCCTTGCCGTCACAACGGTCGGCGCGACCTACCTCTCGACGATCCTGCAGGAACCGTCGAGACACGCGCTCGACGAGGCGGCGCGTGCATTCTATGGATCGGCCGTCGAAGCCAGACGGGCGCCTCTCCCCTGGCAGCTGCTGCTCAACGCCACCTCGATGATTCCGTTCGCGTGGCTCGGTGTGGTCCTCGCACGACGTCGCGGCTGGCCGCTGGCGCTGATTGCCACGGGTATTCTCGGGACGTATGTGTGGCTGAATACGACCGCATTGACGTTGCACTTGTACGGGTGGCTGGCCAGTAGCATCCCAGGCGTCGAGGCGCTGCTATTCGGAACCTACGGTGTGCCTCCGAATCTCGTCACGCTGGTCGGGCTGATTGCGGCATGGCGCGCGATCGAACGCGTCTTCGATCGGTCGGACCCGGCCCTGGTCAGATGACTGGCGTCGAGATTTCTTCCTTCGAGAGCAGCACCTCGAGATGTTGCGATCTCACCGTGTCTTCTTCCGCTCACTCTTGACCACGAGCAATCGATACTCACCCTTATCGAGCGCGATGTATGCGGTCTTCTTCTCGATCGCAAACGTCACCGGTTTCCCGACGGTGACACGGGCATCGAACCCGTCGCTGCGGATCGGAACCATGGACTGCACGTAGTAACGGCGATCATCGGTCTCGATCACATACGACCCGACTTCAGTCATTTCTGGCCTGTTGAAACCAGGGGGCATTCGTTCGTGCACCGGATCGCCCACGAATGGCGTGCGCGCGACACCAGCCTGGGCCCAGGTTCCTATTTGCCAGCGCCGATCGGCTGCGGGCAACGCGGTGAAAACGATGACAGCGAACAAGACCAGGGCGGCGTCTTTCATGAGAATCATTCCCGCCAATCCCGCAACGTTGAGGTCCGGCTGAAGCCGGACACGACGTCTTACTCCACCCTCCAGAATCGAATCACCACCTGCAACGGCGCGCGCTCGCCAGTCCCGATGAACGTCGATCGTGTCAGCCACTGGAGATCGGGTGCCGCGGTCTCGAAGATCGGCGTCGTGCGGAAGTAGACGAGCGACGGATCCACACGCTCGCCGCGAAGCAGCTTCTCCATGACCGCCGGCTCCGCATGACGGATGCCCGCATTCTGTACCGAGATGATCGTGCCGGTGTCGGTCTCGAGCGCGTAACGGGTATCGAGCTGGCTGAAACCGTCGGCGCCGATCACCTGCCAGTCGGCACCGGGCAGCACGCGCCCTTTGATGGTGGGACCTTCGAATGTGCCGCCGAGGATGGGAACGATGCGCCGGAGGCCGCCAGCGACGCCGCCGATCTCGAGCGGCGGCCCGACGTCGGCGCGGACCTCGAACGCGAAGGCGAGCGTCGGCGCTGCCGGCGTGGCCTGCCCGGTCTCGCCGCTCACCAACCTCCCCTCATGAACGCAGGCGGAGGCTGCTACGGTTGGCAAGCCACATGTCCTCAGCCGATGAACGATGCATCGTCCTCACCTACGTTCGCGGGTGAGGGCCGTCGCCGGCTCCGAGCGTCGCCGCCGCCGAAGAACGCGCTGAATGCCGCCTTCAATCCCTGAAACATCGCCACTCCGTCTCTCGCCGGAGCCAGAATGGTGTGCTGCACCATGGACATCGTCTCTTCCAGCTTCCGCGACACGTCGTCCACCATGCGTTCGGCGCGTGCCACCTGCGCGGTGGCAAGCGCAGTTGCGCGCGCGGCATCCTCGGACATCTGCTGCACGTTGCTGACGATGGGACGCACGCTCTCTTCGAGACGGTTGACCGTCTCGCCGACACGCCGCGTCGCGCGGATCGCCATGATCACCGCAGTGACCTGGCCCACCGCCATCAACAGCACACCCGCCGCGATGAGACCGAGGAAGAGGTCGGTCACGCTTCAGACCCCGACTCCCGCGCGGCCGCGTTGAACTGCTCGCGCGCCCGATCAAATGCGGTCGTCAGGCTCTCTCGCTGCCGGTTGATGATCTCGCGCCCCTGTTTCGCTGCTTCCGCAGCACGATCGCGACCCTCCTTCGCGCGCTTACCCAGATATTCGCGAGTCTCCTCGCCGGTGGCCGGCGCATACAGCAGCGCCAAGGCGGCGCCAACCGAGGCCCCGACCAGAAACGCAAGCATCACGCTTGCTCCTCCATTGCCGTGATTCTGTGCCATGGTCCCCTCCACTGGATCCGATTCAGAACAGGCTGACCTTCATAGTCAGATATTTTTTCGGATCCTTGTTGATATTGGCGACAAGATTCCTGATCTCCATCATTGTCCCGTTCATGTTCTCATACAACTGCTTGTCCTGGAGCAGACGGCCGGCGGTCCCTTCTCCTTGCTGCAGTGACACCATCACGCGATCGAGGCGATCAGCCGTCGAATTCAATCGGGTATACAACTGATCGTCATTCACGAGTTTTCCCGCGGTCCCTTCCCCGCGATTGATCCGGGCGGTGACGGCATCCAGATTCCCGGTCGTCGACGTGAGCGATCGAGCCAGGGCATCGTCTTGAAGGAGCTTGCCCAGAGTGCCCTCTCCGCCTCGAATCCGCGCGGTCATCTTCTGCAGATTCTCCATCGAGGCCTCGAGCGACTTCGCAGCCGCTGGACTGCTGGCAAGACGCCCCAACGTTCCGCGCCCGTTGTTGATGTTGGCCGCTACCTCTTCCGCAGCCGACACGAGACGCGTCATCTCGACGTACAGTGCGTCGTCGGCGACGAGACGACCGAGGGTGCCCCGCCCCTCGCGCATATCTTTGACCAGTCCGTTGACTTGTTCGAGGCTGGCGCTGGCCTGCTCCGTCACGTCACCAATCCTCCCGCGCGAGGGGGCCGCCCGCACGTACCCCCAGGGGGGAATGGGCGTGCCGGCGCTGGACGCGGTGATGTCGATCGCGGAATCGCCGAGCAGCGAGACCGAGCCGATCGACGCCACCGACGTGTCGGTGATGCGCGACTGACTGTCCTTGCTGACGACCATCAGCACTTCAACGTGGTCGCCGATGAAGTCCATCTTCGACACGGTGCCGACCTCGACGCCGGCGAGACGCACAGGAGAGCCTTCGCGGACACCGGCCCCATTGGGGATGACCGTCTTGAGCGAGTAGCGCTGCCAGAAGAATCCGGTCGGCGCGGCGAGGAAGAAGATGAGCAGGCTCGCCATGGCGATGGCGAAGACCGACATCAAGCCGATCTTCAGTTCGGCCCAGGCCAGCGAACGTGTGCGGGGCATGATTCACACCTTTCATGACAGTGGTAAACGGCGCCCTACGAAAGAAAGCTCCTGATGTACGGTTCCTTCGAGGCGCGCAGCTCGCTTGCGCTGCCCTCGAAGGCGACGAGACCGTCCTTGAGCATGATGAACTCGGCCTCCTCGCTCTTGGTCTCGTCCGCCGGGACGATGCGGTGCCGCGCACCCTCCCGCACGGCCTCGTGCGTCGCCACGAAGAAAGCGTCGCGCAGTTGATGCGTGACGATGATCGATGAGACACCTTCGAGGTCGCGCAGCTTGATCATCTCCTCGTCGACCGTCATCGCGGTGATCGGATCGAGTCCGGTGGTCGCTTCGTCGTAGAGAATCAGCCCGGGCTTGGCGGCCATCGCCCGGGCAATGGCGACCCGGCGCCGCTGGCCGCCCGAGAGCTCCGACGGCATGTGTTCGATGTAATCGTGCAGGCCGACGAAGCCCAGGACCTCCTCGACGCGCGATCTCGCATCGTCGTACGGCATGCGGCTCTCTTCGAACAGCTTGTAGCCGACGTTTTCGCCGACGGTGAGCGAGTCGAACAGCGCCCCTTCCTGAAACACCATGCCGATGCCGGCGCGGATCGACATCAGCTCCGACTCCCGCATCGTATCGATGCGCTGCCCGTTGACCCAGATCTCGCCGTCATCCGGTTTCCAGAAGCCCAGAATCAGTTTCAGGATCGTCGACTTGCCGGAGCCGCTCGCCCCGAGAATGATTTTCGTGTGGCCGGGCATCAGATCGAAGCTGACGTCCCTGAGCACGACCTTGTCGTCGAAGGCGAGCGAGACACGATCGAGAGCGACAACCGGTTGGTCCGCCGGGCGCTCCGCGTCGGAGCTCATCGGGCGAGAGGTCGCGGTTGCCATCAATACAGCAGCGTAACCAACAAACGGGTGAGAAAGAAGTCGACCGCAATGACGGCGACCGATGCGGCCACGACGGCATTGGTGGTGGCCCGGCCAACCCCCTGCGTCCCACCGCGCGCGCCCAGGCCCACGTGACAGCCGATCGAGACGATCACGAAGCCCAGGCAGAACGGCTTGATGATGCCCATCCATGCATCATTGTGGTAGAGGCCGTCGACGACCGAGTGCCAGTAGGTGCCCGAGCTCACACCCAGCTGGAACACCGCGATCAGCCATCCACCGACCATGCCCACGGTGTTGGCGATGATCGTGAGCACGGGACACATGAAGAAGCCCGCGAGCACGCGTGGCACTACGAGCTTGCGTACAGGATCGGTGCCGAGCGCACGCAGCGCGTTGATTTGATCGGTCACCACCATCGAGCCGAGCTCGGCGGCGATGCCGGACCCGACACGGCCGGCGAGCATCAGTCCGGTCAGTACGGGCCCGAGCTCCTTGATCATCGATGCGCTCACCAGCCGTCCAACGAATGGACGTGCGCCGAACTGGTCGAGCGTGAGGCCTGACTGCAGCGCGAGGACGGCGCCGGTGAAGAAACCGGTCAGGAGCACCACCGTGAGCGAGCCCCACCCGATCTCCTCGAACTGTCCAACGATGTCGCGATAGTAGTAAGGGCGGCTCGTGGCGCCACGAACCGTGGCGCCCTGCAGGAAGACGTACTCCTGCACTTCGTGCACGGCGCCTTTCGACCATTCCTGCAGCAGTCTGAACACGATCAGCGAACGCCGCCGACAGTGCCTGCAAGGCCCAGGCCGCGGGTACGAAGCGACTTGAGCGTGTCGCGAACCGTCGCCGCGCGTTCGAAGTCGAGGTTCGCGGCTGCCGACTTCATCTCTTTTTCGAGACGCGAGATCTCGGCGTCGAGCTCGGCCTGCGTGCGGAACGGTTCGCGCTCCTTCGCGGCCGGCGTGACGTAATCGCGTTCATACACGCTGGACAGCACGTCGTCGATCGAGCGCACGACCGATTCGGGCGTGATGCCGTGCTCCTGGTTGTAGGCCGATTGGAGCGAGCGGCGTCGCTCCGTTTCGGCGAGCGCCGACTGCATCGACACGGTCATCGTGTCGGCGTACATGATGACTTTGCCGTTGACGTTTCTGGCCGCGCGGCCGGACGTCTGAATCAGCGAGCCGGACGAACGGAGAAAGCCTTCCTTGTCGGCATCGAGGATGGCGACGAGCGACACCTCGGGAAGATCGAGTCCCTCGCGCAGCAGGTTGATCCCGACCAGCACGTCGAACGCTCCCCGGCGCAGATCGCGCAGGATCTCGACGCGCTCGAGGGTATCGATGTCCGAGTGCAGGTAGCGTACCTTCACCCCGAGCTCCTGATAGTAGGTCGTGAGATCTTCCGCCATGCGCTTGGTCAGCGTGGTCACCAGCACCCGCTCCTTGCGCTCGGCGCGGTCGCGGATCTCCTTCAGCAGGTCGTCGACCTGCCCGCGCACCGGACGCACATCGATCGGTGGATCCATCAGACCGGTCGGACGGATCACCTGCTCCACGACGACGCCGCCCGATTTGGTCAGCTCGTACGGTCCCGGCGTGGCCGAGACGAACACCACCTGCCTGACGCGCTGCTCCCATTCCTCGAAATTCAGCGGACGGTTGTCCAGCGCCGAGGGCAGCCGGAAGCCATAGGCAACCAGCACTTCCTTCCGGGAGCGATCGCCGTGATACATGCCGCGAACCTGCGGCACCGTCTGGTGGCTCTCGTCGACGATGACGAGCGCATCGTCGGGAAGGTAGTCGAGCAGCGTCGGCGGCGGCGCCCCTGGCGGTCGCCCGGTGAGGTGCCTCGCGTAGTTCTCGATGCCGTGGCAGTACCCGATCTCGCGGATCATCTCGAGATCGAACATCGTGCGCTGATGCAGGCGCTGGGCCTCGAGCAGCTTGCCTTCAGATTCCAGCAGGCCGCGGTGCTCCCCCAGCTCGCGCTTGATCGACTCCACTGCCAGCTTCGTGCGATCCCGTGAGGTGACGAAGTGCGACTTCGGGTAAACCGCGACCTTGTCGAGACGTCGGATGACCTTGCCGGTGAGCGGATCGAACCAGGCCAGCTCGTCGACCTCGTCGCCGAACAGCCCGATGCGCAGCGCATGTTCCTCGTACGAGGGGACGACTTCGACGATGTCGCCGCGCACGCGGAAGGTGCCGCGCCCGAACTCGGTGTCGTTGCGCTCGTACTGAATCTCGACCAGCTTGCGGAGAATCTGATCGCGATCGATGCGCTGGCCGACTTCGAGCGGCAGCAGCAGACCGTAATAGGCCTCGGGCGATCCCAGGCCGTAGATGCACGAGACGCTCGCCACGATGATGACATCACGCCGCTCGAAGAGCGATCGGGTTGCCGACAGACGCATGCGATCGATCTCGTCGTTGACCGTCGCTTCCTTCTCGATGTACGAGTCGGTGGCCGGCACGTAGGCTTCCGGCTGGTAGTAGTCGTAGTAGCTGACGAAGTACTCGACGGCGTTCTCGGGGAAGAAGCGCTTGAACTCCTGATAGAGCTGCGCGGCGAGCGTCTTGTTGTGCGCCATCACCAGCGCCGGGCGGTTCACCTGCGCCAGCACCTGCGCCATCGTGAAGGTCTTGCCCGATCCGGTGACGCCGAGCAGCACCTGATGCGAGTCGCCGCGCGTGAGTCCTTCGACCAGTTCCGGAACCGCGCGCACCTGGTCGCCGCGAACTTCGAAATCGCTGACGAGCTTGAAGCGGTCGTGGATTGAAGGCATGGCGATACAGTCGCGAATTTTGTCGCGTGCCGAACATGCCATCGTACCACACGGTAGACCTGTCAGATCACGCAGAGATCGCCGAGGGCGGAGAACGCGCTTATTTCCGGTAGGGCGCGAAGTAGCCTTTACGGGACTGAACGCGCAGATCTTTTGCGTTGGGGCGACGGACTTTGACTTCGACCTTCCGCCAGCTGCCGTCGGTGGTCGTGTTGGTGGAGACGTACCCGACGCTGTACTGCGCGCGGATCTGGGACAGGATCTTGTCGTAGGCCTGCTCGATCTGCTTCATCTCGATCGGGAAGAACGATTCACCACCGCTTTCTGCGGCGATCTGCGTCAGGCGGACGCGCTGTTCGCCACGGACGCCGCTGGGCTGATTCTCGAGAAACCCGAGCGAGTAGACGGTGACGTCCGACGCGCGAATGAGCGTCACGACATCGCCGAAGCGGATGGCGCTGTTGGTGTCGCCGCCGTCAGTGAAGATGACGAGAATCTTGCGGCCCTGCGCACTCGAAGCGCCATCGAGGTACACTCCCAGCGCGTCGTACATCGCCGTGTTGCCGCCCGGCTTCCGCCCGCGGATCCGCTCGACGAGACGCGGGAAGTCCTGTTGACCGTATCTCGCGACGCGCACCTCGGTGTCGAAGTCGACGAGCGTGATGTCCTTGGCGTCAGGCAGCGTGTTGAGGAAGCGGACGGCCGCCGATCGCGAGAGCGCGATGTCGGCACCCATGCTGCCGCTGGTGTCGAAGAGCAGGCCGACATGAAGTTCGGGGGCCTGCTCTGTGGCGTCTCCCTTGGCGAAGTACTCGATCGCCTGCTTCTTCCCGTCCTCGAAGATCTCGATCTCGTCACGTGTGAGGTCGGTCAGGAAATTGGCGCGGCGGTCGCTGACGGTAACCCCCAGGCTCACCAGGTCGGTCCCGGCTCGAAATACCGGCTGCTGCTGTGCCCGCGCGGCCACGATACACGTGACGCTTACGGCGAGAAACGCGATCACTGCAGAGCTGAGCGCGCGTGGCGGCATGGTCCCCACCGTGGTATTCCCCCTTGAAGTCCCCGATCATAAGCTGCCCGTCGTCGAGGCGTATAATAGGCGTTTGGCGTCTATGTGTAGGGTTTTCCCCGAGGCTGCGGCAGGCCGGGCATGAGGTGCCTTGCCGCATGCCAGACGGAGCTGGCGATCAGGATGCTCGACGAGATCCTGTTGCCCAGTTTCGAAGTCGAGTTCCTGGTCGAGAGCAAACCGCTCGCCCGTCGCCTTCATGACAGCGGTATGAATGTGACATGCGGCGATCTCCGCCGCATGGACACCTACGTCAAGGCCGATATCTCTCCCGGCACCTGCGTCGTCGTCGAAGACAACGGGCGACGAAGCCTCAAGAAGGTACTCGAAGCCATCTGGGATGCGGGAGGCACGCTCGTCTACGTGCTGGGGGTCGGCACCTCCCACACGCGACAACGGGAAGACGAGCTCAAGGCGCAGTTTCCCGAGCTCAACTACCTGGCGCTCTCCGAACTCTTTGGCGGCCCGCTGCTCACCGAGTTCAGTCGATCGCTCACCCGGCTCCGGGTCCAGCAGTACCAGCGGTTCTTCAGCGACGCCGACCGCGTCCTCATCCTCCTCCACAACGATCCCGATCCCGACGCGATGGCGAGCGGCCTCGCGCTGCGCACGCTCCTCCACCGCAATCGGCAGACCGCAGTGATTGCTGCGCTGCAGGGCGTGACGCGTCCGGAGAATCAGCGGATGATGAATCTGCTCGACATCCACGTCGAGATTCTCACGCTCGAGCAGGTGGAAGCGTTCGATCGCATCGCGATGGTCGATGTCCAGCCGCACTACTTCGGCGGCACCATCGATCGCGTCGGTCTGGTCATCGATCATCATCCCGAGCAGCCGGGGTACACCGCGGTCTACAAAGACATCCGCGTCGATTACGGCTCGACGTCGACCATCCTCACCGAGCACCTCCGCGCCACCGACATGAACATCTCGGAACGTGTCGCCACGGCGATGCTCTACGCGATCAAGTCGGACACGCTCTTCTTCAACCGCCAGGCGAACCGCGTCGACATCGAGGCGTTCTCGTATCTGTATCCGCTGGCCGACGCGACGCTGATCCGCAAGATGGAAGGCGCGGAAATCACCATGGAGCGGCTCGACTACGTGCTGAAGGCCAAGCAGAACGGGCGGCTGTCGGAGCAGGTGTTCTGCGCGTTCCTCGGCACCACGCCACGCGAGGATTTCATTCCCTACGTCGCCGACTTCTACCTGCAGCTCGAGAACGTGCAGTGGACGATCGTCTTCGGGATCGTCAACGACGTGCTGATCATGTCGGTCAGGAATCTCGGCTACTCCCGAAACGCGGGCGAGTTCGTGCGCAAGTACTTCAACGACATCGGCAACGCCGGCGGCCATCGCGCGATGGCGAAGGCGGTGGTTCCGATCCTGGCGTTCAAGGAGAAGTACGGGAATCTCGATGCCGAACAGTTCACCCAGAAGGTGCTGGCGCTCGCGCTCGAGTTCCTCCACGAGCACCAGCTGTCGGATAAGAAGCTGGTAAAAGCCTGATTGGTCCTACTTCACTGTAAGCAACGCCAGGTCCACCGCATCCCCCATCGCTTTGTAACCGGCATCGCCGGGATGCAGATGATCGCCTGAATCGTACGCCGGCAGGAACTTGGTCGGCGCCGCGGGATCGCGGGTCACCATGTCGAAGTCGATCACGCCGTCGTAGGCACCGCCCGTCCGGATCCACTGATTGAGCGCCTGCCGCTTGGCTTCTCCCTCGGGGGTGAAATAGCCCGCGCCCTCGTACGGGGTAAGCGTCGCGCCGTAGATCTTCAGACCGCGCGCGTGCGCGCGGGCGATCAGCTGCTTGTGCCCGGCGATCAGATCGTTGGCGCTCGGCGACGGGCTGCTCCGCGCGATCCCGATGTCGTTGATCCCTTCCATCACGACGACGTGAGTGACACCGGTCTGCATCAGCACGTCGCGGTCGAAGCGTGCGAGCGCGCTGACGCCGGCGCCGTCACCGAGCACGCGATTGCCGCTGATCCCTGCGTTGAGCACCGCGAAGCCAGGCCCCTTGCGCGCCGCCAGCCGGCGAGCGAGCTGATCGGGCCAGCGGGCGTTCAGGTCGGAGGTCGATCGCGCACCGTCGGTGATCGAGTCGCCAAAGGTCACGACCGCTCCGGTGTTCGTCGACGCAACCACCTCGACACGGGCGAGCATGAACCAGGCGCCGGCACGCGTGCCGAGCGCCGGCCCGACCTCGCCCGAATGGTTGCCGGTCTGTGACACGAAGTTCGTCTGCGACGCGCCGTTGTGCGTCGTCACCGGCGATGGGCCGATGCCGATCTCGCCGGGCAGGTACAGGTCGATCACGAGGTCGGACACCGGCGGTACGGTGATGTCCACGGAATCGCTGACCACGGTCGCCCCTGCGAGGATACTGAACGTCTCGGCGCCTCCAACGGTCATCGGCTTGACCGACTGCGCCACCACGGTGTTGTCCTTGTCGCGGAGCGCGATGTGCGCTGCTCCGACATCGACGTTCGCCGTACCGAACGCGTTGCTCAACACCACGCGAACGCGGCTGCCCCCGATGCTGGTGTGCACGACCTGACGAATCGTCTGGTTCGTCATCGTGACGGGCGGCGCAAATCCGCCGCGGCCACCCGCCGGTGGTCCGGCCTGCGGCGCGGGGCCCGGTGCGACCGGCGTCGGCCCGCTCGGAGCCGTTGCCGCAGAAGGCGGGGCCGGTGCAGGTGCTGGCGGGCCACCGGGTCCGGCTCCACGTGCTGCAGGCAATGGCCGCGCCACGAGCGCGGTTGCCCATGTGGCGACCCAGTGCTCCGTCTTCTTGGTCTGGGCGAACGCCGGTACCGCCAGAAGCAGCAGAAGCGCCACAGTCATCATGCGTTTGGCAACTGGCATGGTCGTCTCCCTCGCGCATTCTACTGCCTGGAGGCAACGGAGGTGACGGAGGAAACGGATTAACAGGAGAAACGAAGGAACGGAGGTGAATCTCTCAACTTCATTTGGTAAGACTCCGTTTCTTCGTTTCTCCTGTTAATCCGTTCTCTCCGTACACTCCGTTCCCTCCAGTCAACAACACGAGCGCAAGCGTCATCACCCGTCTGAGGCAACGGAGGTGACGGAGGAAACGGATTAACAGGAGGAACGAAGGAACGGAGACCGGGACTAGAAGTCGTCTTACAAACCCCGCAACAGGAATGAGGCAGCTTCAGTTCACATACGCGATCGTTTTCAGGAACCGTCGCGCACTCCTATCATCGGTCCATCGTGATGGGGCCCGTTTCATCGGAATGTGCAATCATCCGGCGGTTAAGGGTCATTACTCGGGCTCCGGCTCGAAGCCACCCGGGGTCCCGTTGCGGTGTTCGTCGTCGAGCGCATCGATCGCCCGACGCCTGACTGACGTACGAGACGATCGCGCTCAGGATCACGTCGCTGTCCATGGCGAAGGGCACTGGTTTCCTGTCGTCCGTCCCACGGGGCTAGCGGGACGGCTTCTTGCGTGATCGTGTCGCGTCGATCTTGCGAGGCCGGCCACCAAGCCGACCGTTGGCTCGCGAGGCTCGTGCCTTCTCAGTGCTTCGATGAGCCCCCGCCAACGCCGCCGCGCCAACGATGTCGACCTTTCGGTCCCCTTTGTCGGAAAAGCGTGCGACACGGACACGTGCAACTGGCTGGCTGCCTGGGTGGGCGTGCAGATACTCGGTCAGCACTGTGCGAATAGCCCGCTCGGCTTTCGCATGCGTGTCGGCCGCCGCATAGACGGGTAGCCCTGGCACGTACGCGCTTACCGCCCCTCCTTCTTCGGTTTCAAGGACAATCGGATAGAGCATGGTCATTCGACACCTGCCTCACGCAGGATCCGATTACCGAGCCGTCCCGCGTCTTTCTTAGTGTGAACCGCCACCCACACTTCCTTGCCGGTCGTAAGGTGCTTCAGTAGCACATGCCTGCCTTTCCCTGACCGGACCTCGACGAATTCTGCGACCTTCAGCTTGCGAATCACCTCGGCCCAGGTCACCTCTAGATCGTAAACCTACCGCTGCGGCGGCTTGAGGGCTTGCGGTGGGCAGCGTGACCTCAGCGTCCGGCCGGCAATACCACATCTGGTATACTGAGAGTGGCGATGGCGTGGACCGTCGAGACGTTGAACGAGACGGTCGACGCTGAATTGGGCGAGTTGCCGGCGGACATGCGGGCGCGGCTGGTCCGGATTTCGGAGTTGATCGAATCCGTCGGCCTGCCCAACGTCAAAGAGCCGCACGTCCGACACATTCGCGGCCAGCTCTGGGAGATCCGCCTGAAGGGGAAAGCCGGCATCGCCCGCGCGCTCTACGTCACGGCGAAAGAGCAGCGGGTCGTCATCGTCAGGGCCTTCATCAAGAAGACCGACAAGACTCCGACCGGAGAGATCGACCTGGCAGTCCAGAGGGCAAAGGAATTGAAGCCATGACCAAGATCAGCGCGCTCCATCGTCGCTGGAGCAAGGACCGGGACTACAAGAACGCGTACGACGCCCTCGGTGAAGAGTTCGACCTCGCGCGTGCACTGATCGAA
>DATFRP010000059.1:0-15435 GCA_035263125.1 Vicinamibacterales bacterium
GCGCCACCGACGAGCGCGATCGGGACATCGATGTGCGAGTGGATGTTGCCGTTGCTCATGCCGCCACCGATCATCAGCAGCGAGTGATCGAGCAGGTTGCCGTCGCCATCCGGTGTGTTTCGCATCTTCTCGACGAGGTACGCGAACAGATCGACGTGCCACGTACACAGCTTCGCGTATTTGGCGAGGTTCTCCGGGTTGTCACCGTGGTGCGACATCGAGTGGTGCGACTCGTTCAACCCGATCTCCGGATACATCCGTGCTCGCTGCTCCGCGCCATACATGAAGGTGGTCACTCGCGTGATGTCGGCCTGAAACGCCAGGTGCTGCAAGTCGAACATCAGCTTGGCGTGATCGTCGAATCGCTCGGGCACGCCGATGCCGGGGCGCTCGTATTCAGGCAGCGGCGACTCCGCGTTCTTCGCTTCCGTCTGCTGAATGCGTCGTTCCACCTCGCGCAAGACGTCGAGGTAGTCGGACACAGTCGCGCGATCCGCAGGGCCCAGCTTCGAGTGCAGGCCAGCCAGTTCCTGGATTGCCGAGTCGAGGATGCTGTTCTTCGTTCGCGCGGCTGCCGCTTGCGCCGAGGCCGGACCACCATCACCAAACAGCTGCTCGAAGACGAGCCGCGGGCTGCTCTGGGTCGGCAGCGGTGTCGTCGGCGACGACCAGGACAGCGTCGTCCCGTATGCGCAGCTGTAGCCGGTGTCGCATCCACCGGTCACCGAGTTCGGAAGAATCGCCAGTTCGAGTGACGGGAGCGGCGTCTCCTTCTTGAACTGCGAGGCGATCACCTGATCGGCCGACACACCCGCGCGCAAATCCGATCCCTCGGTCCTCTTGATGTGCGTCCCGGTCAGCCACGAGCCGGTGCTGCGGGTGTGGTCGCCATTGCCGTCGCCCAGGCTTTCGGCCGATCGGTTGTGCAGACCGCTCACGACCGTCACCTGATTCCGGAACGGCTCGAGCGGCTTCAGGATCGGGGAGAACTCGAAGTCGGCGCCTGCCGTCGCCGGCTTCCAGTAATTCACGTTGGTGTGGTTCATCGCCACGCCGTTCGGCATGTAGAAGAACCCATACCGGCGCGCAGGACTTGCGGCCGTCGCGGCCGTGGCTGTCAGTGCGGGCACCATCGCATCGAGCAGCGGCAGCGCGAGCGACACGCCCATCCCGCGCAGCACCGTCCGACGCGAGATGGCCCTCTTGGTGATGATCATGAGTCGGATCTCCTCATCTGAAATGGCTGGCTCTTCACGATGCCGAGAACGAGCGACGAGAAGCGATAGTTCTGCGGTGCGGCGTCACGCAGAATCGCGCGGACGGCCGGTGTGTCGTAGTACTCCACACCGCGACCGAGTGCGTAGGTGAGCAGCGTCTTCGTCACATTGGCGAGGAACTGGTCCGAGTGGTTGACGAGCACCTGCCGCAGACCGGGCACCCCATCGATGCGCGAGCCGTCGGCGTAGACGCCGGAGTTGTCGAGCGGCTCGAAGTTCTCGTCGTAGGTGCGGAACTTTCCGACCGCATCGAAGCTCTCGAGCGCGAAGCCGATCGGATCCATCAGCTTGTGGCACGACGCGCAGACCGCGTTCGCACGATGCTGCTCGAGCCGCTCGCGCAGCGTGCGCACCTTGGTGACCTTCTCGCCGTTCTCCTGCAGCGACGGCACGTTGGGCGGCGGTTCGGGCGGCGGCGCCCCCAGGATGTTCTGCAGTACCCACTTGCCGCGCACGACCGGTGACGTCCGATTCGGAAGCGAGGTCACCGTGAGAATCGCCCCCTTCCCGAGCAGCCCGCGGCGCGGACTGTCATCCGCGAGCACGACGCGCTGGAAGTTGACGCCTTTGACGTTGGGAATGCCGTAGTGCTGCGCGAGCCGCTCATTGACGAACGTGTAGTTCGCCGTGAGCAACTCGGTGGCGGGCCGGTCTTCGCGGACGATGCTGTCGAAGAAGAGCTCCGCCTCTTTCTCGAAGGCCCGCGCAAGCGTGTCACCGTAGTCGGGATAGAGGAATGGATCGGGAACGATGTCCGGCAGCCTGCGCAGTGACAGCCACTGGCCGGCGAAGTTCTCGGTGAACGCTCGCGAGCGCGGATCGGCCAACATCCGACGCGTCTGGCGTTCGAGTACCGAGGGCTCGTGCAGCGTTCCTATGATCGCCAGGTTCAGCAGCTCGTCGTCCGGGATGCTGCTCCACAGGAAGAACGAGAGCCGCGAGGCGAGACTGATGTCGCTGATTCGATAAACACCCGACGACGTGGAGGTCGCACCCGGATCAAACTCAGTCCTGAACAAGAACGACGGGCTGATCAGGATCCGTTGAAGTGCCAGCGCTATGCCGGTGTCGAAGGTGCCCTGCGCGCGACCCTGCGCGTAGAAGTCGAGCAGCACCTTCATATCCGTGTCGGTCACCTGCCGCCGATACGCACGTCGCGCCAGCGTCGACACGATCTGGTTTGCGCATTTGATTTCATCCTCAGAGCCTGCCTCGCCGAAGCCCTGGCGCAGGCGGGGTGTGCAGGTGAAGATGCGCTTGTAGCTTGCGGATGTCGCGGCACCGCCCGGGTTGATCGGCCCCATGATTTCCAGCTCGCGCAGCGACGCGCCTTCGCGGGTTTCGCGGTTGTCGGTCGGACCTCGTCCGATGTACGGCTTCAGGAACGGCTTCCGGAATCCTTCCGACACCGCGTTGGTCTTTCCGATGAAGGTGGCGCGGATCTCGTGTGCGCCTGCCTTCATCGGCACCCGGGTCACCCAGTCGTCGTCGAGTTTTCGTCGGGCCAACGCGGCTTCGTCGGGAATCGGATCACCGTTGGCATCGACACGCCGCTCACGAACGCGCCCGGTGCCCGGTGCGCGCGCGACCTGACGCTCGATGTTCAGATCCTCTCCAGGCGTGTCCGGCAGCGTGAACACGTGGACGCGCTCGCCATCGATGCTGAGCTCGAGGTCCTGCTGGCCGATGAAATGAGGAATGTCGGAATCGATGCCACGCCCGACGCGCGCTTTGAAGTCGTACTCGCCGTCACGCGGCGCGACGTACTGGATGAGGATGCCGCCACGTGTGCCAACCGGCATGCCCTCGAGGCGCACATCCTGATCGAGCTGGTCGGGCACGCGATAGAGATCGCCGTTCGGGGGTGCAGGTGTGCCGATTGCGAGGCGCGCAACCTTCTGCGCGGTATTCAGATAACGCTCCGTCAGCAGCGGCGACAACTTCAGAACGCCCGCGATGTTGTCGAAGCCGTAGCTGATCTCGTCGGTCGGCAGCCAGTTCGTGACATCGACGTCGAGCGCCAGGAGATCACGAATCGCGTTCTGATACTCGGCTCGGTTCAATCGATGAAACGGCTCGGTGCGTCCGGGGTCTGGATGGGTGGAGGCCGCTCGATCGAGCGCCGACTCGAGCGCCGACGCGAATTCGTTGATGACCGCCGGCTGCGGGCGCGGCATACCCGCAGGCGGCATCAGGCCGGCACGCAGTTTGACGACCGCCTTCTCCCATTCGGGCGCATGCGCCCCCACGTTGGCGACATCCAGTGCGCTGAGATCGAGTCCGCCCGTCTTCAGTCGGCTGTTGTGACAGGTGATGCAATAGGAATCGAGGAACGCCTTGGAAGGGACCGGCGGGTTCATGAACTGCGCTGCCTGTGCGGGGTGTTCGGGCGTGGTGCTGACTGCCGTCGATGCCAGCACGGCCCAGCAGGCAAGGAAGAAATGAACCCACCGGATCTTCATGCGACCTCCTGTCTGCGTGCCTGTCGTGTGCGCAGACCGATGTCTGCGCGACCTGAACCGACGCCCTTCAGAAAGCAAGCTGGATTCCATGCCGCCACCTGCGCGATGTGCGATCGACCGCAAGCAGTTTTCCCCCGTAGACACGCCCGTTTCTCGCACAAGACCTTCTCTGTGATCGCGCGCACACCGCGCCAGTGGGCACGCACTCTTGTCGGATTGGGCTTCGAACGCCCGTCAAGAATGTCGGAGCAACCGCACCGACGAGCGTCTGACGGCTCGCACCGACAATCGACAGAGCGCCCGCACCGACGGCCATCCGGCTCGCACCGACAGAACAACAGCCGTCAGTACCCCATCGCATAACAATCGCGTCGCGCATCGGCGCCCGCGAGACGGTTGTGTGTGACCGGATCGATCATCACGCCGGTCGCACAGCCGGAGATGCCGTACTGACGCACCTCGCTCACGTCGTGCCCGCGATTCTTCAATTCGTCGACCACCGCCTTCGAGATCGGCGCTTCGATGTTCATGCGGTTGAAGCCGGCGCGATGCGGCCACACCGACCCGTAGAAGTGCATCGTCTGGAAGCGCGGCCACGCGAAGGCGGTATGGAGGTTCGGATACCACTCGTCCCAGAATTCGACGATGTTGAGGAACGCCTGCAGAATCGTCTGCTCCTGGTTGTCGCCACCGGGGGTTCCCAGCGCCATGAAGGGCTGGCCGTCTTTGAGAATCAAGCTCGGCGTCAGCGTGTAGCGCGGCCGCGCCCTCGGACGAAGTTGAGCCGCACGCGATTCATCGAGCCAGAACTGTTCGCCGCGGACGCTCATGGCCACACCGGTGTTGCCGAGGATCACGGCGCCGCCGATCCATCCCCCACTCGGTGTCGAATCGAACATGTTGCCGTCTTTGTCGATCACGCTGATGTGCGTCGTGTCCTTGGGGATGCCGTTCGATGCCAGCAGCTCGACCATCGGGATCTCGAGCTCGGACGCGTTGGCGACATCGTTCGCCTTCCAGAACGCCCACTGCTTCACGTGCGAATCGAACGGCAGCGGATCTCCGGCGATGAACGAGCGCGATGAGTGCTTCGGATCGATGAGCGCCGCCCGCTGCTTCGCGTACGCCTTCGACAGCAGCCCTTCGCCCGGCGTCGTCACGAACGTCGGGTCGCCGTAGTACGTGTCGCGATCCGCGTAGGTGAGCTTCATCGCCTCGATGATCGTGTGGATGTAGTCGGGCGTATCGTGACCCATCGCCCTGAGATCGAAGTTCTCGAGGATGTTCAGGGTCTCGAGCAGCGAGGGACCCTGACTGTTGAAGCCCTGTTTGTAGATCGAGTAACCCTTGTACGTCGTGGCGACCGGTTCTTCGACTCTGGCGAAGAACTCCTCGAAGTCGCTCTTCTCGTACGGCGCCCCATGTTCTTTCAAGAAGGCGACCATCGTGTCCGCGATGTCACCTCTGTAGAAGCGGTCGCGCGCCGCGACGACGCCTTTCGCCCGGTTGCGTTTCCCCTTCTTGCGCTCGGCCTCGACCATCTTCTTCAGCGTGCTGGCGAGCGTGGGCAGCTTGATCGTTTCGCCCGGCACGTACATCGCCCCGTCGGCCTTGAGCCAGTAGCGCTGATTGTCAGGCCATGCCTTGAAGAACTCGAGATTGCCTCTGATCGAGTTCACGGTCCGGGGGCGCAGTGGAAACCCTTGCTCCGCGTACTGAATCGCTCGAGCCGATACCTGCTCGAACGACATCGTGCCCCACTTCTCGAGCACGGTCAGCGCCGCCGCCAGCGCACCGGGCACGACCGAGGGATCCAGCCCTTCGCCGCTCAGCGTCTTGTTCCGGGCTTTGTAGTACTCGATCGATGCGCCTTTCGGCGCCCAGCCCTGACCGACGACCGAGGTGACTTTCTTGTCCGCGACTGGATAGACGAGTACGAGCGCCTCGCCTCCGAGGCTATAGAGATCCTGTTCGACCACGCCGCCGACGAGCAGCCCCGCCACGCCGGCATCGAACGCGTTGCCGCCGCGCTGCAGGATCTCCATCGCAGCCATGGTCGTGAGCGGGTGACCCGCGGACGCTCCCGCGGATGATCCGATGATCGGCGGTCGTATGCCGCCGACGATCGGCTCAGGCGCACCCGGCTTCGGCGGCGGCGCGGCCTCTCGACGGCGGCCGCCCGCCTGTTCGTCCTGAGCGACGACCGGGCGGGCCGTCATGAGCGCGAGCAACGCGGCCACCGCAATGGCGACCGCGAGACAGATCGTGGTGCGTTTCATCGTGACCTCCGATTTACCAACCGACTCTGACTTGGAACTGCAGCGAGCGCGCAAAGCCGCCGACCTGCGTGATCTGACCGAAGTTCGACGTGCCAAACGTGGTGATCGGTCCAATGAACAGCGGGTCGTCGAACAGGTTCAGCACGTCGACACGAAGCGCGACGCTCTTGGTGCCCAGACGTTGCGTCTTCGAGATGGCCAGATCGGTCGTGCGTTGCCCGGGACCTCGCCAGTCCGGGTTCGTACGGGGAGCGTTGCCGAACGTGAACGCCGGAGCCTGGCTGAACGCGGCGGGATTGATCCAACCGGTCACCGCGCGCTCTTCCTGGCTGCCTGACGTCATGGCCTCGACGCCGGCGACGATGTTCGGGCGCTGCTGGCTACCGAGCAGGTTCGAGTTGTTGCTCGACTGCGAGATGTTCAGCGGGAATCCCGTTTGATACCGTCCGGCGACGGTGACGGTCCACCCGCCGGCCAGCAGATCCCCGATGCCGGTCCGCCACCACTTGTGCCCCTCGCCAAACGGCAGTTGAAATGTGGCGTTGACATTCAACCGGTGGGTCACGTCGAGCAGCGACACGCCGTACTCCGCATCGAGGTCGTCGTTGTCGAGCGCGCCCGTCTGGCGGTTCGAGAACGTGTTGCTCTCGCCGAACTGGTTGTCGTCGAGACGGCTGAACGTGTGGTTGACGTCCAGCGAGAAGCCGTTTGAGATCCGCTTCGTCCAGCGTGTGGTGAGCGCGTTGTACCGTGCGCGCGCCTGGTTCACGCGGTGCATCAGCACGTTGTCGAATTGCGGGAATGGGCGGAGCAGCTGGCCACGCGAGATCGTGGCCGATCGGCTCAAGTTGCCGAACGCCGGGTTCCCGAAGAACGGATTGGGTACCGTCTGTTGCAGCGCAGCGCCGAGCGAGAGGTGCTGCGGATCGAGCTGGTTGATATTGACCGTCGCGTCCACGGTGCCGCCCAGCGTGAGCCGCTCGGATCGGCTGCCCATGTATCCGATCGCGATCGCCATCTGGCCGGGCAACTCGCGCTGCCAGTCGAACGAGTACTGATGCACATAGCCCGGCTTGGAGTTCTGATCGACGAAATCGATCACGCTGCCCGCTCCGGTCGCGAGGCCGAGAGAGTTGCCTTGCGGCTGTGTGATGCCGGACGGGAACGGGTTCGAAAGCGTGCCCGACGGGGTGAGACCGCCGTCGGTGCTCGACAGGAACGTCGTCGACGCGGAGTACCCGCGTGCGCCGATCGCCGCCTCGTTGATGTCGGTGATGGGCGGCACCCAGTAGAGGCCATAGCCGCCACGGAGCACCATCTTGTCGGTCAGGGAATAGGCAAACCCGCCTCGAGGCGCCACGTTATTCAGGGGGTTGCCCTGTAACGTTCCGTAGCCGTCAACCCCGGCATACATCAATCCGCCTGTGAGCGTCATGCCCGGGACCTGGATCGGGAACATCGCATCGCGGTCGAAGCCGACGGTGAATCGGTTGTCCTTGGCGGCAATGCCGGGTTCGTATTCGTAGCGCAGGCCGAAGTTCAGCGTGAGCTTCGAGGTCGTCCGGAAGTCATCCTGGAGGAAAGCCGAGTAGTAGTTGGTGTAGTACGTGCCCGGTGTCGCCACGTTGACGTCGCCGCTCGCGGGGTAGCCGAGCAGGAAGCTCGCGAACGCATCACCCGCGATGGCGCTCGCGGTGTTGGGATTGGGCCCCTGCGTGAATGCCTGCGTGAACGCAAAGTTCGCGTTGTTGGGAGCCTCCGAGTACCCCTGCAACAGCCGGTAGTCCACACCGATCTTGATCGAGTGCTTGCCGACGAACTTCGACATCGTGGCGTTGGCGGTGTGCCCTTCGAACAGCGTGATGTTCCGGCCGCCATGGCCGATGCTGCTGTAGCCGTTCAGCGTGATCGCCGGGAAGGCGCCGTCCGTGAGCACGCTGGTGAAGCTCGTGGGGTAACCGAGCGTCGAGGCATCGAAGCCCGCGGCGTAGTTCGTGCCGTCGCCGAGGAAGTAGTAATAGCCGTAGCGAATCGCGATCGCCGTCGAATTGTTCGGCACGATGATCTGGTTCGACGACAGGAAATGAATGGTGCGGTAGCCGATCGTGCCGGCCGGGTCAGCGGGGATGGTGCCATGCGGTCCCCAGAACGCCGACCCCGGTTCGCCGGTGTGCTGGTGGGCATACATCCCCGTCGTGGTCCACTTCGCGCCCCATCGCTGATCGATCTTGAGCGTCTCCTGATCCTGCGGCCCATCATCGAGGCTCGCCGAGCCGTTGAACGAACGTCCGACGTCCGGCGTCGGCATCTGCGCCAGCATCGCGCGGGCGATCGGATTGATGCGATCCGCCGGGATGATGTTGCCTGGGAACGGATCGCGGATGAATCCCGTGCCGCCTGGATTCGGCCTGGTCGTGAGCGGGTCGTAGATGGTGGTCGGCGATTGAGAGAAGTCGCCCGCGCGTTCGAGCAGCGTCGGGAACGTGAGCACGTTGTTCCGCGTGCTCAACTGTTTGTAATCGTCTTTGCTGAACCAGAAGAAGGTCTTGTCCTTCTTGATCGGACCGCCAACGGAGCCCGCCCACGAGTAGTAGTGCTGCGGCGGGTTCGGCGTTCCCGCGAGTTTGGCGAAGAAGAGTTGTCCGGTGCCCCAGCCCGGCTTGTTCATGAAGAGCGTGCTGCCGTGCCACAGGTTCGACCCCGACTTGGCGGTGACGTTGAACACGCCGCCCGCGGCGCGGCCCATCTCGGCATCGTAGGTTTTCAGCTGGACTTTCATTTCCTCGACACCTTCTGTCGAGGGCACCCAGGACGCGCGGTTGAGGAAGTCGGTGATCGAGACGCCCTCGATGAGATACGCGTTACCGCGCCGCGGCCCGCCTCCCAACGAAAGCAGCGACGCTCCCGATTGATCCTGGTAGCGGACGAACTGCGGATCGCCGGACTGAATGACGCCGGGAGTCGCGATTGCCGTGTAGAACGTGTTGCGGCCGAAGAGCGGAATCGCGGTGATCTGCGCCGCGGACATCGTCGTGGCCACGCTGGCGGTCGCGCGTTCGACGACCGGTGTTTCGGCTCTGACCGTGACGAGCTCGGCCACACCGCTGATCGAGAGCGTGAAATCCATGTTCACGGTCTGCTGCGTCGCGATGCGCAGGCCAGTCCGCGCTTCCGTTCGGTACCCAGCCAGGGCAACTCGCACCGTGTACGTGCCGGGCAGCACGCTCGTGAACGAATAGTCGCCGACTTCGTTCGTCGTCACCGAACGCACGGCGTTCGTGTCTTCGTTGACCAGAGTGACTTCAACGCCGGGAACGACACCCACTGTGTCTTTGACGACACCTCGGATGCCGCCCTGATACGTCTGTGCCGACGCAATCCCGCAGGCGACCGTCAGTGCAATGACTGCCGCGGCGCACCGCGCCCGCACGCTGCCCACAGTCCTCATGCGACCTCCTTCGGTTTCAGCGAGCGCATCACGGCGCGACGAGTCGACGCGCCGCCTGTGAGCAAGAGATGAGCCACGCGCCCGCTGAACGCACGCGTGAGGTCGGCGGAGCGAATTCCCCTTGTTAGATCGTCACGGAGAGTCGCACCGGGGCCGCGGCGAGGGCGTCGTGCGACACGACAATTCTGGGACGCGGCAATCAGGAGCGCTTCAAATTTGGCGCTGAGCGATGATTGCGTCTCTGCGTTTGATGGTTACCGCGTTCTCGGCTTTCTCTCTGCAGGCTGGCCGTCGATCACCAGCGTCGCTCCAGCGAGACGGCCGATCGCACCGATGGTCGTCTGCGCCGCGTTGAGTCCGAGTCTGAAGTCCTTATCGCTGAACGACGCATACACGTCGCTGGCCTGATGCCAGTGCGGGTCCCAGCCGTTGCCGATCTGCACGCCGCGCTCGCTCTCGCGAAGGCTGATCGACGGCACGATGTCCATGAACATGGTCGAGTCGGTGCTCGCCATGTGGTTGCCGACCGCAGCTGGGAAGTCCGTGGCGTAGATCTCGTTCGACGCCTGAAACCTCCACGCCAGCTCCTGCGACTGCGCGGCGAAGGCCGACTGGCTCTGAAACTCGATGTTGACGTCCGCTTCGGCACGCTGCTCCGGACTGATGCTGCCGTCGGCGCGCGGCATGCCATGGTCGAAGAGCAGCACGTCGTGCTGGATCATACCGAGCCATTTCGGCTCGGGATATCGTCCCGAGCCGGGCGGCTCCTCCCGGCCCTGTAACGCGCGCCGCTGCGCGATGTAGGCGCGCGCGCCACCGTAGTCCGATTCTTCGTTGTTCCACAGAATGAATCGAATCGACCGCGTTGTCTGCACGTCGGGCGCGCTGAAAATGCGTGCGGCTTCCATCACGAGCGCGGTCCCCGATGCGTTGTCATTGGCAGCCTCGCCCCAGCCGTGACCGTCCATGTGGGCGCCGACGATGTACATCTCGTCGGGACGCGTGGCGCCAACCTTCGTGCAATAGACCTCGTCACGCGGGCCCGGCACGCTCGGCTGGGCATTCAGCTCACGCAGCGCCCTGACCGGTTGCGCCAGCGGATCGACATTCACCCGCAACGGCACGCGGACGCCGCGTGGTCTGCCTCCGCCGATCGCTCGCGGCATCCCACCGGCCATGCCAAGCGGCGGATCCTGATACGGCTCGGGCGCATAGTGGTACTCGAGACGCTCGGTGTTCGTGCAGCCATAGCGTTTGAGCTGCGCTTCGATCCAGTCGTTTGCGGCGCGATTGCGATCCGTCCCTTGACGACGATCGCCGAATCGCGTCAGCCCCTTGATCGTGGCCTTGTAGCGCTCGAGATCCAGGCGCGAGACGAGCGTCGCGATCGGATCGTGTTCGGCTGGGTCCGACGACTGTGGAGAAGCACTCCCGGACACTGTGACAACGACGAGAAGGACGAACGCGGCGGGAACATTGCGAGGAGCCATGCGAGAGCGTCTCCGCGAGCGATTATCGGTGCCGCTCCTGCGCAGACGCTACAGACAAGAATGTCGAACGCGTACCGACATTCATGTCGATGCATTTACATCGCGCATTTCCTCAATCATCCTTGAGCACACGGAGTCCGCTGCACGCTCGAGTCTTCCGAAACCTAATCTACCCATCGACCCACGTGCCCTCATAAGGACGGTCATGAGATCATCCCGCTCATTCTCGTTGTTCGTCACGCTCATCGCAGCAATCCTCTTCACCGCCGCTCTCAGCGCCGAGACCTATCGGTTTTCTCCAACGACGTTCTTTGGGACGTTCTCCAGCGCGCACCCACCGGTGATGAGAATCAAGAGTGGAGATCGGGTCATCACCTCGACAGTCGACGACATGGGTGTTGACGCGACAGGGAAGATCACGGCCCGAGTGCCCAATCCTCAGACCGGACCGTTCTTCATCGAGGGCGCCGAGCCCGGCGACCTGCTCGTCGTCACGATCGAGAAGCTCGAGCCGAATCGGAACACCGGGACGTCCTCGTCTGTCATGGTCGCCAACTCCGTGGACCCCTCGACGTTGGGCAACAGGCCAGATCCGACACGTGTGTTGTGGACAATCGACAAGGTCAAGGGAGTCGTGCGGTTCGATCTCGAAAGCCTTGGTCGTACGCCGTGGCGATCACGATTCGATGCTCCGGCGTTCGAGATGCCGCTGCGTCCCACGCTGGGCTCGATGAGCGTGGCTCCATCCAATCCCGCCTCGGTCGACGCGACCGCTTCGGGCCCGTTCGGCGGCAACATGATCTCTGCAGGCCTCACCTCGGGGGCCAGGGTGATGCTGCCGGTCTTTCAGCCTGGCGCGCTGCTGTTTCTGGGGCACGGGCACGCCCGCCAGGGCGATGGCAGCGTGACCGGGACGGGTATCGAGACGTCGCTCGACGTCGAGTTCATCGTCGAGGTCGTGAAGAGGCGACAGTGGCCGCATAGCAGCGTGGTGCGACCATCGACGGTCGTCGGTGAATTCGACATGGGGTGGCCGCGTGTCGAGACCAGCGAGTACTTGATGACCATCGGCACCGCGTCCGCGCTGCCTGAAGCACTGCGACACGCCACTGTCGAACTGCATCACTGGCTGGACGACGATTTCGGATTGAGCGAGAAGGCGGTCAGCATTTTTGTCGGCCAGGCAGTCGAGTACGAGATCGCCGACATCGCCGACAGCCATGCGACGGTCGTCGCCAGAGTGCACAAATCCTACCTGCCGCGGCCTGCCGCGACGCCGTAGGAAGGTCGAATCCGACAAATCAGTTCGAGTCCCTCGTCAGAGGCAGCAACGTTGTCGCGTTGTTTCACGGTGCGAACGTGAGTTCACGCGGTGCATCCGCGCGTCCACGGCCAATTTCCTTTTGAAAGGGCCCTGCGTCAGCCACCGACGCGCGATGGCCCCGCGCTTGCTCGTCGCATGACCGGCGCGACCACGAGGTCGTCCGACGCCCTGTTGCGTGTTCACGCTTCCGTATCAGGGAGGACTATCGATGCTGCGCCGTTCTGTCTTTCTGTTGCTCGTCTGCGCCTTGGTCCTGCCGGCAGGTGTCGCCGCGCAGCAGAACGCCACCATGCAGGGCACCGTCGTCGACGACTCGAAAGGCGTCATGCCTGGAGTCACCGTGACCGCCACCGAGATCGCCACCGGCCGCCAGCTGCTCGCCGTGACGTCGGCGGATGGCCGATACCGTTTCGAGAACCTGGCGCCCGGTCAATACAAACTGCAGATCGAGCTCGCAGGGTTCGCCACCGCGGAAGTCCCCTCCATCGAGCTGCTCGTGGGCACCAACGCATCAATTCCGCCGATTACATTGACCGTGGCCGGCGTGAAGGAAACGGTCGTCGTGAACACGGCGGCTCCGCTCGTCGATGTCACGTCATCGCAGGTGACCGGCAACATCGATCGCCGGCAGATGGCGGAGCTGCCGCTGCAGGGGCGCAACTGGATGGAGTTGTCGCTCATGGTCAAAGGCATCACCGCCAACAGCATCGGCAACACGCCGGGCGTGCCCGACGATCAGTTCCAGCTCAACCTCGACGGCCAGCAGATCTCGCAGCGCATCTCGGGTTCCGGGTTCGGGCAGCCGAAGATGAGCCGCGAGGCGATCGCCGAGTTCCAGATCGTGACGAACATGTACGACATCACCCAGGGACGCTCCACCGGCGTGCAGGTGCAGGCGATCTCGCGCTCGGGGACCAACGACGTCCATGGCTCGACGTTCGGATTCTTCCGCAGCGACAAGTTCAACGAGGCCGATCCGGTCAAGGGGGTGGTGCTCCCCTACTCGGATCAGCAGACCGGTTTCACGCTGGGCGGTCCGATCGTCCGCGACAAGATTCACTACTTCGGCTCGTACGAGTACGAGCGCAACCCCTCGACGGCCGTCCTGACTCCGACCGCACTTCCGAATCAAACGTGGTCGCTGCCCTCGAACACGGTCCAGAACAATTACCTCGCCAAGGTCGACTACCAGCAGTCGGCAAAGAACAGCTTCAGCGTCCGCCTGCAGCGCTGGCAGCTCGACAGCCCGTTCCAGATCTCGAGCGGCACGACGCATCCGACGATGGCGGAGCATCAACGGTATTACTCGACGAATCTGTACGGCACCTGGACGCGCATCATGAGCAACAACTTCACGATGCAGCTCCACCTCGGAACCGGGCGATTCTCGTGGTACGACGATCCGATTCCGTCGAACAGCGAGCAGTTCCACAACACGCCGTTCGGCGTGCCGGTCTTCCAGTTCCCGAATCTGACGCTCGGAGGACAGCAGAACTTCCCGAACTATTCATGGTCGAAGCAGTGGCCGGTCCGCGTCGAGAACAACTGGCACGTCGGGAAGCACGAGATGAAATTCGGCGGTGAGTGGGTCAAGGACCGGCACACGAAAGTGTGGGACCTGAATCGACGCGGCACGTTTACGTTCAACAGACAGCCGTCGACGGCCATCCTCGAGGCCGCGTTTCCAGAAGATGCCTGGGACGATCCCTCGCGATGGGATCTCAGCCTGCTTCAACCCTATCTGCAGCAGTACTCGATCTTCTTCCATCAGGACTATCTCGTGAACGTCCCGCGGTCGCAGTCGGCCTTGTGGTTCGGCGACAACTGGAGACTCACCAACAGCCTGACGCTCAACCTCGGCGTCCGCTACGACGTGGATCCCGACGGCCTCAACCCGCCGGGCGTGCGGGACATTCCGATCCTGATCGACAACGGCAGAGACAACGGGGACTTCGGCTATCACCCTGGCGTGCACGACTTCAACAACGTCGCCCCGCGTGTCGGGTTCGCGTGGAACGTCGGAGGGAACAACGAGCTCGTCATTCGCGGTGGAACCGGGATGTACTACAACTTTCCCGTCTCGAACGTGACCTACCGGCAGCAGTTCTACAACAACGCGATCGCCGCAGTGTTCCTGCCGACCGGCACCAACTTCCTTGCCGATCCATTGGCCGGTGTCTCACCGGAGGCGTATCTGTCGGGCGCCGTCCCGACGCCGCCGCAAGAGACGACGATCATCGCGCCCAGCTACGTCGATCCGTACAGCTGGCAGAGCTCGATCGGATTCCAGAAGCAGCTCGGCCCGCTGATGGGATTCGACGTCGACTACACCGATCTCGAAGAGCGCGCGATGGTGCGCAGCCGCGACGTGAACCTCTTCTACGATCCGGTCACCGGCTATAGCAAGGACCCGACGATCTACGGCCGTCCGAATCCTGCGTACGGTCTCGATCAATGGCTCACGAGCGACGGCAAGACACAGACCCGGCTGATCTCGAGCTCGTTCACGCGCCGCTTCAATCAGAACTTCCAGGCGAGCGCCACCTACACCTACACCATCTCGATGATGGACAACACCACCGGGTTCGGCTATCAGGCTGACAACCCGTTCGACCCGGATGCCGACTGGTCGCAATCCTCAGGTCTCCAGAAAAACACCTTCCGCTCGAACGGCATCGTCCGGCTGCCGTGGCAGTTCTCGCTGTCAGGGTCGTATTTCTATGGATCGGGCTCGCACTACAACGCCACGAGCTCAGTGAGGCCCTTCAGCAAGCCGGGAACGAACCGCTTGAACATCGGCGCACCGATCACCATCCCCGCCGCTGTTCTCGATCGCTGGGAAGGACCCGCGGTGATCGCGACCAACACGACGTGGCCGCGCAATGCGCTGCGCGGGATGCCGCTCCACAAGGTCGACATGCGTATGACCAAGACGGTGACGCTGGTCAACCACGTGAACGTCGAACTGCTGGCCGAAGTCTTCAACGTGTTCAACCGGAAGAACTACGGCTCCTACAACACGACGCTCACGTCGCCGAACTTCGGGCAGCCGGTAGCCACCTCGGGCAATGCCTATATGCCTCGCCAGGGGCAATTGGGTGTGCGCGTCAATTTCTGACCTTGGGGGGAAACGGGTTGGACACGGGGGAAACGGG
>DATFRP010000060.1:0-15405 GCA_035263125.1 Vicinamibacterales bacterium
TGAACTTGATGTCGTCCATGGCGAACACGTTGGTCGGATCGGTCATCGCGATCGTGAGCGTGGCTCCCGATCGGGACAGCGGGATGATCTGGTATTTCTGAGCGGTTTCAGCGGGTACGAGCTTCACGACGGCCGGATCGACATCGAAGGAACCGAGCGCAATCGACGGGACTCCGTACTGCTTGCTCAGGAGCGCCGTGATCTCGTCGTCCTTGACGTATCCGAGCTTGATCAGATTGAAGCCGAGCTTCCCCCCATTCGAGCGCTGATAATTCAGCGCCTCCTGGAGTTGCTCAGGCGTAATGCGCTTCTCTTTGAGAAGCAGCTCTCCGATTCGAACCGCCATGGGGGATCAGGGTCTGGTCCGTCGTTCTACTCATCCATCTTCTCGGCCCGCGTCCCTTGCGTCGATAGGGCCGATGAGACGTATGTCTGTGATGGAGAAGCGGTTAACGAGCTGCAAAGACCGCGTGTCACCAGGTCGAACTTATGGTGGAATAGACTGAGTACTTCGTCTTCCCCCTCTCCTGAACGCCTCTGCGTCCATCACAGGAATCGGGTGACTGCCCACAGGGGAACAGAACGAAGGTTTCGCCGTATCTAGGAGTCTGAGTGACCTCCGAACCAGGGGCCGCTGTTCCACCAGACAGACCGAACGGAATCCTGTCTCGTATCTATGGGGTCGTTCGGCACCCGCGAGCCACGTTGACGGCGGTTGCAGCCTTACCCAGATGGATAGGGATACTGGCCATCGTGACGATGGCAACCGCAGGAAGCCGAGTGGCAGTGTTCGAAACAGAGGTCGGGCAACAGGCCTTGGTCGATGAGTGGGACCGCACCGCGGCCGCGTTCGGCCAGGAGGTCGACGATTCGCGCTATGCCGAATTTCGTGCGCTGAGTGCCCATGGTGTCGCATATGGTCTCGGAATGGCACTCCTGAGCGGGCCGGTCCTCGCGTTGGCGATGACCGGGGTGATCTTTGTCGTGTTCGGCGGGCTCCAGGCGTCGTTCGCGCAGGTCTGGGCGGTGGTCGTGCACGCGAGTGTCCCTCTCGCGCTGAGACAGATCATCGGATCGGTCAGCACGTATGTCGGCGAAACGACGACCAGCGCGACGTCGATCGGGACCTGGTGGCCGACGCTCAACGAGGCGTCCGCCGCGGGCAGATTCCTCGGCCAGCTCGACCTGTTCGTGATGTGGTGGGTCGTGGTGCTCGCGATCGGCGTCAGCGTGTTGTATCAGCGCAACCCCCGTCGCATGGCGCTGACCTTTCTCGGTGCCTATGCGGGGTTGGCGCTGCTGCTGGCGGGAACGATGGCTGCCCTTGGCGGCACAGCGTAGTGGACGCACGGCTAGCAGAAGGGGATGACTGACGTGGCAGACACGACAATGGTTGACGAGAAACCGCCCGCGCAACTGGGTCTTTTCGCGCGAATCATCGGCGTGCTGGTCTCGCCCAAGGAGACCTTCGCCGCGGTCGCCGCGAGGCCCAAGTGGATTGGCATACTCGCCGTCACTCTGACGGTCGGAGCTGCCTGCCAATACATCATCCTGTCATCGCCAGGCATGCATGATGCGATGGTGGACCAGGCGCTGCGCAGCAATCCGCAGGTCACCGAAGAGCAGGCGGAGCGGATCATCTCGATCCTGCCCTATGCCATCTCTGGCGCAACGCTACTCCTTGGCGCGGTGTTCACGGCTATCTTCGCCGGCATCCTGATGTTGATCTTCTCGACGCTGATGGGTGGATCGGCGACGTTCAAACAGGTCTACTCGGTCGTCGCGCATTCGGGAGTCGTCTCGACGCTGCAGGGCATCGTGACGGCGGCCCTCCTGCTTGCGGGGGCAAAGCCAGCGGGCACGAGTCCACCGGGCGCCAACCTCGCGATCTTCGTTCCGATGCTCGATGAGATGAGCTTCGTGACGAGATTCCTTGGCACGATCGATCTGATTCTGGTGTGGTGGCTCATCACGATGTCGATCGGTCTCGGCGTGCTGTATCGCCGGCGCACCGGCGGCATTGCGACCACCCTGCTGGCCATTTACCTCGTGATCGCTCTTATCGTCGGGTACGTGCGTTCGGGGTCCTGAGGAGCATCGATGACTCGGAAGAGAATTGCGATTGTAGTGCTGGTCGTCCTGGCCGCCGCGGCGGTGTTCGCCGCGAACCTGTACTTCAAACGCGAGACCGGCGCGCGAGTGACGGCGGAGGACATCCGCGCGCGCGACCTGGAATCAATCGTGTCGGCGTCGGGCAAGATTCAGCCGAAACGTCAGGTCAATGTGTCGGCGAACACGACCGGTCGCGTCACCAGGCTGGCGGTTGAAGAGGGCCAACGTGTCAAGGCCGGTCAGTTTCTCCTCGAGATCGATCCGCGATCGCTCGCCGGTCAGCTCGAACGGGGCCAGGCCAGTGTCGCCGCCGCGAGGTCATCGCTGCAGTCGGCCCGCACCGGCGTGGACACGGGAAAGGTCAATCTGGAGCTGGCGCAACAGAACCTCAAGCGGCAGCAGGAGCTGTTCAAGGAAGGCCTGACGACCCGCGAAGCCCTGGAGCGCGCGGAGAACGACCTGGCCGTACGGGAGAGCGACCTCAAGACGCGGCAACAGGAAATCGAGACCAACGAGCAACGCATCCGCCAGGAGGAAGCCTCGCTCTCGACGACGCGATACAACATGAATCAGGTGATCATCAACGCGCCGATGGACGGCCTGATCACGAGACGCAGCATCGAGGAAGGCGAGACCGCGGTGCTCGGCACGATGAACAACGCCGGTTCGGTTCTGCTCACCATCGCGGACATGTCGCTGCTCGAAGCCGAGGTCGAAGTCGATGAGACCGAGATCCCCACGGTTCATCTTGGACAGGCGGCCAAGGTCATGATCGACGCAGTGCCCAACCAGACGTTCAAAGGACATGTGACCGAGATCGGCAACAGCCCCATCCAGTCGAGCACCCAGAACAACGGGCAACGACAGGCTACGACGTTCAAGGTCGTCATCACGATCGACGACATGGTGCCGGACGTGCGTCCCGGCTTCACCTGCACCGCGGAGATCACGACGGCAACACGCCAGAAAGTCACCGCCGTTCCGATTCAGGCACTGACCGTGCGCGAGCTGCTGTACGACACCAACAACAAGCTCGTGCGCGAGCAGTCGCAACGGCGCAGACGCGCCTCGACCAGCCCCTCCAATGCGGTCGAAGCGACCGTGAGCGCCTCGAACGAGCCGCCGCCCGGCTTCACGCGCAAGGAGACCGAGGGCGTGTTCGTCGTCAAGGACGGGAAGGCGATCTACACGCCTGTCAAGGTCGGTGTCGCCGGTGAGCGCTACTTCGAAGTCCTCGAAGGGCTGAAGGACGGCGATAAAGTCATCACCGGGCCGTTTTCATCGGTCCGCGAGATCGCCGACGGTGACGCCGTCCGGCTCCAGGAATCGACGACGCGGACGCGCACGAATCGCAACTAGCCGTCGGGCATGAACCAGATCAAGGACTCGATCGTCATCGCGCTGCAGGCTATCTGGGCCAACAAGCTGCGCTCGTTCATGACCGTGCTGGGCAACATCGTCGCGGTCACGTCGATCGTAACGGTGGTCACCCTGATTCAGGGCATGAATGCGATGGTATCGGACGCGATCGTGAGCGACGTCGGCGCCGATGCGTTCACCATTCAACGGCGGCCGCCAATCCGCAGTCAGGATGATGAAGAGCGCACCCGCGCCAATCCGCTGCTGACACTCAGGGAAGCTGCCGCGATTCGCGGGTACAGCCCGGTCGTCAAGGCGGTGATGGCGCAGGCCTCGCGCGGCGCGACCGTGGGCTACCGCGATCAGGAGCTCGACAACATCAGCATTCAAGGAGTCACGAGCGACTACTCCGACTTCTCCACGTTCACCGCCGAGCGTGGCCGCATGATGAGCACGATCGAGGTCGAACGCAGCCAGCCGGTCGCCCTCATCGGCTATGACCTCGCGGACAAGCTGTTCGGCGATATCAACCCCCTCGAGAAGAACATCAAGATCGCCGGCATCCCGTTTCGGGTGGTCGGTGTCAGCGAAAAGAAGGGCAGCTTCTTCGGCAACTCGCAGGACAACTTCGCCGTCATCCCGCTCGGCGCGTATCAGAAGCTGTTCGGCGCGAGGCAATCGCTGACCCTCACCGTGAAGCCGACGTCGACCGACGCGCTCAACGCGGCCATGGACGATGCCACCGTCGCACTGCGTGTGGCGCGGCATCTCAAGCCGGCTGATCGCGACAACTTCGGGATGTTCACCTCCGACACGATCCTCGACCTCTATCATCAGGTCACCAACGGCGTCTTCGCCGTCCTCGTGGGCATCGTCGCGCTCTCGCTGCTGGTCGGCGGCATCGTGATCATGAACATCATGCTGATGGTCGTGAGCGAGCGGACCCGCGAGATCGGCCTGCGCAAGGCGCTGGGCGCGAAGCGCAAGGACATCATGGCGCAGGTGCTGACCGAGTCGATCACGCTCTCGACGTTCGGCGGCATCATCGGCATCGCGCTGGGGTTTTTGGCCGCGACCGGCATCTCGGCGCTGACGCCGCTGCCCGCCCGCCTCGAGCCATGGTCGGTCGTGCTCGGCATCGGCATCACCGCCAGCGTCGGCCTGTTCTTCGGAGCCTATCCGGCGTCGCGCGCCGCGTCGCTCGATCCGATCGAGGCCCTGCGCCGTGAATAAGGGGTTGCTGCGCGAGGTCGTCTGGATGGCGTTCGACACGCTGCGCAGCAACAAGATGCGCTCGGGTCTGACCATCCTCGGCGTCGTCATCGGCATCACGGCGATCGTCGGCATGACGTCGCTGATCCGCGGGTTCGACGAGTCGCTGCGAGACAGTATTCGCCAGCTCGGACCGAACACGATCATCCTGAGCAAGATCAGCCTGGTGAACATCGCCGGCGGCGCCAACTTCTCCGAGTTGATGCGGCGCCCCAATCTCACCGTCGACGACGCCAAGGCGATCGAGAAACTGGCGCCCTCGGTCGGGATCGTCGACATCTGGCTTGGGGGCGGCGTCGAAGGCACCATTGCCGAGCGTGTCAGCTATAAGGGACAGCGCACGCCGATGCTCGGGGTGCTCGGTGCGACCGAGCAGTTCGCGGCGGTCAACTTCGTGAAGCTGTCGCTCGGACGGTTCTTCACCGAATCGGAGGTCGCCCACCGCCGTCGCGTCGTCGTCCTCGCCGACTCACCCTATCAGGCGCTGTTCGCGCCGCAGGGGCTCGATCCGATCGGCAAGCGAGTGCGGATCGGCGCGATCGAATACATCGTGGTCGGCGTGCTCGGCAAACGACCGTCGCCGTTCCCACAGGCCGACGACTTCGTCGTGATCCCGCAGACCACTCACCAGGTGGTGTTCAGTACCAACGCGAGACAGGGCTTCGGACGCGGTGGCAGCGCGCAGATCACGATCGTGCCGCGGGAGGATGCGACCAGGCAGCAGGCAGAGGCGGAGGTCGAAGAGATCATGCGCATCCGCCATGGCCTGAAGCTCGACGAGCCGAATGACTTCGAGATCGGCGGGCAGGACGCCATCCTTCGCGTCTGGGATCAGGTCAGCCGCGCCATCGTGCTCGCGCTGGTCGTCATCTCCTCGGTCGCTTTGATGGTCGGCGGCATCGGCGTGATGGCCATCATGATGATCTCCGTCACCGAGCGGACGCGGGAGATCGGCGTTCGCAAAGCGCTCGGCGCACGACGACAGGAGATCCTGTATCAGTTCCTCGCGGAAGCCGCGTTCCTGACGGCAATCGGCGGCGTGCTCGGGATCGTGTGCGGCAGCGCAATCGGTGTGACGATCAACCTCGCGACCGGCTTCCCCATCTCCCTCCCGTGGTGGTCGTTCGCGATCGGCCTCGGCTTTTCTGCGAGCGTCGGCATCTTCTTCGGCATGTTCCCGGCCGTCCGGGCCTCGCGTCTCGACCCGATCGAAGCGCTTCGTTACGAGTAGCGTCGCCTCCACCAGCTGCGCGAGACGCCCGGCGACGACACGTTCCGGATGGGCCATCCGCACGACACCGGACGCATGTTTACGCGTCCTTCCTCGCGGCGACGGAGATGGCCCGTCGTAGCTTGTCGTCTCTGATCCCTTGCGGTCGACTCCGATTGCGCCACCCAGGTTGACGCATCCTTCCGCGCGGCGATCCGCTCGCCGGCCAATGGCGTCTCCGGCGCGTACCTTACGGGCCTTCGCGGCTCCACCGTCGCAAGAGTCTGACGATCTTGCTCCTCCCTCCGCCGCTCGCCTCGCCTGCGACGCCATTGGCGACTCTCGCGTGCGCGGCTCGCTCCACGCCGCGCTCCAGGATGCATCAACCCGGCTGGTGCAACTGTTGAGGGAGCACGAGTACCGTCACACGTCCGCAGCACCCGACTGGCTGATGCGTTCCGGAGTGCCGCGTGGAGCGAGCCGCGTACGCGATAGTCGCCAACGGACTCGCAGGCGAGGCGAGCTGCGGAGGGAGGAGCAACAGCGTGAGTCTCTTGCGACGTCAGGCGTTCACCCTGACGCCTTGAACTGCGTGCTGTCGATCCCGTGCTTCCGCAGCTTGTAGTTGAAGATGCGATCCGTGGTGCGCAGCAGACGCGCGGCTTTCGATCGCACGCCACGGGCCTGTCTCAGCGCATCCTGCAGCAATTCCTTTTCGTAGGCGTCGATCGCTTCGATGAGCCCGATCGGCGCCTCGGATCCTGTCGGAGCTGCCGCTTGCACCGCCGGCGGCAGATGATGGTGATGAATCACCGGTCCGCTGGCGACGACCACCGCCCGCTCGACGACATCGCTCAGCTCGCGCACGTTGCCAGGCCAGTCGTAGTTCATGACCATCTCGCTCGCGCGCCTCGACAGCCGATCTACACGCCGGGCATGCTCCCGCGCGAACCGCTCGACCAGCAGCTGCAGCAGCGCGGGCAGATCGGCCTTTCGCTCACGTAACGGCGGGACCGCGAGCGTCACCGCGCTGAGGTGCTCGTAGAAGTCGCGCCGGAAACGGCCACACGACACGCCGTCTTCGAGATCCCGGCTCGACCAGGCAATGAGACGCGCGTTCACTCGCGTGGTGCGTCCGTGCCAGTGCAACACGCCCTCGCGCGCCACGGTCAGCAGACGATCCTGTGCCTGCTGACCGAGATCGGTCACCTCGTCGAGAAACAGCGTCCCTCCATCGGCTCTGATGATGGACGCGTCGAGCGGAGAACTCGTGATCGGACCGGTCGTCCCTTCGAAGACGCTGGCGTCGAGCACCATGTCCGGCATTGCCGCACAGTGCATCCTGACGAACGCCCGGTTCGCGCGGCCGGAGTTGGCGTGAATCGTCCGCGCCACCAGCATCTTCCCCGTGCCGGGCTCTCCGCGAAGCAGGATCGGACATTCGTGTGTCGCCATCTGCAGAATGCGATCGCAGATCGCACGCATGGCGACGCTCTCACCGACAATCTCGGATGCCCGTTCCTGTTCCCGTTGCGATGCCATCGAATCGCCGACGCCCTGGACACACGCAGGCAACGTCAATGCCAGACAGAGTCGCCGCTGGTGCGTTGGCGCAGCGCAACTTGGGCCGAAAATCGGTCGCTACGGGATCGCCCGTGAACGCGTGCGGACTTCGGCAGACGGGATTGTCTGGGTTTACCGACGCAGCGACATCACTGTCGGAAAAGCGCTGGCGGGATGCGGAGATCGGCCGGGCGCGTGCGCCCCGCGTCCCACGAACACGGAACGGGGCGCCGTCCCTCCCAGCCCGCCGCTACGACTCTTTCTCGCCCGTCCTGATGCGATAGCTTTCGAGGACCGGCAGCACGAACACGCGCCCATCGCCGATCTCTCCGGTGCGCGCCGCCTGCACCACGGCTTTCACGACATCGTCTGCCATGTTGTCGGCGACGACGACTTCGATCTCCATTTTCGGCAGCAGGCTGACGTTGTATTCCTTGCCACGATAGATGGCGGTGTGCCCCTTCTGCTTGCCATGGCCGCGAACCTCGGTCACCGTCATTCCCGCGATGTTCAACTTGGCGAGCGCATCCTTGACCTCATCGACCTTATTCGGACGAATGATGCACTTGATCAATTTCATAGCGAACCCTCCAGTGTACGAAGGAGGTCGGACGTCAGCGCCTGCTGCTCCGCCTCAGTAAGCTTGGATCCACCCTTGGTGATGTGGAAGACGTCGATCGCCTTCTCCCCTTCGGTCGCGATCAGCACGAGGTCGACGTCACATCCCAGGCGGGAGATGACGCGGCTGATGCGATAGAGCAACCCGATGGCGTTGCTCGCGACGATGTCGACGATGGTGTACCGGCCCGATGCTTCGTTGTCGGCGCGAACCACCGGCGCAAAGCGGGACGCGCTCCTTGCATGGAGCACGCCCTGCTCGCGGCCCCGCAGCAGGTTCGTCACATCGGCCTGCCCCGACACGACGCGCTCGAGCACCTGCAGCACCTGCTGGTGCGCTTCGGGATTGAGTTCGAGGAAGCGCTCGTCGTCGGTGAACTGAAAGACGTCGAGCACCAGACCGTTCGGGTTCGTGAGCGCGTGGCCGCGGATGATGTTCATGCCGAACGACGAGAGCACACCGCAGATGTTCGAGAAGAGATACGGCTTGTCGAGCGTCGCGACCGCCAGCGTCCAGATCGCGGCGCCGCTCCGCTCGAGTGACAGATGCACCTCGTCGGGATGGATGTCGCGCGCGAGCCGCACGTGGCGATAGATCGCCTCCCTCGCGAAGAGCTGCAGATACCGCTGCGGAAGCCCTTCGAGGAAGCGCGTGATCTCCGCAACGGACAGATCGTCGGGATGCTGCTTCAGCAACTCGTCGAGCCCTGCCTGGTTCCGCTCGATCAACTCGTCGCCGTACCGTTGCGTGAGGTGGTTGTAGGTATCCACGTACAACCGCCACAGCAGCTCCTCTTTCCACGGCGTGAGCGTCTCCGGACTCACCGCTTCGACATCGACCAGGGTCATGAGGCAGAGCATCTTCAGACGCTCTTCGGTCCCGATGAAGGCGGCGAAGTTCTTGACGATCTCGGGATCCTCGGTGTCACGCCGAAACGCCACGAGCGACATCCGCAGGTGGTGGCGGATCAGAAAGAGCACCGTGTCGCGAGCGTCGCCTCTGAGCTGGAGTCGTTCAAGGACGTCCACGGCCATGCGCTCGCTTTCGACCGCATGATCGTCGTCGCGCCACTTGCCGACGTCGTGGAGGAGCAGCGCCAGGACGACGAGCTCCGGCTCCGCAACCGCAGTGAGCACGTTCCGGTACCTCACGCGTTCCGGTGCGGTCGTCGTCGAGATGCGCTCGAGATTGCGAATCGTGAGCAGAGTGTGCTCGTCCACCGTGTACTTGTGGTAGAAGTCGCGCACGACTCTCCACGAGATCGCCTGAAACTCGGGGAAGACGCGCCCCAGCAGGCCGCAGTCGTGCATCTCGGAGAGGCGCTCGTAGAGGCCGGCTCTCGGTGTGAGCAGACGCAGCAGCGCGACGCGGTCGTCCGCTTCCGGAAAGAAGTCGTCGGCGCGATAGCGATCGACATGCTGCTGTACGCACGACAACGCTTCTTCCGACACCTCGGTGTGGTGATCGATCGCGGCCTGAAAGGCACCAATCCAGGTGGCCGGGTTGCGCGCCGCGAGAATCGGATCGAGAAAGCGGATGCCGTCGCGCGAGAGTCCGAGGTTGGGGCCGACCGGCAGCGGCGCACTCTTGCGCGCCCAATCGAGTGCACGCGTGACGATGCGAGCGTGGCGGAAGTAGTCGCTCATCAGCCGCTCGACGCGCTGACGCGGCTCGGCGCCGGGGTATCCGAGGAGATCCGCCGTCCGTTCCTGCATGTCGTGGCTCAGGACATTCTGGTTGCGGCCGGCGTCCAGATGGAGCGTCGACCGCACGCGCAGCAGAAAGTCCTCGGCCTGATCCACGCGCGCCGGGTCCGCGGGCCCTCTCCGCAGCAACAGCGGATCGGTGAGCATCGCAATCGTCCGAGTGGCGGTCAGATCGCGCAACGCGCCTGGCGCCTCCTTGACGTCGGGCTCGAGCTGATAGAGCGTGGCGTTGAACGCGGCGTGCCGCTGATCGATCAACTCGAGCAGCGATTTCAATATGTACGCGTGCGTCGCCGCAGTGTGAAACAGCGTGCGGAACCGATCGAAGAGCGACCGCAGCCCCGCCACCGGACGCGCGTCGAGCAGCGCGAGCAGGAACTCCGCGTTGTTCGTCTCGAGCCGCTCGAAGTCGTTCAGCTCGCGGACCTGATGGCCCACGACGACCCCGAGATCCCACAGCGGATTGAGAAACCCGCGAAGGAAGCGCTCTTCTGCCTTGCCGATCTCGCGCTCGAAGAGCACCAGGAGATCGATGTCGGACTGCAGGCAGAGATGACGTCGCCCGTACCCGCCGAGGGCGATCACCGCGACGGGCACATCCGATCCGGATGCATCGGAGAACAGCTGACGCAGCATCGCGTCCACGCGGTCCGCGTAGCGCTCGAGCGCAGCACGACCACCCGCTCCTCGAAGCGCGTCGGCTTCGAGCTCGGAACGAGCCGCGTCGAATGCGGTCACAAGGGTGGAACCGCCGGAGCCCGGCTGTGTCAAGGACATGGAGCGATCGTCTCGGTTGGCCGCCTCCCAATTTGGCGCACGCCGTTCACGCGACACCAGGGTACGAGCGCCTCGCGCGTTCGGCCGCAGTGCGTGCGGGAGGCTAGTAGCTGAGACCGATTCCGCCGGAGACGATCACTTTCGACCGGTCGCCGAGGATGGCTTCGTTGCGGTCGCCAAGCGTCACGAACTCGACACCGCCATGCACGTTCCAGCTGCCGAAACGCGTCGGCCTGCTGGAGAACGGCACCGTCACGACGCCTGCGACGCTGAAGAACCCGAATCGCTCATCACCGTTGGCGCCTTCATAGTAGTCCGCGAGGCTGAGGCCGAGCCTGAGCGGAACTGCGACGCCCACGCGCCCGAGACCGATCGAGGGCGCCGCACCGAGCTCGAGGTACGTCCCCTCTTTCGTGCCCGCATCGGCCTGCCCTTCCAACTCCCGCGCAACGATGACGTATGGCTTCGAGGCGTAGCGTCCCAGCGGACCGCTGTCATCCATCGCCAACTTGAACGACACTTCCTTCACCGGTACGAAGCCGCTGTTCGGGCTGTTGTACGCGGTGTAAGTGACACCGAGACTCGTGCCTTTCCCGAACCCCAACGCCAACGTCGTGTAGAAGTCGGACTCGTACCACAGCTTTCCGAGTCCATCGAGCCCTGCCAGGCCGGTATGCAGGCTGTTCCACATACCGACGTTGACACCGACGTTCCCGAGAGCGCCGTCGCCGTGATGCAGCGTGATGCCCAGATCCGCATAGGGCCACATGATGACGCCGGTGTCATCCTGCGGAATCCCCCGAAACAGATACGCGTTGGTGACGTCGAACCCGGACGTGAGTTTGAGATTACCCAGGTTCGGATCGGCAGACGTTCCCTGCGCGCGCAGCGGCGTCGTCGCCATCGACAACGCCACTGCAACCCACGTCATCGTACGGAGCGAACACGCCAGCGGCTCTCTCAGCGGAACGCCTCCGACATCCGGGACCTCCTAGTATGTGAATCCCAGTCCGAACGAGTAGATCGCCTGGTTCGCCTCTCCACCGTTGAACGCCTGCGTGGTGGTGCCCAGCCTCTGGTATTCTATGCCGCCGTGCACGTTCCAGGCACCGAAGTTGGTGGTGCCGCCGAGGGGCACCGTCACGAGACCCGCGACGCTGAAGAACCCGAATTTGTTATCGACGCCGAGAAGCTCATAGTAGTTGCTGAGACTCATTCCGATCTTGACCGGAATCGAGACGCTTGCTTTCTTCCCCGAAAATCCTGGAGCCCCGCCGAACTCCAGATAGGTGCCCGCATTCAGCCCGCCATCGGCTTGTCCATTCGTCAACCCATCCTGCGTCGCATCGAGCTCGCGCGCGACGATGACGTACGGCTTGACTGCGCCTTTGCCGAAGTGGCCGCTGTCGTCGACCGCCAGCTTGAACATGATCTCCTTGACGGTGCTGTACGAGCCGTTCGGGCTGGTGTACGACGTGTACGTGGTGGTGAACGATGTGCCGCCGCCGAAGCCGAAGCCGAGCGACGCGTAGAAGTCGGATTCGTACCACAGCTTGCCACTGGGTCCGTCCGAGCCGGTATCTCCTGTATGCAGGCTGTTCCAGGTGCCGAGATTGACGCCGAGACTCTTCAGCCCACCCTTTCCTGAATACGTCGCGATCCCGAGATCAACAGCGGGCCACATCGCGATGCCTGTGGAGTTCTGTCGGATGCCGCGGAACTGGTACTGGTTCAGAAAATCGAACGAGGCTGTCAGCGTCATCGCGCCCGGGTTGGGATCCTTGTCCTGCGCGAACGCGGGTGTGCCGACCAGGGCCGCCATGCACCCAGCCAGAATGACGACTACGCTACTCCGAATTCCACATCTCGAGACCATCCGTGCCCTCCGAACGATGCTTCAACGTTGAGAAACGGCGACGCACGCACCCCGCTGCCGCCATTCCGGTTTGCCGTCATCCGCGGACGCACACTGGTCGTCGATCGATCCTCGGGGGGAGGCGACCGCGGACGTGGCGGACGGTTCGCGATGGAGCAAGATGAGCGCCATGCGTGAGACGGCTCGGCCGGCCTCGGCGGTGCGGCTTTCCTCAAGAAAACGCTGGATCGTCGAGCGAAGATGCCTCGCTGGCGTGCTACATTTTTGTATATGTATGATTAAACGTCGACAAAGCTGTCCGACTAGGAGCGACAGCGGCGCAACCGCGGCAGGTCAGGACGATACCCTCCCGCCGACGACCGGCGACGGATTGAACATTGTTGTCAGTAGCGACCGATCGAGAGACATATTTGTCGTAATGGCGTTGTAACCGACTGAAACGGCCGCGGATCGGGCCAAGGCCCGACCGTCGCGCCCTTGCGACCCCGAGCCGCCCGTGACTATGATCCCCTTCCCGCCTCGGGCAGCCCCGTTCTGGCGGGCACGGGCCCAGCCCCGTCGACTCGGATGGCCTCGCCCCTCGGGCGAAGCAGGAGGATTACCCCTATGAAGGTCTACGACGCCACCGGCATCCGCAACGTGGCCATCGTCGGACACGGCGGGTGCGGGAAGACCCAACTGGTGTCGACCATGCTCTTCGTGGCAGGCGCGGTCAACCGGTTGGGCAAGGTCGACGACGGCACCACCGTCACCGACTTCGACGAAGAAGAAATCGCTCGCAAGCACACCCTCTCCTCCAGCCTTGCCTACGCCGAGTGGCAGAAAACCAAGATCAACATCATCGACACCCCGGGCTTCGCGAACTTCCTCAGCGACGCGCGCGCGGCGCTGCGCGTGGCGGAAGCCGCCGTGGTCGTGGTCGATGCGGTTGCCGGCGTCGAGGTCCAGACTGAAAAGATGTGGGCCGAAGCGGCGAGCCTTGGACTGCCCCGGCTGGTCGTAGTGAACAAGCTGGAGCGCGAACGGGCCAGCCTCGAGCGGACGCTCGAGTCACTGCACCGGGACCTTGGGCGCGAGATCGTCCCTATTCAACTTCCGCTCGGCGAGGAGAAAGGCTTTACCGGCGTCGTCGACCTGGTGCGGATGAAGGCGCTGACGTTCGGCAGTGACGGCAAGGTGACGGAGGGCGAGATTCCCTCGGGCCTGGCCGACGCCGCCGGGCGCGCCCGTGAACAGCTGATCGAGATGGTTGCGGAAGCGGACGAGCAGTTGATGGAGACGTTCTTCGCCGAGGGCACGTTGACTCAGGAGCAGCTCGTCTCGGGCCTCCGCGCCGCGACCATGACCGGAAAAATCTATCCGCTCCTGTGCACGTCGGGTCTGCACGCGGTCGGCGTCCAGCCGCTGCTCGACGCGATCGTCAGCTACGCCCCGTCGCCGGCCGAGCGCGAGTTCCGTGCGACCGGCCCGGACGGTGCCGACGTGGCGGTGAACGCGTCGGATGCCGCGCCGTACTCCGTGTTCGTGTGGAAGACGATCGCCGATCCATTTGCCGGACGCATCACCATGCTGCGGGTCGTGTCCGGATCGATCAAGTCGGACGCCACCGTCAACAACGCGAGCCGCGATGCTGCCGAACGCCTCGGGCATCTGCTGGTCCTGCAGGGCAAGACGCAGTCGCACGTGCCCGAGCTCAAGGCCGGCGACCTCGGTGCCGTCGCCAAGCTGAAAGACACGCACACCAACGACGTGATCGCCGACAAATCGCTGAAGGTGAAATTCCCGCCGATCGCATTCCCGGAGCCGGTGCTCTCGTACGCGATCGAACCGAAGAGCCGCGGCGACGAGGACAAGATCAGTTCGGCGATGCATCGTCTCGAGGAGGAAGATCCCTCGATCAAGTACGCGCGTGATCCGCAGACGCACGAACTGCTGCTCGCCGGTCAGGGGCAGCTGCACATCGAAGTGACCGTGGCCAAGCTGAAGCGACGGTTCGGCGTCGAGGTCAATCTCAAGCCGCCCCGGATTCCCTACCGGGAGACGATCACGGCATCGACCGAGGCGCACGGTCGGCACAAGAAGCAGACCGGCGGACACGGGCAGTTCGGCGACTGCAAGATCAGGGTCGAGCCGCTGCCTCGCGGCGCCGACTTCCAGTTCGAGGACGACATCTTCGGCGGCGCGATCCCGCGGCAGTTCGTGCCCGCAGTCGAGAAGGGCATCCAGGAATCGCGCATGCGCGGATTCCTCGCCGGCTATCCGATGGTGGATTTCAAAGCGACGGTGTTCGACGGCTCGTACCACGCGGTCGACTCGAACGAGCTGTCGTTCAAGATGGCTGGTTCGCTCGCGTTCAAGGACGCGATGAGCCGGGCACGCCCGACTATCCTCGAGCCGATCATGCAGGTCGAGGTCTATGCGCCGAGTGATTTCGCCGGGGATCTGATGGGCGATCTGAACGGGCGTCGCGGCCGCATCGCCGGCATGGATACGCGCGGCGCCATGACCGTGATCAAGGCGCAGGTTCCGATGGCCGAGATGCTCACCTACGAGCAGCACCTCACGTCAGCGACCGGCGGACGGGGGTCGTATCACATGGAGTACTCGCACTACGAAGAAGTGCCGCAGATGCTGCAATCGAAAATCATCGCGGCATACAGAGCGGAGCGCGGACAGGCGGTGGCGGAAGAGGTCTGAGACGCCCTCAGTCCTTTCTGAGCGTCGCGATCGGATCGATACGAGCGACTCGCAGCGCGGGAACCGACACCGCCAGCACGCACGATGTGACGATGACCAGCACGCACGCGATGTAGGCAACGGGATCCAGGAGATGCATCCACCCCCGGAGCTCCGTTGCCGTCGCCGTCAGGACGATGGCTACGGCGATCGCGAGCCCGCCGCCCGCAGCGAG
>DATFRP010000061.1:0-24488 GCA_035263125.1 Vicinamibacterales bacterium
CCACATCATCATCGTCGGCAACCATAGGACCAGCAATCGCACGATCGAACGCGAGTTGACTGTGCGCCCCGGCGAACCGCTCGGGGAGGCCGCGCTCGTCGAGAGCCGGACCCGGCTCGCCGCGCTTCAGCTCTTTCGCCGTGTGAGTATCGAGCCGGTCGCCCACGGCAGTGAGACGAGGCGGGACGTCCTCATTCAGGTCGAAGAAGCGCCCGCAACCGTTCTGGGCATGGGAGGTGGCGTCGAAGGCGGCTTCGAGGCGCGGCCGGGCCCCGACGGAAATGCCGAGGAACGGTTCGAGGTGGCGCCGCGCGGATTCTTCCAGATCGGGCGACGCAATCTGTGGGGGAAGAATCGCACCATCAACCTGTTCACACGCGTCAGCCTGCGCCCGACCAACCAGTTCGTGGACACTGCCCCCGTGGCGACTCCGACGGGGCAGACCTCGTATGGCTTTAACGAGTATCGGGTCGTTCCGACCTACAGCGAGCCGCGCGTGTTCGGGTTGCGGTCGAATCTGCAGGTGCAGGGTATTCTCGAGCAGGCGGTTCGCGTCGGCTTCAACTTCAGACGCCGAGAGCTCCGGGCGCAGGGCGATCTGGCGGTCTCGCAACGGTATCACCTGACGGGCTTCTACTCGCTGCAGCGCGTCACCCTGTTCGACATCACTGACTTCTCTCAGATTCCGCTGATCGATAGGACGTTCCCCACCGTGCGCCTCTCCAAATTCTCGGGGTCCCTGAGCCGCGACACCCGCGACGATCTGTTCGACCCGTCGATCGGCACGTTCAGTATCATCAGCGGGGATCTGGCGGCACACGCGATCGGATCGCAGGTCGGGTTCGTGAAAACGTATCTGCAGGGTTTCTGGTATCGCCGTCTTCCTGTGCCCCGCCGTGTGGTGCTCGCACTCGGCGCCCGCGTGGGCGTCGCGCACGGGTTCGAGCAGCTCACGGAAGGAGAGGTCATCAGCGACCTGCCGGCGAGCGAGCGCTTCTTCGCGGGCGGCCCAACCAGCGTGCGCGGTTTCTCTCTCGATCGCCTCGTGAATGAGCAGACCGTCACGCCGACCGGCTTTCCGACCGGCGGCGACAGCGTGGTCATCTTCAACACCGAGCTGCGCGTGGCGCTCTTCGGGCAACTGCAGGCCGCGGGCTTCCTCGATGCGGGCAATGTGTTTCCGCGCGCCAGCGATCTGGACTTCACCGACCTGCGCCCGACCCCCGGCTTCGGCGTGATCTATCGCTCACCGGTTGGACCGATCCGTGTCGATCTCGGGTTCAATCTCCATCCCATGAAGTTTGGATCGGACGAGGAACGAACCTGGGTCTTCAATTTTTTGCTCGGACAGGCGTTCTGAGATCGTGTAATGCGAAATGCGAAATGCAAAATGCAAAATGCAACAGAGCGCTCAGGCCCAGGCGAGGGCGGTGACGTTGATTTTGCATTTTGCATTTTGCATTTTGAATTACCCGGTCGTCTCGGCCCAGCAGCCGCTCGACCGACTTCTCGCGAGAATCGGGACAACCGCCGTGACAGAGACCGACGTGAAGGCTGCGGTCGGCCTTGGTCTCGTTGATGCGCAGTCAGCTGACGATCCTGACGCATTGAAGCAGGTGATCGATCGTCAGCTGATGCTCGCGGAGATCGCACGGTTCCCTCCGCCCGAACCGCCCGCAGACGCTGTGGACAAACAGCTCGAGATGATGAGGATGCACGCTGGTGACGGCCTCCCGAGACTGCTGCAGGAGACCGGCCTGGACGAGATGCGGCTGCACGACCTTGCGCGCGACACACTCCGCATTCAGGCGTACGTCGCGCAGCGCTTCGGCACCTCGAGGCAGGTGACGAACGACGAGGTCCGACGCTATTACGACGAACATCAGGCGCAGTTCATGCGGGACGGAAAGGTCATCCCGTTCGAGGAGGCAGAGGCCGATGCTCGGCGGCTGGCATCGGCGGCACGTCTGCGCGACGCCATCTCACAATGGGTCAGCGAGCTCCGCATGCGTGCCGACGTTGTCCAGGTCAGGAAAACGCGATGATCGCGACGCGCAGCACTTCGAGCGCGTTGAACCCGGCGTGGCTCACCATCGGCGCGATTGCGCTGCGCCGGCGCAGATAGACGATCGCCCACAACGCCCCGAGGACGCCGGTGGTCACCGCCGCATCGTACCCCTGCTGCAGATGGCCCAGCCCAAAGGCGATGCTCAGGACGATGACGCCGACCACAGCGCCACCCAGATGCCGCTCGAATCGGCGCAGCAGGAACGCGCGTTGCAGTTCCTCGCGAATGCCTCCTGCGACGATGGCGACGATACCGAGCAGAACCGCTTCCATCGGGCTCCCGGTCGCAAGCTGCTCGATGGGGTTGGTCGGCACGTTGTGAAGAGCGGGGGCGACACGCATCAACAGCAGCATCAGCAGGCCCACGATGAGAAACGTGGGTGGCACCAGGAGCACGCCCAATCCCGCTTCTCTCCAAGGGGGGCGATTCCCCCACCAGAGATCCCGGACCCGCTCCCTGTGGGCGTGAGTCAGGATCACCATCAGGGCAACGAGTACAATTGTGTCAGCCACCGACAGCACAACGACCGTCGACAGCGACAGGACGGGGCCGAAGGACCACCCGGCCAGCTGCATGACTTTCAGGATGCTGAGCTGGGTCGGAATACTCGAACAGAGCAGGATTTCGAGGATTGCCAGGGCCCGGCGCTGGCCGGGGGACACGCCGACCTCCGTCGCTCTGAGATCTCCGGCGACCGGCACTGCTTCCGAAGGCACCTGCGCCTGCTGGTCGCTCACGCGTTCTAGTGTACGAGTACGGAAGGACCTGAAATCGACCTCAGGAACAAACCCGGCAGATTGACACCCCCAAATGGTGTAAAAATGACCGGGTGGCATTCCCCCGATAAAGGACACAACGCAACAATGTCCGTAACATCCGGAGACCGCGTTCTCATCGTCGAAGACGAGCCAAGCACCAGACTTGGCCTCACCGAGCTCGTACGGACCTGGGGATTCACGACCGATGCGGCTGCTGATGGCGAGGAAGCCTTGCAGCGCATCACCGTCTTCCGCCCCTCGATCATCATCAGCGACCTCGTGATGCCGCGCATGGGGGGCATCGACCTCCTGCGCGCGCTCAAGGATGATGGCGGCGACTACACCGTCGTCATCCTCACGGCGCAGGGCAGCGTCGAGACTGCAGTGGAGGCGATCAAGGAAGGCGCGTACGACTACCTGACCAAACCGGTCGAGACGCAGCGGCTGAAGATCCTGCTGGACAAGATCGTGGAGCGGCAGGACACGCTCCGCGAGGTGAAAACACTGCGCAAACAATTGCGCGAGCACGGCAGCTTCGGGCGCATGATAGGCAGCAGTCCGCAGATGCGGAAGGTCTATCAGGTGATCGAGCAGGCCGCGCCGACCTCGGCGTCGGTCCTGATCTGGGGCGAATCGGGCACCGGGAAGGAACTGGTTGCGCAGACGATCCATCAGCTCAGCCCACGCGCGCAGATGCCGTTTGTGCCGATCAATTGCGCCGCGATTCCCGAGACGCTGCTCGAGAGCGAGATCTTCGGCCACGAAAAGGGCGCGTTCACTGGCGCTGTCGATCGGCGCGCCGGCTGTTTCGAGCTCGCCGACCGCGGCACGCTGTTTCTCGATGAGATCGCAGAGATGACGCCAGCCACGCAGGTCAAGCTGCTGCGCGTGCTGCAGGAGCGCAAGTTCCGTCGCCTCGGTGGTCGAAACGAGGAGACGGTCGATGTGCGCGTGATCGCCGCGACCAACGTCAACCCGACTGAAGCGGTCAAGAACGGCAAGCTGCGTGAAGATCTCTATTACCGGCTGAATGTGTTCGCCATCGAACTGCCGACACTGCGGCAGCGGAAGGAAGACCTGCAGTTGCTGGTGCAGTCGTTCCTCGCTGATTTCAATCAACGGAACAACAAGCAGGTCTCCGCGCTCGATCCCGCAGCGATCCGGATTCTCGAGCAATACAACTGGCCCGGCAACGTACGGGAACTGCGGAACGTCATCGAGCGGGCCGTGATCCTGAGCACAGGGGAGTTCGTCGATCCCAAGCATCTGCCGCCGCTCGTCACCGATTCACCCGATGTGGTGAAGCCGACGCTCTCGCTCACGCCCGGGACGACGGTCGAGGAGGCCGAGACGCGGTTGATTCTCATGACGCTCGAGCACACGCGCGACAACAAGACGCGCGCGGCGGAGATTCTCGGCATCAGCCTGAAGACGCTGCACAACAAGTTGAACAAGCTGCGGGGACGCGCAACGGGTAAGCGGACGGATGAAGTGCCGACGACGTGACCCTTTGACCTTTGCCTTTTGACTTCTAAATGCGCCTGAGCATCAGGGTCAAGCAGATCATCGGCGTGACCACCATCGTGGGGCTGTCCGTTGTCGGGCTCAGCGCCCTCTATGCGATGCGTCTGGCAGACGTCGTGGTGCGCCAGAGCTATTCGCGCGGCCAGTTCCTCACCAAGGCGGTCTTGGAGAGTGCGGGAAGCATCGTGATCGGTGGCGGCGATCCGTACGCGGCCCTGCGGGAGGATCCCGGTCTCCGCGCGATCCTCCAGTCGAGCCTCTACGGGGATGATGTGCTCACTGCGGCGATCGTCGACGTCAACGGCATCATCGTGGCGCACAACATCCGGTCGCTCGAAGGCAATCAGATCAAGGCGCGGCCCGACCTCGCCAGGCTCGCCAACGAAAACCCTCTCAACAAGCTCAAGTTCCTCTACCTCGCGGACGAACAGACGATCATCGAAGTACAGGAGCAGTTGAAGCGAGGCGACGAAGACTTCGGCTCGATTCGCATCGGCGTGTCGACCACGCTGATGCGTGACGAGCTCGACAAATTGTTGTGGGAAGCGCTCGTGACGTCGGCGATCGCCCTCGGTGTTGCGGTATTTGTCGCCGGTATCCTCTCTCAGCTGCTGCTGCGTCCGATTCACGTCCTGCGAAGCGGCTTGACCAGGCTCGGCAAGGGCGAGTTCGGCGTCTCGCTCGATCTGCCGCCCGGCGACGAGTTCGGTGAGCTCGGTGATTTCTTCAACACCGTCAGTCAGCAGTTGTCGGCCGATCGCACGCTGCTCGCCGGACAGAAGGCGCATCTGCAGTCGGCGGTCGAGCATCTCGAGGATGCGGTCGCACTGTTCAATCCGTCGGGTGAGCTGCTCTTCAGCAATCCCGCCATGCAGCACACGCTCGCGGGAGATTCGATCGGCCGCTCGTTGCAGACACTGCTGCCGGCGGGACATCCGTATCGAACGCTGGTGGAGGAGACGCTCGCGTCGCGCCGCTCCCGCGGACCGATGCAGGTGCAGGGCCATCCGACCGAACAAGTAGCTGTGCCCCGGCGCGCAGGGTCGGGCGGTCTCGGTGCGGCTGCGGTTGCGACGGCATCGACCGAAGCGATCGGGACGAAGCTGGAGTCGCGCGGTGTCGACGAAGAGCTCCTGATGACCCACGCGATCGTCGGGACGAGCGGCGAACTGGTCGGCGTGCTGCTCGTCTCACGCAATCTCGCTCAGCTGTCGCGTGTGCAGTCCACGCTTGCGTATTCACGCAAGCTGGTCGCCCTCGGGCGCCTGACCGCGGGCATTGCGCACGAGGTCAAGAATCCGCTCAACGCGATGATGATTCACCTCGAGCTGCTGAGAACCAAGATTCGAGGCACGCTCGTCGCGGTGCTGCAGCCTGAGCCAGTGGCTGCGGCGGGTGGGATGCTCGGGCTCGGCCCCGGCCGAGCTTCGCCGCTGCCGGCCCCCGTCCAGGGAGCGCTCGACCACGTCTCAGTCATCGAGGGTGAAATCAGGCGCCTCGATGAAGTCGTGCAGGGCTTCTTGAAGTTCACGAGGCCGGAAGATTTACGGCTCCAGCCGGTGAAGCTGAACGCGTTATTCGACGAAATACTTCCTGTGATCGAGACAGAAGCTGCAAAACACGCGGTCCGGGTGACGCTGGATTCCCCCGCGACAGTACCCGCCGTCAATGGCGATGCGGCGATGCTGCGCCAGGTGTTCCTGAACCTCGCGATCAACGCCTGTCAGGCAATGTCCAAGTCGAACGGCGGGACGCTTCGAATCGTCGCGGCGCCTGCGTCGCGAGGGCGCATCGAGATTCGAGTCGAGGATACCGGCGTCGGCATCCCGCCAGAGCACCTCTCGCGTATTTTCGATCTCTACTTCACCACCAAAGAGCGTGGTACGGGCATCGGTCTCTCCATGGTGTATCGAATCATTCAGATGCACGATGGCGAGATCGAAGTGCAGTCCACGCCCGGGCGCGGAACGACGTTCCGTGTGCTCTTACCGCGGTCGCAGGGGTACTGAAATGAACAACAAGCTCCTGCTCGGTGTGTGCTGCCTGCTGCCATTTGCCGCAGGCGCCGGTTGCGCGAAGGCCCGTGCGCAGAGTGTGCCCGACGGAGCGACGCTGGCGGTCCCTGCGCCCCCGTCTCGCGTGTTTGCGCCGATTGATGACGAGGAGCCGCTGGCCGCTACACCCAGCCCGGCGACGGAGGAACCTACATCGGCACCGAAGGCGAACCCGCCGGGTCCTCTGCGGCCCAGGCGGTCCGAAGGCGAGCGGGCGGAGCAGACACCTGCCCCTACGCCGAAACCGGCATCCGCACCAGAGCCCCCACGTGAGCTTCGCGCCGTCTCCCAGCCCACCGACGAACAAGCCTTGAAGAGGATCACCGAGCAGCTGCGGCGTACGTCGCAGATATTGGGAAACATCTACTACCAGGGGCTCTCGTCTGGGGGTCAAGAGAATTACAACCAGGCGAAAGGGCTCATCGTCGAAGCAGAACGGGCGCTGAAGGAACGCAACTTCTTTCTCGCAGAGACGGCCGCAGGCAAGGCGGCGAAGCTTGCGGCGGATCTCTCGAATCGCTGACTAGAAGCTCACGCCCATTCCGAAATTGACGCGCGGGCTCCCGTGTTCGGGCCACCCGACGTCGAGATCGAGGACGAACACCGCGGCGCCGAAGAACACGCCGCCGCCGATTCCGCGTTCGAGTCGTTGATCGGCGAGCCGCTCGGTCGACGCCCAGGTGGTTCCCGCATCGACGAATCCCTTCACGCCGAAGCGCCCGAAGTTCAGCGGCGAGGTGAGCGGCACGCGAAGCTCCGCAGAGATCGCGGCCATGCTGTCGCCGGCGCGGTGACCCGCCGGGTACCCGCGAAGCGAATCGCTTCCGCCCAGCAGCGACTGCTCGGCGGCCGGCAGCGGTGAGTCCGAGCGCTCGAGCTGCCCACGAAGCGCAAGCACCATCGAACCACCCACGCCGAGGTAGCCGCGCGCATCGGTCAGCCAGCGTCCGGCGTTACCCCCGCCGCTCGAAAACGCGAGCCGTTCCCACCCGATCTGTGTGTGGATCGCATTGCGTGGAAATGATGGATCGATACGCGTGTCGACGATGGCGTGGAGACCGGCGGCGGTATGCCGCGCATCGTACGCGTCACCAAACTCCACCTGTGCGACCCGCGCGTCCGCACCGGCGCGGAGCCACGGCAGGACGATGCGGTCGACATCGACGCGAACATCCTGTCGGAGATCGGAGAGCTCGTAGAACGGATTCACGCGGCGGTTCACAGAGGCGCCGATGTGCACGAGCGAGATCGGCCCGCGATCGAAGTCGCGCTCGAGATCGACACCGGCGCGTCGTTCTCCTCCCCACGTCAACGGCACCGACACGCGGCTGCGTTCGCCGATGACATCGGCGAACGCCACCCGCGCGCCATAGGTGAACCCGTAGCCGTCGGCGTAATTGAGCACCGGGAGCCATTGACTGGCAGCACCCAGCCGCTTGAGAGGGCCGGGGGTGAGATCGTCCGGAGTGATGCCGGCCCGTTCCTCGATCAGGATGACGACGAGGATGTCGGAGGGGTTGTCGATCGATCGAAAGCGGCGTCTGACCTCGACGTTGTCGAACCGGTGACTCGATTTCAGCTTCTGCTCGGCATCGTGCATCGTGTCTTCGGTGGCGGGCGCGCCGGTGGCGAGGCCACTGAGCGAGATCACATCGGCATCAGGCGTCGTGTGATTCCCGTGGACGCGGATCTCGTTGATCGTCTCGGTCTGCGCCCAGGCCACGGAGGGCACGGAGAATAGGGCCACGGAGATCACGAAGATCACGGAGGGTTTGGCCACGGAGATCACCGAGGTCACGAAGTTGAGAAACGGAGAGTGGCAGTGCGATCTGTTCGTTCGCCGTCGCGAACCCTCCGTGATCTCCGTGATCTCCGTGGCCAACCACTCTGTGATCTCCGTGATCTCCGTGGCCAAACCCTCCGTGATCTCCGTGACCAACCACTCCGTGCTCTCCGTGATCTCCGTGGCCAACCCTCTGATGTTCTCCGTGGCCAAGCGAGGCGCGCTCACCGTACCCTCGTGGTCACGTTCGCAAGCTTGTAATCATGGAAGTCGGCGCCGTAGCGCCCATCGACTTCTCCGATCGCGAGGGTCATATCGAACCCGACTCGAATCGCACGGGGCAGCCAGACGTTCGGGAACGGCTGTCCCATTTCCATCGCCGCGCGCAGGCCGTCGATGCGGACGATCGAGCGTCCGGGCAGGAAATCGAGCGGGAGGTTGTGGAAGTCGTACTTGAGGATCTGATGCTCGGCCGGGTCCACCCACAGCGTGACGAGCGCGACTTTGTCCATCTTGGCGTCGATCTGCTCGTCGCGCTTCCGGATCTCTTTGTTCGGGCGCTTGCGTCCCTCGTTGAAGAGTTTCGTCGGGTAGTACTCGATCCGGAGCACGTCGCGCCCTTCGAGTTTCTCGCGTCCGGCGAGCGCGTACTGCCCGGGGTCGAATTTGAACTTCAAGAAGTACGCGGCAGAGACGAAGCCCGGCTCGAGCGCCTCGCGTACGCTGGCTTCGCTGATCGCGCCCGCGTTGGCGTTGCCGGCATCAGTCGCAGGCGAGTCGGTCGCGCTCGAGGTATCGCCTCTGGCCGCACGCTCGGCTCGCCGCTTTTCGCGCCGCTGCTCCCGTTGCAGCCATGCCTCTTCCGCCTTCCGCCGTTCGCTCTCGCTGATGGTGACGCCGTCGGCGCGGAGCGGACTCTTGATGAAGATCCCATCGCGGGGGAACCAGGCATAGTCGCGCTGCGTGCCGTAGAGCGGCCGGGCACCGGGCCCTGTGATCTGCAGCGTCTCGCGTTCTTCCAGTACGTACTGCTGAAGCTTTTTCCAGTTGTCGTCGCGTCGTTCCAGCACCCGCGACATGAAGGCATCGAGATCGGTCCCGCCCTGGCGGGCAGGGTGGGCAGCGAGCGCAACGGCTGTCAGCAGACAGGCGATCAGGGGCAGCAGCAGACGTGCGAGCACGAGGTTCTTTCTGGCGGGCCGGCGTCTGCTTGGACGAGCCCCGGCCGGAAATGGTTTCATGCCTGGGTCGCTAAAGCCTTGAATCCTAAGCGGCTCCCTGATTCCTGATTCCTGAACCCTGATTCCTATACAATATCCACATATTGCGCATGCCCTAAAAGAAAAGCTCAATATGTTGTGGTTTGCGGCTTGACAAACTGGGAAACGGGGCGCACTATGGCCGGGCGCTCAACGACAGTGCAATGGGCTGAGTGCTCCCAGCACCCGGTCGACCGAGAAAGCCTTCAGGACGTCTCGAGCGCACACCACCAACAGATTTTCGGGACGCTACCGACGGGGTAGGTGCGTCCATGTGAGTGAACACGATGTCGGAGGAGAGCATGGACAGAGGCCCTGCCCGCGAGGCCGCAGCCGGTCAGCAGGCGACTCACGCTGGATCTCCCGACCCCTCGACTCGCGCGCGAAAGGCCGCCGAGACGAAGGCGCCGCTGGTGCCTGGCTTGGAGTTTCCTCGTTATTTCACCCTGCCCGGCGTGGATCCATTCGACGAGGTCGAATGGGAAATCCGGTCGGCGGTGATCGGCAACGAGAAGGGCAAGGTCGTGTTCGAGCAGCGCGACGTCGAGATTCCGCGCACCTGGTCGCAGCAGGCGACCAACATCGTCGTCTCCAAGTATTTTCGCGGGCAGACCGGGACGCCCGAGCGCGAGCACAGCGTCAAACAGCTGATCGGCCGGGTCGTCGACACGATCACGGCGTGGGCGCGCAAGGACAAGTACTTCGCAAGCGAAGAGGCGCTGGAGTCGTTCAGCCACGAGCTGAAGCACCTGCTCGTGTATCAGAAGGCCGCGTTCAACAGCCCCGTCTGGTTCAACTGCGGGTTCGAGAGGGCGCCGCAGTGCTCGGCCTGCTTCATCAACTCCGTGCAGGACACGATGGATTCGATCCTCACGCTGGCCAAGACCGAGGGGATGCTCTTCAAGTACGGCTCGGGTACGGGCAGCAATCTGTCTGAGATTCGATCGTCGAGGGAACTGCTGGCCGGCGGCGGCACCGCGTCGGGGCCGGTGTCGTTCATGAAGGGGTACGACGCATTTGCGGGCGTCATCAAGTCGGGCGGTAAGACGCGGCGGGCGGCGAAGATGGTCATCCTCAACGCCGATCACCCCGACGTGATGGAGTTCATCAACTGCAAGGTCGAGGAAGAGAAGAAGGCGTGGGCGCTCATCGACGCCGGCTACGACGGCTCGTTCACCGGTCCCGCGTATGCGTCGGTCTTCTTCCAGAACTCCAACAACAGCGTGCGTGTGACCGACGATTTCATGCGCGCGGTGCTCGATGACGGGGAGTGGACGACGAAGAGGGTCGTGGGCGGCGAGCCGATGGACACCTACAAGGCCCGCGACCTGATGCACGGCATTGCCGAGGGCACCTGGGTGTGCGGCGATCCCGGCATGCAGTTCGACACGACGGTCAACGAGTGGCACACCTGTCCGAATACGAGCCGCATCAACGCGAGCAATCCGTGTTCGGAGTACATGTTCCTGGACGACTCGGCCTGCAACCTCGCCTCGATCAACCTGATGAAGTTCGTGAAAGACGATGGCGAGTTCGACGTGGCCGCGTTCAAGTCGGCGTGCCGTACGCTGATCACGGCGCAGGAGATCATCGTCCCCAACTCGAGCTACCCGACGAAGGCGATCGAGCGCAACTCGCACGAGTTCCGGCCGCTCGGCCTGGGCTATGCAAACCTCGGGGCGCTGTTGATGTCGCGCGGCCTGCCCTACGACAGCGACGAGGGTCGTGCGTATGCGGCGGCGATCACGGCGGTCATGACCGGCGAGGCCTACGCGCAGTCGGCCAAGGTCGCACGCGATCACGGCGGGCCGTTCGGAGGATTCGAGGTCAACCGCGAGCCGTTCCTGCGCGTGATGCGGAAGCATCGCGACGCCGTGAGCGAGATCAACCCGAAGCACGTGCCGGTGGATCTCCATGCGGCGGCCAGGCAGGCCTGGGACGAAGCGGTCGAGCTCGGCGAGGACTTCGGCTACCGCAACGCGCAGGCCACGGTGCTCGCGCCGACCGGGACCATCGGCTTCATGATGGACTGCGACACGACCGGCGTCGAGCCGGACATCGCGCTCGTCAAGTACAAGAAGCTCGTGGGCGGCGGCTTGATGAAGATCGTCAACACCACGGTGCCGATGGCGCTCGAGAAGCTTGGCTACACCGACCCGCAGATCGAGGCGATCGTCCACCACATCGACGAGCAGGAGACGATCGAAGGTGCGCCGTTCCTGAAAGAGGATCACCTGCCGGTCTTCGATTGCGCCTTCAAGGCGGCCAACGGCGAGCGGTCGATCCACTACATGGGCCACATCCGGATGATGGGGGCCACACAGCCGTTCATCTCGGGTGCGATCAGCAAGACGGTCAACGTGCCGCGCGAGGCGACCGTCGAGGACATCGAGAGGGCGTACCTCGAGTCGTGGCGCCTCGGCGCGAAGGCGATCTCGATCTATCGTGACGGCAGCAAGCGGACACAGCCGTTGAACACGTCGAAAGCACAGGTCACCGACACGCGCAACGTGACCGAGGTCAGGGAAGTGGTCAAGGAAGTCGTCAAGATCGTCGAGCGGCCGCAACGGCGCAAGCTGCCCGACGAGCGCAATTCGATTACCCACAAATTCGATGTCGCCGGCCACGAGGGCTACATCACCGTGGGCCTCTTCGAGGACGGTACCCCGGGCGAGATCTTCCTCGTCATGGCCAAGGAAGGCTCGACGATCTCGGGCTTCGCCGACGCGTTCGCGCAGGCGGTGTCGTACTGCCTGCAGTACGGCGTGCCGCTGCAGACGCTGGTCGACAAGTTCAGCCATTCGCGCTTCGAACCGTCGGGGATGACCAAGAACCCCGAGGTCCGCTTCGCGAAGTCGATCGTCGACTACATCTTCCGCTGGATGGCGACGAAGTTCCTGTCGCCAGAGGCGCAGTACCGCGCCGGTGTGAACATGCGTGAAGAACCGGGCGAAATAAACGTGCCGGTCTCGTCGAAGCCAGGGACGAGCGAAGGCGGAAGCCGGACAGAGGTGAAGTCTGAAACGCCGAAGGCCGAAACAACACTAAGAGCCGAATCGAGGCCGCGGGCCTCCGAATTTGCCGCGATGCGCAATCAGGAGGATGCCCCCCCGTGCAGTACGTGCGGCTCGATCATGATCCGCAGCGGCAGCTGCTACAAATGCGCCAACTGCGGGACGACATCAGGCTGTGCCTGACGGGGCGAGGAATCAGGATTCAGGAATCAGGAATCAGCGGGAAACGGGCACGCTGGCATCAGGGCAAGGGAGCGGATCCATGAGAACGTTGATTATCTGGAGTGAGTAGGTCGCGTTACTCACGGCAAAACTGACGCAGGCCGGGTCTTGCTGTCTGGACCCGGCGATCGACGAGGGCCGGTTACCCGGCCCTTCGCATGTACGGGCGGTTATACTCGCTGCACCGACAGATGGGCTTTTCCCAGTTCTTTCAGTGGGGCCTGCTCCTCCAGGCGTTCGCCATCGTGCATTTCATTCGTCGACGGCCGGACACCTTCTGGTTGTACGTCATCATCTTTCTCGGGGCCCTCGGCGCGTTCGTCTACATCGTGGTGGAGGTCGTGCCCGACCTCGGGCTGCTGCGGCAGGCGTTCGAAACGCACGGTCGGCGCAAGCGAATCAACATGCTGGAAGCGCTCGTGCTCGAGAACCCCGCATCGGGCAACTACGAAGAGCTCGGCGATCTGTATCTGGACGAGGGGAGGTTCGCGCGCGCCAAAGAATGCTACGACAAGGCCATCTCACCCCGCAGCGCGCAGCTCGATCCGATCTATCGGCGCGGGATCGCTGAAATCAATCTCGGAGATTTCGCCGGCGCCGTCACCGACCTCGAGCTCGTCACGTCACGCGAGCCGAAATACGACTCACACCGCGCGATGGCGCTGCTCGCACACGCATACGCCAACACCGGCCAGATCGACAAGGCGCGATCGCTGTTCGAACAGGTCACCGAGGTCTCGACGCTGTCGGAGACCTACCTCAACTACGCCACCTTCCTCGCCGCGCAGGGTCAGACCGCCGATGCCCGCCAGTGGGCCCAGAAGATCCTGGCAAAGAAACCGACCATGCCGCGCTATCTGCAGCGCCGAGAGCGGCCGTGGTTTCGCAAAGCAAGTGGCTTGTTGAAGAAACTCTAAAAGTATCGGAGGGCGTTTCTCCTGTTAATCCGTGCCTCCGTAATCTCCGTTTCTTTGCAGCGATATACTGCGGACTCGGGACGTTCATGAAGAGCATGAGGCTCATCGCTGCGTTGTTGTTGTGGGTGACGGCGACAGCGATCCTCGTCGGCGCTGTTCCCCGTGCGGATCATGCCGCGCCGGCAAGCGCCCCGTTCAGGCTCACCGCCGATCCGGATGGGACGCTGCGGTACTTCATCGCCAGGCCTGAGGAGAAATCGGGTTATCGCGAGGGCGACGCCGAGCTCGCGACGTGGGCGCTGGAAGAATGGCAGCGCAGCCTGGGCGGCGCGGTGCGATTCGAGCGCGTGGAGCGCGAAGATTCAGCAGCCATTCGTGTGCACTGGTTGCCATGGTCGGAGGAAGCGGCGCTCGGGCGCATGGAGCCGGCCACCGTGGGCGGACGCTCGGTCGCGTCTGTCGACATCAGGCCCGACGAATTCCGATTCCGCCCGACGGTCAGACGACGCATCATCGAGGATCCGCTGATGCGCGCCGTCGTTGTCTACTACGTCTGCCTGCACGAGGTCGGACATGCGCTGGGATTGACCCACAGCGACAACGCGCGCGACCTCATGTGGCCGGGCGGTAACGGTGGCGTCTCGCTTCCCGTCTACGACCACTATCGTCATCGCATCGAGACACGCGACGACATTCCGCGTGTGTCGTGGCTCTCGCGCGACGACATCTCACGCGTCTCGGCCATCTGGCGTCCCGTCGCAAAGTAGCCTGTTCGTGTGCGGACCTACGGTTTGACGACCTTCACCACGTAGTAGTTGATCGAGGTCGGCACTTCCTTGAACCAGTGCGGCGTGCCGGCGGGCACTTCGATGAAGTCGCCCTTCTTGAGGTGATGGGTCTGGCCGCCTTCGATGTTCGTGCCCAGCCACTGATTCGGCCGTGAAATCCTGCCGCCGATCATCTTCCCCCCGGTGACGAACGTCGCCTCGCCGTCGATCACGTAGAACGTGTCGGTCTCTTTCTCGTGGACCTCGACCTGGCCAGGGCCCGTGCGCTTTGCGCCCAGCGCGATGTAGTCCGAGCCGGCGGCGATGCGCGTGCCTTCTTTGAGCGCCGCGGTGACCTTATCGGCAGGGACGTAGACGACCGATGGTTTCTGCGCAGACACTCCGACGGTGATGACCGTCAGCAACGCGAAGATCGAAAGGAGGTGTCGGATCATGATGGTCAGTTTCTCGCGCCTCGATCGGCGATCGCCTTGCGAAGAATCGCTGCGGCGGCCGGGAATTCCTTCTTGGCGTTCGCGAAGAATACGCCTTCAGCCACCTTGAGCGGCGTCCACCCGAGCGCGGTGGTCGCATCGACGTGCGCGCCATGGTCGACGAGGTACTGGACGATCGACGGCTGGCCCGAGACGACCGCGCCGATGAGTGCGGTGCTGCCGCTCCATCGCGGATCGCCGACGCCGAGCTTCAGAAGTTCGTCGATGTTGTGCGGGTAGTAGAGCAGCGTGTAGTCGACGTCGCCCACCATGCGGTAGCTGCCGAAGTTGGCGTGCGCGTTGATGTCGTTGCCGAGCGCAATCGCGAGCTTCACGGCCTCGAGTCGTTCTGCTTCGGTGACGCCTGTGTACGGGCCGGGGCTTTCACCCTCCCAGTAGTCGAGACCGGACGCCACCATCAGCGGCGTGAGGCCGGCCTTCGTCGTGATCGTCGGATCGCCGCCGCCGTCGGCGAGCACCCGCATCAGCTCCGCGTCGCCGTTCTTCGCGGCGACGTAGAACGGCGTGGCGCCGATGTAGCTCAGAAGATGTCGGCCCAGACGGATGTCCGGAGGATTGCGTGCCGTGCCGCCCTCTTTACCGAAGGTCGGTTCCTGCCACTCGATGCGGACGTTGGGGTCGGCGCCTTTCGCGAGCAGTTTCTTCGCGAGCTCCAGCGCTGTGAGACGACCAGTCGGCGGTGGAGGACCTTGGGGTGTGTTGCCGACGCCCGCAGCGCCGTCCGAGCCGGGTTTGCGCAGCCACGCAATCGTATGCAGCGCCGAACCGCGCGGATCGGGAAGGTTCGGGTTCGCCCCTTTGTCGAGCAGCATCGCTGCGAGCTCGAAGTAGGCATTGACGACCGCCATCCCGAGCGCGCTGGTGCCATCTTTCGCCACGTCGTTGACGTTCGAGCCGTGACCGAGCAGGAGGTCGGCGGTGTCCCGATGCGCGTTGCGCACCGCGAAGAGGAGCGGGGTGAAGCCACCGTTGGCCTTCGCGTGCACGTCGGCACCGGCCTCGACGAGAACCGCGGCCGCCTCAGTGTTTCCTTCCGACGCCGCCCACATCAAAGCGGTCTGACCTTTGTAGGGTTCCTTGGCGTTGACGTTTGCACCGCGCGTCAACAGCAGTCGCACCGCGTCGGCACGTCCCGACAGTGCTGCCGTCATGAGGGCGGTCTGGCCTTCGTGAGACACGCTGTTCGGATCGGCTCCGGCCTTGAGCAGCCGCTCGATGATCGCGGTGTTGCCGTTGAGACAGGCGAAGTAGAGCGGCGTGATGTGATAGCGGGTGGCGACCTTGGCGTCGGCGCCTGCGGCGACGAGCATGTCGACGAGCTGCGCGTTGTTGCGCTGCGCGGCCCAATGCAGCGCGGTCGACCCGTCCGCGTCCGTCGCTTTGACGTCGGCGTGCGCCGTCAGCAGAGCTTTGACTGCGGCCGCATCCTGCTGCCTGACCGCATCGATCAGGCGTGAACCCGTCTGCGCATCGGATGACGAGGCGAGGGCAAGCATGACGCCGATGCCGATGATGAGGCAAGTCGAGCCACGATTCATGGGCGTCATTCTCGCGCCGTCTGGCGCTAATATTCAACATCGTCGAGCGCGGGCTTCAGCCCGCGCCTGCGCCGCGAACACATGTCGTCGAGCGTCCGTATCGTCGTGGCCCTGTCCGTCGCCGCATGTGTCGGGGTGGTGATCGCCCGCACCGGCGACGTGGTCGCGCAAGAGCCGGCGTCCCGGGCGGCAACGCCGGCACCGGCCCCAATGTTCACCCAGTACTGCGTCACCTGTCATAACGCGCGACTCAAGACGGCTGGATTGGTGATCGACCCGGCAAGCCTCAGCGACGTGGGTGCTGGCGCCGAGATGTGGGAGAAAGTGGTGCGCAAGCTGCGGACGTCCGCGATGCCGCCGGCAGGTGCGCCACGACCCGACAAGCCCACCTACGACGCGGTCGCGACATTCCTCGAGACCGAGCTCGATCGCGCGTCGATTGCGCACCCGCAGCTTGGCAAGCTGCCGCTCGTCCATCGTCTGAGCCGCACCGAGTATCAGAACGCCGTTCGCGACCTCCTCGCCGTCGACGCGCTGCCCAACGAGGTGCGCATCGATCTGCTGCTGTCGCCCGACAACGTCAGCAGCGGCTTCGACAACATCGCCGATCTGCTGTTCGTCTCGCCGAGCAACATGGAACGCTACCTCGACGCCGGGCGAAAGATCGCGCGCTTCGCCGTCGGCGATCCGGCGATGCCGGTGCTCGTGAACATCCACAAGCTCGAGGCCGAGCACCCGCAGGACGAACGCGTCGACGATCTGCCCTTCGGCACGCGCGGCGGCCTTGCCGTGCGGAGTGAGTTCCCGGTCGACGGCACATACGTCGTGAAGGTGGAGCTTGCCGGCGGCGGACGCGAGCGGAACGATCTCGAGGTCACAGTTGACGGCGCTCGCGCGGCGCTGAGAACGATCGGCGACGAAGGCGGCGGGCGCGGTCGAGGCCGGGGCGCTGCGACGGCGGCGCCACTCGAGTTCCCACTTCAACTCAAGGCAGGCCCGAAGGTCGTCGGCGTGTCGTTCGTGCAGCACAGCGAGGCGCGTGACGAGAACACGTTGAGGCCGCGGATGCGGAGCCGCGGGACGCAGCCTGCGATTGCGTCGGTCACGATCAGCGGTCCCTTCGATGTGAAAGCATCCGGAGACTCACCCAGCCGCAAGCGCATTTTCGTGTGCACCCCTTCGACTCGCTTCGCTCGCTCAGGGCAAGCCCCGTCGTCTGACGCGAGCGACCTCGATTGTGCGAGGAAGATCCTGTCGACGCTCGCTCGGCGCGCATATCGGCATCCGATCACCGACGCCGATCTCCAGGATCTGCTTCCGTTCTACGAGTCGGGACGAAAAGAAGGCGGCTTCGATCGAGGGATTCAGCGAGCGATCGAGCGTCTGCTCGTCAGCTCGCAGTTCCTCTTCCGCATCGAGCGCCCGCCGGCAAACCTGGCGGGTGGCGCAAATCTGGCGGGCACCGTGTATCGCGTCAGCGATCTCGAGCTCGCATCGCGTCTGTCGTTCTTCATCTGGAGCAGCATTCCCGACGATGAGTTGCTCGACGTGGCGATTGCGGGTCGGCTGAAGGATCCGAAGACGCTCGAGCAGCAGGTTCGTCGGATGCTTGCCGATCCGCGATCGGAGTCGCTGGTCACGAACTTCGCCGCCCAGTGGCTGTTCCTTCGCGATATCGATGCGAAGCGTCCCGACGAAATCCTGTTCCCGAACTTCGACGAGACGCTGCGTGACGCCCTTCGCCGCGAGACCGAGCTCTTCATCGGCAGCATCTTCCGTGAGAACAGAAACGTCACCGAGCTGCTGACCGCGAACTACACGTTCCTCAACGAACGGCTGGCGGCCCACTACCGGATCCCCAACGTCAAGGGCAGCTACTTCCGTCGTGTGACGCTGCCCGACGGGAGCGTACGTGGCGGGCTGCTGGGGCAGGGAAGCATCCTCACGCTGACGTCGTACTCGACGCGGACCTCACCGGTGTTGCGGGGCAAGTGGGTACTCGAGAACCTGCTCTCGTCGGCGCCGCCTCCACCGCCGCCGGATATTCCTGCGCTTCGAACGGAGGCCGCCACCACCGGCAAGCCGCTGACGATGCGCGAGGCGATGGCGCAGCATCGTGCGAACCCGTCCTGCGCCGGGTGTCACGCGCGGATGGATCCGATCGGGTTCGCGATGGAGAATCTCGATGCCGTCGGCGCCTGGCGCGATCTGGACGGCTTCAACACGATCGACGCGGTCGGCGTGTTTCCCGACGGCACGAAGTTCGACGGTGTGGCCGGGTTGAAGAAGGAACTGCTGCGCCAATCCGATCAGTTCGTGGCCACAGTCGCCGAAAAACTCCTGATGTACGCGGTCGGCCGTAACCTGCAATACTATGACGCGCCCTCGGTACGGGCGGTGTTGCGGGACGCGGCTTCACGCGGTAATACGATGCCCGCGCTGGTGCTGGCGGTCGTGAAGAGTCGCCCGTTCCAGATGCGGCAAGCCGCAGCGGAGTAAGCATGTTCATTGCGAAGCGCGCGCTGCCACGACGCACGTTCCTCCGGGCGATGGGTACCGTCGTCGCGCTGCCGATGCTCGACGCGATGGTGCCGGCGCTCTCGGCGTTCACCCCCACGCGCCGCTTCGGGTTCATCTACATCGCCAACGGCGTCATCCAGAATCAATGGAATCCGGCGGCCACTGGCGCCGGTTTCGAGCTCACCCCGATTCTTCAGCCGTTCGCCAGCGTCCGCGACCACATCAACGTGATCGGCGGCCTCTCGCATCTGCAGGCCGATACCTTCGGCGACGGCACCGGCGACCATCCGCGCTCGTCGGCGGTGTGGCTCACCGGCATTCACGCCTACGACCGCGCAAAGCCCGGTGTCGAGGTGCGACTCGCGACCACCGTCGATCAGATGATCGCGGAGAAGATCGGCGAGACCTCGCGTATTCCCTCGATCGAACTGTCCGTCGACTACCCGACGCAGGGCTCGTGCGATTCCGGCGACTGCTTCTACGTCAATACCGTCTCGTGGCGGAACGCGACGACCCCGAACCCGACCGAGTCGCACCCACGGCTCGTGTTCGAACGGTTGTTTGGCGATGGTGGAAGCGCGGCGGCGCGCGAGGCGCGCAACCGATCCGATGGCAGCATCCTCGATTCGTTGCGCAGCGAAGTCGCGCGTGTGACGAGCAGCCTCGGCGCCGGCGACAAGACCAAGCTCGGTGAGTACCTTGACTCAGTACGCGAGGTCGAGCGCCGCATCCAGCATGCCGAAACAGAGCCGGCCGAGATCGAATTGCCCGAGCGGCCGACCGACGTGCCCGAGAACTTCGACCAGTACACGAAGCTGATGCTCGATCTGCAGGTGCTCGCGTACCGTGCCGACATCACGCGTGTCTTCAGCATGATCATGTCGCGCGAGCTGAGCTCACGTACGTTCGCGCACATCGGGGTGCCCGAGCAGCATCACGCCGTTTCGCATCACCGCAACGATCCCGAGCTGATTGCGAAGAAGGCGAAGATCGACGTGAACCAGGCGCAGCTCTGCGCCTACTTCCTCGAGCAGCTGAAGGCGGCGCCCGACGGCGACGGGACGCTCCTCGATCACTCGCTGGTCCTCTACGGCGGTGGCATGGGCGACGGCAACCTGCATCGCCACGCGGACCTGCCCTGCCTGATGGCAGGCACGCTCGGAGGCGCGTTCAAGACCGGCCGTCATCTCCGGTATCCGCTCAACACACCGATGTCGAATCTGCTGCTGACGCTGCTCGACGCGGCAGGTATGCCGATTGAGAAGCTTGGGGACAGCACGGGGCGGCTGCCGCTCGAACCGCTCTCTGTGTGAGAGACAGAGGTAGCGGGGGGCGTCGTCTCCGCGTCCTCTGCGCACTCTGCTGACGTGCTCACACCGCTCGCATGCACGGTCAGGAACTGCTCCCTCCCTCTGACGAAGCGAGAGCGGAGGTACATCTGCGAGCGCGGCCACTCCTACGACATCGCGCGCAGCGGATACGTGAACCTGCTGCAGCCGCAGGATCGGCGGTCGCGGGAACCGGGCGATTCGAAGGAGGCGGTTGCAGCGCGCGCGTCGCTCCTGGCCGCCGGTGTCGGGCGGTCGCTCATCGACGTCGTCTGCGAGAAAGCGTCGACGTTGACGCTCCCCCGCGCTCCTGTCGTCGTCGATCTCGGGTGTGGGACCGGCGATGCGATTGCCTCGCTCGGGCAGCGTTTCCTGATCGCCGGCATCGGCATTGACCTCTCGTCGGCGGCGGCCGAACACGCGGCGCGCCGCTTTCCCGATCACACCTGGGTCGTCGCCAATGCCGATCGTCGTCTGCCGTTGCTGGGTGCGAGTGTCGATCTCATGCTGTCGCTCCACGGTCGACGCAATCCAGCCGAAGCCGCTCGCGTGCTCCGATCGGATGGAGAACTCCTCATCGCGGTGCCAGGGCCGGACGATCTGATCGAGCTGCGGAGCCTGGTGCAGGGATCGGGCGTCGAACGTGATCGCCGCGAGGCGCTCATCGAAGCGCACGACGCGCTATTCGAGGTGGTTGAACGAAGACCCGTCCGCGAGATGATCACGCTCGATCGTGAGATGCTGCTGAACCTGCTCCGTGGAACCTACCGCGGCGCGCGTCTGCGGGCTGCCGAACGGGTCGCGAGCGTTGACCGCATGACCGTGACGCTCGCGTCGGAGCTGTTCGTGATGAAGAGGTCGTGATCCAGACTAGACTTGAGGTGACAGGCAAGAGGCGAGCCTCATGTGCAGAAACATCAAGACTCTCGCGAATTTCGAGCCGCCTGCGACCGATGATGAGATCCGTGCGTCGGCGTTGCAGTTCGTGCGAAAGCTGAGTGGCGCGACGCGTCCTTCGCTCGTGAACGAAGGGGCGTTCAATCAGGCAGTCGACGAAGTCACCGCTGCCGCCGAGCGCCTGATTCGCTCGTTCAAGACGAGCGCGCCGCCGCGCAATCGTGAAGTCGAGATTCAAAAGGCGAAGGATCGAGCCGTCAAACGTTTCGCCTCTACTTGATTTTCTTGATCCACGCCAGAATCGGCCCTGACACGATCTTGTCGTCCGTGTCGATCGAGAACACTTCTGACATGTGGCTCTCCCCTTTGGCGAAGAGCATCGCAGGGCAGTGGCCGACGCCGTCTTTCGCCTTCGCGCCATCGAGTGTGCACAGCTCGTCGTGCAGCGCTTTGTCGGCAGCAGTCATGTCGCCCGTCACGCCGGGATCGAGCTCGGCGCGGACGAGCATGATCTTCACGCTGGTTGCCTTGAAGCCAGGAAGATTGTCGCGCTCCGCCTGTTGTTCCGGCGTGAGCTGCTGACCGGGGCCGCCGCGTCCACCGCCTGCGCCGCGAGCGCCACCCGCACCGCCAGCGCGCGCGCTGCTCGGGCCAGCGATTGCGCCTTCTGCGCCAAGCGCAGTCCCGGTCATGCCACATGCGGCACCCGCCTGCGGCCCTCCGGGCGCACCACCCGGCCCACCTTGACCGCGGCCTGCTCCAGGCGCGCCTGCGCCGCGACCGCCACCGCCAACACCAGGCACGGGATTGCCCGACATGAAGACCGCACCCTTCACCGCGACGCCTTTCGGCCATCGATCGGCATGACCGACGTACACGCCGAGCGGACCGTTGCCCGCGGAGTGCGCCCAGATGAACATGCGCTTCGGATCGCCCTTGTACTTCGCGACGTTGCCGGTGAGCCAGTCGACCGCCTTCGAGATGTCGCGACCGCCGTCATCCCAGCCCGATCCGGGATGCCGTTGAATCAGCACGCCCACCATCCCGTTCTTCGTCGCCCATCGTCCGATGTTGTCGTAGAAGGCGTTTCCTTCGCGCGCCTGCTGCTCGATCTTGTTGCCGGCGCCACCGGGCACATAGATCAGAACCGGCCGGTTGTCGCCACCTTTGTCAGCCGTGAAGATGTCAATCACATCTTTCGGATCGGGCCCGAACGAGGTGTCACGTGCGATCGTGATGCCGGGATACAACTGCGTGGTCGACGCGGGGGCTGTCGCATCCGGAGGCCAGTAGGTGTTGTAGTCGTTCTTCGGCATCAGCGGCCGATAGAGCTTTGCGGTACACGCCGGATCGACAATCTGTCCGATCTTCTTCAGCCCTTCCTCGATGTTCGCCGGCACCTGCGCTTGGGCGAGATTTGCAGCGAACACCATTGCGACCACGACACCGAGCGTCGATGTACCCACGCGCATCTTCATCCTCCGCACCAATTCCTATTGCCCTCGTCCCGCTTCAATCTACGCCGAACGCGAGCAGGACATTTCCCGGCCTGCCGATCAGGCTCACGTATCCCGACGTGACGTACAACATTCCGCCGGAGACGATCGGACCCGGTCCGTCCATCGCGCCACCGTTGGCGGTGACGCCGTTCACGGTTTCGAATTCCTTGTTCGTGTCGAACGTCCAGACGATCGATCCGTCCTTGGTCGAGTAGGCGCGCACGCCGCCGTCCTGAGACCCGGAGAACACAATGCCCGGGATCGCGGTCAGCGCCGCGCCCTGTGCCGCGCTGCATCCGCGGGCCTTTCCGCACAGCGGCGCCTCAGCAGGCTTCGACCAGACTTCGCGCCCGGTATCGATCGTGGTGGCGCGCATACCGCCCTGTGCGTTGCGTGGACCGTTGACGCCGAAGTAGACCTGCGTCTCGTCGGCGGCGATGCCCCACTGACCGCCCATGCCGCTGCCGTCGCTCGTCTTGTAGTCCCACACCTTCGTGCCCTTGTCGGGATCGACGGCGTAGGCCATTCCCGATTTCTGCAGCACGACGATCACGTCGCGTCCGTTGGGTCCCTTGGTTAACAGTGGCGAGATCGAGAAGTCGTGATCGGGTCCGAGCGTTTCAGGACAGTTCGAGTCCGCCGGGTTCGTCGGCCGACAGCCTCCAGTCCAGACGTCGTTCGTGATCGGCTGAAAGGACCAACGCATCTTGCCGGTCTCCATGTCCAACGCGATCACGGCGTCGCTGGTCTTGGTGACCGGGCCGGAGTAGTTGTTTCCAGTCGTGATGTAGATGGCGCGGCGCGCCGCGTCGACCGTGGGTGCACCCCACACCCCGGCGCCCGCCGGGCCCCACGTCTGCACGCCGTTGGCGTTCTTCGCGCGCGGCTTCGGCTCTTCGGGGATTGTGTACGACTTCCAGATCACGGCACCGGTCGATGCATCGAGCGACGTGACACTGCCTCGAAACGTGCAGCACTCGTATCGCGGCTGTCCGCCCTGGCCTTCTTCGCCGACTCCGGCGGTTGGGACGTAGAGACGATTCTGATACAACGTGACCGAGCCGGTGGCACGTGCGTAGGGATGCGTGTCGACCTGCCGATGCCAGATCTCCCTGCCGGTGGTGGAGTCGACGGCGTATGCCGTGGCGCTGCCGTCCGCGAAGTAGACGGCGAAACCGCTCGCGCTTCCGTTCTTGTAGGGACCGACGGACACCGCAGTGCGGATGCCGGCCTGCGCGTGATACGTCCACTGCGTGCACCCGCGCCTGGCGTCGAGTGCGTACACATCGCCGCTCTCACTGGCAACGAAAAGGCGATCGCCGAGCACCGCTGGCTGCGATCGCGCGGAGTTGACGCCGGCAAAGCCGAACGCCCACTTCAGTTTCAGCTTCGGCACGCTGGTGGCGTTGAGACCGCCCTTGGCCTGCGACTGGAATCGCGTATTGCCGACGCCGGCGCCCCACCCGTTCCATCCGGCATCGAGCGTCGACGCCTGCAGCGGCGTGGGCGATGCGGTGCATCGGCCGACGATCGATGGCGGCGCGGCGGTACCCACCGGTCGACCCGCGAGGAAGCCCGCCACCGCGCGGCGCTCGGCGTCGGTCAGCTCGGACCCTTGGCGGAACATGTTCCCGACGGTGAGCGTGGTCAGGATCGCTTCTGGAGCGACAGTGCGCAGCACCTCCAGTGTCGGCGCCCGCGAATCGGGGCCTGGCTTCGCATGACATGAGGCGCAGGCTTTTTCGAACACGGCGGCACCATCGGGCGCGGTCTGCGCGCTGGCGGTGGACGCGATCAGGAACATCAGCGACAGCAATGAGAAGAC
>DATFRP010000062.1:0-24566 GCA_035263125.1 Vicinamibacterales bacterium
CACGAATCGGGACCGCCCGCTCCAGTGTGGCTACCGTGCGTGCGATCGGACGCACCCTGTCCGACGTCGAGGAGACCACGAGCTGGGGCGCGTTTGCGCTGAAGGTGCGCGGCAAGATGTTCGTCTGCACGGCGATCAACAAGGCCGCCGAACCGAACTCGCTGGTCGTGCGGATGGATTTCGCCCAGCGCGATGCGCTGCTCGCCGAAGATCCTGATACCTTCTACCTCAAGGATCACTACATCGACTACCCGTGCGTCCTCGTGCGGCTGTCGAAGGTTCATCCCGACGCGCTGCGCGACCTCGTCGCCGGCGCTCATCGCTTCGTGAGCGCAACGCTGCCAAAACGAAAACACCCCGCGGTTTCCCGCAGGGCGTCCAAACGTCGCTAGCGATCTATCGGAGGATTTCGGCCTGAGTTGAGTTGACTTCTGCCCGGGTCCTGTCGGCGGGTTTCCCCGCCCGTCCTCGCCGCCAAAAGAACGATCACGCGTACCAAAAACCTGTCCACAGAGAAGGCGGCTGCGCGGCGGGCGGGGACGCCCCTCCCGCCGCCACCCGCTGGAGAAAACGGCGTCAACTCAACGATGCCGCACCGACAAGCGCGAGCCTTGATCGCACCGACAGACGCCAGAACGATCGCACCGACATTCGTCAGATGGATCGCACCGCTTCTCGTCAGCGGGATCGCACCGACCATGAAGGTCCGGCTAAAGCCGGACACCACATGCGAACGGGATCGCACCGACTGTCGTCAGAGCGCTCTATCTCTCTACATCCCTCTCGCCTGTCGCCGTTCCTGCTGGAGGCTGCCCCGGGCCGGCTCCGCGACCACGGCCGCCGCCTCGTCCACCACCAGGCGGCGCCGCGCCGACGCCTGCGCCGTCATCCTGCACGGTGCGCCGCGGGCGATTGATGCCCTTCGCCGCATCCGCCGCGACGGCTCGGTCTTCGGCCCGTTCGGCAGACAGCGACATCGAGATCGCGGTGTTGCCCGGATGGCAGTCGTACGGCAGCAGCACGCCACCGTCGAGCGGAGTCAGCGGGAACGAGACGGTGAACGGCTTCTCGTACGTCACCGGGTCATCGTAGGTCGCCTGGTACTGAATGATGTTGTCGGCGACGCGGCGGAAGCGTTCAGTGATCACCATCTGATCGCTGTGACGCACGCCGTTGCCATTGACGCCGATCGCCGTCTTGTCGGTCAGGTTCGTCGTCTCGACGACCAGTTCCTCGCCTTCCCAATGCGCGCGAGAGTCGCCAAGATACTGATGGATCGACGAGCCGATGTGTTTACGCCCGTCAGTGTAGAAGATCCGCGTGTCGGGCAGCATCTCCGTCGAGAACGCAACGAGGCCGGGCGCCTGGACGATCCGATTGCCGTTGCCGTAGATGACGCGAAGGATCGATCCCGCAATGCCGCGCGTGATACAGCGCTCATACAGCGAGAAGTCTTCCCATGAATTCAGCGGGCCCGGGCCGTAGGTGCCGCGTGGCATCTGGCGTTCCTGCTGGTTCACTTTGATGGCTGGTAGACGACCGTCCGGCGGATCCACGATCAAACGGGTCTGCGGGAACACGCGGCGCGCGTAGTCGAATCGGAAGCTGCTGTCGGCGTTGGTATCGCGCTGCTTCGCCGCGTTGTCGATCTGCGTCTTTCGGGCGGCCAGCGCGGCGTCGTCCAGATAGAGCGGAGGAGGTCCGGCCGGTGCCGCTGCCTGCGGCGCGCCACCGCGTCCGAAGCCGCCTCGACCCCCGCCCGCGGCCATCCCGACGTTCTCCATGTCGTCGCTCGACCACACGCCCTGCAAATCGGGATCGCCCCATGGTGTGCGCGGCGCCTTGTAATCGACGGCTTTTCCGCCGAACGCGGTGATGACGAGCGGCGGCGGTGTGGCGCGTGCCTGACCTGATACCGGTGTGCCGCTGTAGATGCACACCGCGACGATGGCCACAACCGTGCTCAGTGCAGTAATCAACCGACTGGTCATTTCGGCCCTCTCATATGTGGAAACCCGCCTCGATAGCGATGAAGACCTCTCGCGAATGACGAGATTCTACTCCTGAAGGGTCGATGAGTGGTACGTTAGTAGAGTCTACGGCCGGCGCCCATGTGCTGCTGGCGCGACAGGAGTGAATATGCAGCGGATCATGCCGGCGATGCGCAGTGCGCTGCTCTGCGTGGCGGCAGCGACAGTTTTTGTAACGATCACGCACGGCCAGTCGATTCTCGGCCCGGCGAGCGAGGCCAACCACTTCATTGCCACTCCGGCCGGCTGGGCACACCCGAAGACGCCATGGGGTGAACCGGACATCCAGGCCACGCTCAACATGATGCAGGCCGCGGGTGTTCCGCTGGAGCGGTGCGCGAACAGCTACCGGTTCGGCGGCCCGCCGTGCGACATGAACAAGGCATGGTGGACCGAAGAGGAATACAAGCAGCGCGTCACTGCCGCAGCCGGTCGCGGCGACCTCGGCCGCCAGCTGATCAAGGAAGGCAATTTCGGCCGCGCGCTCCTCGCGGGCGTCACCGATCCCGCCACGCCGCAGCGGCAGACCACATTGATCGTCGATCCGCCGAACGGGCTGCTGCCGGCGCTCACCCCCGAAGGCAAGCGCCGTGCGCTCGCCATGGGCAGTTCCTGGGCGCTGCCTGCCGAGGACCCGATCTACGAGGGTCCGCTCGACTTCGACTTCTGGGACAACTGCCGCTCGCGCGGGATGCCGTCATCGATGATGCCCTATCGATACAACGGCGGCTTCAAGATCTGGCAGGCGCCGGGTGTCGTCGTGTTCGACCTCGAGATGATCCACGACACCCGCGTCATCTACACCGACGGGCGGCCCGCGCTCAACTCCGCGATCAAAGGTTATATGGGAGATTCGCGGGGCCGATGGGACGGCAACACACTCGTCGTCGAGACGACCAACTACAAGGAAGGGCCGCCGCTCATCAACCTCGCTGTCGTTGGTTCACCGGCAGGCAACCGCTTCCCGGTCAGCGACAAGCTGAAGACGACGGAGCGGATCACGCGCCTGAACAACGACATGTGGCTCTACGAGATCAAGACGGAAGATCCGGTCATCCTCACCGGCTCCTTCACGGTGCGCTACCCGATGCGCAACGATCCGACGTACGAGTGGTGGGAGTACGGATGCCACGAGGGCAACACGATCGTGCAGAACTATTCGTCGACGGATAAGTTCGAGCGCGAGCATCCGAAAGCGGAACCGGAGCAGAAGCCGGTGCAGGTGTCTGCGGACATCGCCAACGCCCTCGCCGGGAAATGGGCCGGCCGGCCGCGCATCCCGACCGTCGATTACGACGTGTTCCTGGAGTTCACGAAGAACCCCGATGGCACGATGCAGGGCAAATTGATCGGCACCAATCTCAAGACGTTCCGCGGCCGCGTCAGTCCGACGATCAACAAGCCGCTACGTGACTTCACGATGAAGGATCGACGCATGAACTTCGAGCTGCCGAATGCGCAGCCGTGGACGTTTGCGGGCGAGCTCTCAGCGGACGGCAATTCCATCGTCGGTACTTTCAACAGCGCCCAGGGTGGAGCGCCGGTCACGCTGAAGAAAGAAGCCGCCGGCTCAACTCGCTGAATTGGTGTAGGCCGGGTCTGACCTTCAGGCCCGGCGGGCACGAGCCAATCAAGCGAGCTGCTGCAACAACGAACAGAGTTCCGGCGCGGCCGTGATGTGCGGATTGTGGCTGGCGTCGATCTCGGCGTACGACCACTCTTCGCGGCGCGCACGTCCGCTGGCATCTCGCGAGGCGGCACGCGCCAGCTATCGCCTGCCCGACTCGAGGCGCCCATCGCGTCGCGCGCGCGAGGCGTCAGCAAATCCATCAGCGACTGGCCATCTTCCGGCACGAACGCGTCCACATAGATGATGCGTGCCACCCGGCTACGCGCGCGGTCGGCGACGCCGGTCGCAACCAGACCGCCAAAGCTATGCCCAATGAGGACCACGTCGCGCAGGTCCTCGAACTCGAGCACGTTCACGACGTCTTCGATGTGGAGCGAGAGGTTGACCGCGCGCGACGCGAGGTGCTGCCGCTCACCCAGTCCTGTGTAGCTGGGTGTGAAGACCTCGTGCCCCGCATCCCGCATCATTCCCCGCATCTTCCGCCACGCCCATCCCGATGACCAGGCGCCATGCGCCACGAACCGTCATGGGGTCGGGAGTCATTTCGTGATTCGAAATGACTCCCGACCCCGTTTTCCGCCGATGATCGGAGCGTGGAATCACAGCGCGTCGTCGTTGTCCTCGACAACATCCGAAGTCTCTACAACACCGGATCGATCTTTCGCACCGCCGACGCCTGCGACGTCGCGCGCGTCGTCTTGTGCGGCATCACACCGCGGCCCGATCAAGGAGGACGGCAGCGGCGCGCGATCGCGAAGACGGCGCTCGGAGCCGAAGAAGTGGTTCCCTGGGAATACCGGGCTGATGCGGCGACTGCCCTGCGTGACCTGTCAGCGGGTGGCTATCACATCGTCGCGGTGGAGACGTCACCCGATGCCGTGAACCTGTTCGAGTGGACACTGTCGTGGCCGGTGTGCCTCGTCTTCGGCCACGAACGGGAGGGGATCTCGGGGGATCTCACGTCGCACGTGGAGACCGTGATACGCATTCCGATGCTCGGGCAGAAACGATCGCTGAACGTCGCGACCGCCGCGGGGGTCGTCCTCTACGAACTGCTTCGACGTCGTCTCTATGACACACGTTGAAACGCGACGGCACCGGCACACGACCTCTTCGCGGGCGTTCAGTTCGGAGTCGGAACCAGGTCGACGTGATCAACGACGACGACATCGACATCGCGTTGACGGGGTTCAAGCCGTAGTCCGAGTTGTTCGCGGATCGCGGTGAACAGCGAAGGTCGGGTGGCATCGGCTGGTGCGCCAGCGTTGTCTGGCGCCCACTCCAACGTGAAATCGAACACGCCGTCGAGCCCCGTCATGTCCTCGACGGATCGCGTGAGTTGACTCGCAAGTACCTTCGCCAGCATCGTCGTCGTGACCTGCCTTCCGGTGAGCTTGCCGGCCGCACTCATGCTGAACGGGTCGGGACCCGGGCGATCAGCAGCTGGCGACAGCTTGAACTTCGGCGCGCCATCTCTGACAAGCGCATAGGCCGTCAGGCGTCTCGTCTCATGGTGAACAGCGAGATGAAACCGGTCCGCCAGCAAGGTTCGCATCATCGCCTGCAGCCGGCCAGGTGCTGGCACACCGCCCGGAGCCTGTCCAGTTACGTCGAATCGCGCGGAATCGGCACCCTTCGGGCTGCCAATGAGCCTGTCGTCATCGAGATCGAATGACCATTTGATCAACCAGCTCAAGGCCGTGTTGCTGGTGACGATGCGGTTGCCAACCCGTTGCAGCGCCATGGGCCGGGACCCATCGCTGGGCTTGATCGTTGCTACGTCGAAGGCGGGGGCGTCTGCCGTCTGGGCAGCTCCGACGGTAGACACGGCCGACACAGCGATCACCAGCCACATGCTTCTCATGTCGCAGCTCACTCTCTGAATTGATACGCCTGTCGGCTCCACCCCGCCGCGCCGAATGCTACCGCGGTTCGGCCCGAGGGCGCGGGCCAGCCTTGCGACCGCTTGACGAAGTTTTTCGTTGACAGTGACGAAATATTTCGTCAATGATGGCGACGATGGCGAGCACACCGCGTCCGACCAAATCTGAGCTGGCTATCCTGCGCGTGCTGTGGGAACGCGGCCCGCAATCGGTCCGTGCGGTGCAGTCCGCGCTCGAGGCCACCAAGCCATCCGGCTACACGACGGTCCTGAAGCTGATGCAGATCATGACCGACAAGGGTCTGCTCGAGCGTGATGACAGCGTCCGGCCACAGCGCTACAAGCCTCGCCGCAAGCAGGAGCAGACGCAGAAGCATCTGCTTCGCGACTTCATCGACCGTGCCTACGGCGGCTCCGTGAAATCGCTCGTCATGCATGCCCTGTCGACGAAGAAGCCGTCGCCGAAAGACCTCGAGGAACTCGAGGCGTTGCTGGACCGTTTCGAGAAAGGCGACGTATGAACACCTTCAGCCTTGCGTTCACCTCTGCGCTCGTCGATTTCGTGTGGCAGGGGGCGCTCGTCGCGTTGGCTCTGCTCGTGGCCCTGCGCACCGCCGGGCGGCGCTCGGCCCGGGTTCGCTATGCGCTGAGCGCCGCGTCGCTGGTTGTGCTCCTGGCGGCGCCGATCGTCACGATGGCGTGGCGTTACGACAGCGTCGACGGCCATGACGTCGCGATGGTCACGCGGGTACCGTCTTCAATCCTTGCGCGCCCTGAAGACCGTGCAGTCTTCCCGGTCATCTCATGGCGCAGCTCCGCGCCGAGCCTGACGACGATTCAGCCATGGATTCTGCCAATCTGGTCGCTCGGAGTGACGCTCCTGTCGCTTCGACTCCTCGCCGGTGGTCTTGAAGTCCGCGCACTCCGGCGAAGCGCCCAGCCTGTCGACGATGTCTTGCGTGAGCGCCTCTCGATTCTGGCGACGCGCATGGGCATCCGTCGCGATGTAACAGTCGCGACGTCACACCGCGCGGACGGCGCGAGCGCAATCGGGTGGCTGCGACCACTCATCCTGCTGCCACCGGCAACAATCCTGGGGCTGACCACGACGCAGCTCGACGCAGTGCTGGCTCACGAACTCGCGCATATCCGCCGCCACGACTACCTTGTGAACGTGATCCAGATGGCTGCGGAGACGCTGCTCTTCTACCACCCTGCAGTGTGGTGGGTGTCGAAGCGGCTTCGAATCGAGCGGGAATTGTGTTGCGACGATGAAGCGGTCAGCGTCTGCGGCGACGCGACCGCCTACGCACGGGCGCTGGTGACCATGGCAAGGCAGCAGGCGCCCGCGATGGCGATGAGCAGCGCAGGTGGATCGCTGCGTGATCGGGTTCATCGGCTTCTGGGGATCACTGGTCACGAGCCGCGGCGCTCCGCGGCGTTTGCCGGCATCGCCATCGCGTTGGCCCTGCTCTCGATCGCTCTCGCTCGCGTCGGCGCGCAAGCCGAGCGTCCCCGGTTCGACGTCGCGTCGATCAAGCCCGCCGCTGCGGGCACGCGCTTTGATGGCCCTCTGATCTATCCGGGTGGCGTCGTTCGTCACTCGCGGGTGCCCCTCTTCTTTCTCATCGCGGTCGCCTACGACGTGCCGTTCATGCGGGTCGAGAGCAACTCCGATGTGGTGAACCAACGCTACGCCATCGATGCGCGAGCTGACAGTGGCGCGCTGCCCCCACCGGGCTCGACGATCCAACGGACGATGCAGGCGCAGGTCCCGGTCGTTCGGGAGATGCTGAAGACGTTGCTCGCTGAGCGCTTCAAGCTCGCGCTTCACGTCGAGACGCGCGACACTCCGATCTACGCGCTGGTCGTGAATGACAACAGACTCAGGCTCACACCTGCAGCAAGAGACTGCGAGCCGACAACGTTGGCGGAATATCAGAGCGGGAAGGGACCATGTGGTATAAGAGGGGGCGGTCCCGCAAACGGATTCCACCTTCATGGATCCGAGCTCGCGGATCTCGCCAACGGGCTCTCGGGATTCGTCGGGCGACCGATTATCGATCGCACAGGGATCTCGGGTCGGTTCGACATCGACCTGCCGCCCTGGAGCACCGGAGCACCTCCACGACCTGATTCCGACGAGCCACAACCCGAGCCGAACGGTCCGTCGATCTTCACGGTGCTCCAGCAATTAGGCTTGCGCCTCGAGCCTGCGCGAGGACCAATCACGTACTACGTGGTTGATCACGTGGAGCGGCCGAGCCCCAACTAGCGACGAGCGCTGCCATGGCCACGGAGGGCACGGAGATTTGGGCCACGGAGAACACGAAGATCACAAAGGTAAGGAACAGAGAAGAACGATACCGGCAATGTGATCCTGTTGTCGCGGCTCGTGGCTCTTCTTCGTGATCTTCGTGATCTCCGTGGCTAAATCTCTGTGATCTCCGTGATCTCCGTGGCTAAATCTCTGTGATCTCCGTGGCTAGCATCCGGCCGGTAGCGCAGGTCGACGTCATACCAGCCATCCAGTTGCGTCCGATCGACGACCAGTGTGCCTGCCGCCGCCGAGAGCGGGTGTGCTGCGAGCCAGTCCATGGTGACGCCGAACATCCGGATGAGTCCCGCGTCGACAGGAGCGATGCCACGACCGCACGCTTGCGGCGCCGGCGCACGATCATTGCGTTCGCAGCCATCTTGCCTTCGCCGTAGACCCGGCCCCAGCGCTCTGTCGGAGCGGGCAACCGTCAGCTCATAGATCGGCCGTTCGCGACGTTCAGTACGCGCGCGCAACGCGAATCGATCGATGAGGAGCGTCCGCGTACGTTGGCGCCGCTGCGCGTCATTCAGCGACCCCTCGCTTCTGGCAATCACATCGAACTGCTCACGGCTCGTCCACGATGGCGCGTCGACGAGCCGAAACTCCTGCAGCTCGAACGCGTAGAGCAACAGCTCTCGAACCGTGACATTGATGAACGTGATCCCTTTCGGATGCTCGGATGCGTCGGAGAATTCCGACGACGAGATGTTCCGCTTGATCGAGATATTCTCGAAACGCGGCGCCGTCGACTGACCTGCAGCAGTAGTCGCGGCAACGAGCAGAATCGTCAGCGCGGCTGACGCGCACCGGCAGGTCAGCGCGCCGCTAGTGTCTGACACACGACATGCGCGTCTACCACGATTCAATGTGTGTCACGTCCACGGGGCCGTCGCGCCGGATTACGGCGACGTCGATGGGCATACCGACGGCTCCTTTGGGTATACCGAAGCCGGCGCCCAAAGACATCGTGAGCCGCACGGCCTGTATGAACATCGCTTGAGCGGTTCGAATCGACACATCGGAGCAGCCCCCCTTCAGCAGCGCCGTGAGCTTGGCCACATCGGGTTGGCGCAGTTCGGCAGGCGGAATGCGGACACCGGTGTCGGTCCGCAGCGCGGCGACCACCGACTCCTGACCGTGGAATCTCACGCCGCACTCGGTAAACGTCAGGCGTGAGAGGCTGCTCACCTGCGCTTCCCATCGATTCGTGGCGCGGTCGGTGGCGATGCCGAGTGCGACGACCACGCTTTCCGGACCTTTCTCGCCGTAACCGGTCACGGCGATCCTGGCGATCACGCGGCTGGGCGAATAGGTTTGAACGACTTCCTCGGCAGGCACTCGCTCGAGGAAGGCCACCAGATCCGCCTTCAGCATGGTGGCGATGTATTCGGCCTGCTCCCGCAGCCGCCGGGGCGACGGTGTGGCGTCCATCTCGGCGCACAGATCGCGGAAGCGGTCATAGAGCTCGGTCGTCGCCTTCGTGACCGCATCCCGCAGCAGATACGTCCCCTGCATCGTTGCGACCGAGTGAGGCCCGGTCACGCAGTACTTCTGCTGGCTCGCGACTTGACCGGAAAGGTCGCTGATCGCTGTATCGGTTCCGACGACGATGCCGTCCGGAGTGATGAACACACCGATCAGGGTGGCAAACAGCAAAGCGATGCTGCCAGTCATCATTCAATCTCTCTGGCAACCAGATGTTCTGCGGTGACTATTTGCCTGGTGGCGGTGGTGCCGGGGCAGGCCCAGGGCCTGGCGCGGGTGGCGGAGCCGCACCTCGAGGACCAAAATTCGTGGTCACGGGCTCGCCCTTCAGCTCCTGAAAGGCGACGTTCAGGTTGATCAGCGCGCGCGACTTCGGCGTGCCGCCGTACTCGAGATCCTTCAACAGCTCTTCCTTCAGGAACACGGCGAACTTCGGGTTCTTCCCGAGCTCGGCCAGCGCCTGCTCGGGCGTCTCTTTCTTCTCCAACGCCGCCTTCGCCACCGTCAGCAGCGCGCGATTGAACTCAGTGTAGGCGCCGAAGCCCTGCCACGTATTCACGTTTCCGTGTCCCTCGATCACCAGATCGACGTTCTTGATCCCCTTCTGCGCCTTTTCGAGTGTGTCCGGCAACGCGATCACGCTGCCGCCGGTCGCAGGGTCGATGAGCGGCGCCATGTTCCACGCCATGAGGTCGCCGATGCACATCGCCCGCACCGACGGGAACACCACGAAGGCGTCGCCGTTGGTGTGGCCGGCGCCAAAGTAGTAGAGGTCGATCCGGTCCTTGCCCTTCCCCAGCGTCGTCTTGTCGGTGAACGTGCGGTCGGGCGTCATCGCGGGATTGGACCGTGGGTTGGCAGCGACCCATTTACTGGTGTTCGCATGCGCGACGACTTGGACTGTCGGTCTTGCGGCTTTGAAGTAGTCGTTACTGCCGTTGTGATCCGGGTGCACGTGCGTGTTGATGATCATCGACACCGGCTTGTCGGTGACGGTCTGCACCTGCTTCAGGATGGCCTCACCGTTGTTCGCCAGCTTGGTGTCGACGAGGACGACGCCCTCGGCCGTGATGAACACCGTCGTATTTCCGCCGGCGCCGCCTATCTTGAACAGGTTGTCCTTGACCTTTTCGATCGTGCCAGTCGGCGGAATCCCAGGTCCCCGTCCGCCACCGCGCTGTTGCGCCGTGACACCGGCAACGGCAAGGCCCACCACGACGATCGCTGTCAGAAGTCTCGCACGCGTCATCAACACACTCCTCAACGAGAGGATACCGCGGATAGGCTCCCTCGCATTCATTTCGCCGCGTCTGCTGCCGATCCCTTCGCGCTGAGCCAGTAGTACGTCACGCAGCCGGCGCCGAACATCGCGAGGAGAGGACCCAGGAACGACATGAGCGGACGGAATTCGGCCGTCTCGGGGAGCAGGTAGTACGCGATGCCGAGACCGATGCCCAGGAAGAATGTGATGGCGCCCCGTCGCAGGAAGTCATCGCGCTGCCACCGCTCTCCATCCCCCGGCTGATCGGGCGGAACCATCCCCTTTTCGATCATCAGCCGACGCTCTTCGAATCGAGCCTTGATTTGCTGCTGCCTGACCTGCGGCCAGCCTCCCGAGCACCGTGCCGGTGGCGTCATCCCCTTCTCGATCATCAGCCGGCGCTCCTCGTGTTCGAGTTTTCTTACACGCCATACCGTCCCGCAGATTATCCCGGCCACGATGATGAAGAACACGAGGACGCCGCCGGCAGCCAGCAATTCACTCCACTGCATTGTGCCCTCCTGTTCCATGAGACGGGCGCCGGGGCCTCGGGTTACACGGTTCCCTGTGAAACCGATTGAGCCGGCGGCCGTCTCATCGGATCATGGACGCCCTGCGTGGTGGAGGATGAGCGTCGCCTGATTGAAGCCTGCCTGACTGGCGATGAGGACGCCTGCGCCAGGCTCGTCGACGCGCACGCCCGCATGGTCGGCACAGTGATCTGGCGAGCGACCGGCGACCACAGATTGGTGGAGGATCTGGCGCAGGATACGTTCCTTCGCGTCTTTCACGCGCTCAACTCGTTCGATCGCCGCGCCAAGCTGTCCACGTGGATTTACACGATCGCCCACCGTGTGGCGATCGACCATCTTCGCAAGACAGGTCGATGGCAGCAGGAAGAGTTCGCGGTGTCACCAGACGACGAGGCGGTCGCGGGGATCGAGCAGCTCCATGCGCCGCCCATGGCCAATCCTGATGCAGTGTTCGAGCGCGACGAGCACATCCGGCTCGTGCGCGAAGCGCTGGCGCGATTGCCGGACAAGTACCGCCTTCCGCTGCTGTACGCGGCCATCGACGGTTTGGATTACCCTGCGATTGCCGGTATGCTCGGCGTGACGGTGGGCGCGGTCAAGACTCTGGTGTTCCGCGCGAAGCGGATGTTGAAGGACGAGATCACGGATGCGTATTGAAGACCTCGAGGACGCACTGCGGCGCGAACCTGCGTGGGACCCGCCTCGTGGCTTCGCACGCAGGATCGCTGAACTGGCGCAACAGCAAGTGGACACACGCGTGCGCCTGCTCGGCGTGTTGGCACTCGTGCCACAAGCCGTGCGCAACGGCGTCAGGAATTCCGCAGCGAGCCTCGACGGACTCCGATGGACGCTCCGTCAATACTGGCTCCTCATCGCGCAGTGACGCGACCTTCTCATCGTCAGGCGAACGACTACCTGATCGCCTGAACCTCACGACGTGGCTGAATCGGCGCAACGCGGTGCCGCATGTACGCCACATACGTCGCCATCGCGAGCAGCACCAGGGTAATCGCCGCTGAGCTGATCTCGCCACGCGCGATGTGCCAGACCGTGGCGGACACCATGACCACCATGATCCCGCCGGCCGCCCACGTAACCAGCGCTGGCAGAACTCGAGTCAGCCCCGGGAGCGTGAGCCCTACTGCGGCCAGGATTTCCGCCACGCCCAGAAAGAGCCAGAACCCTCTTGGCAGCGCCGCGTTCATCTGCGCCGCGATGTCAGGGGGCGGCACCAGCAGGAGCACGCCGTGCGCGAGGAACACCAGCGCGAGCAGCGCTTGCAGAGCCCAAAGCAACTTGTTCATAGGCCTCCTTCGATTCTCTACTGTTACGTCGAACGGCGGTTGGCCCAATCGACACCAAGAACGCGCGCTGCACTGGGAAATGCGCGCTAGTCGTCCTCGAAGAACTCGAGCGGACCACGCTCGCCGTGGGCACGGCGCTCGTCCTCGATGCCACGCAGCTCCACGCGGCGGATCTTACCGGACACGGTTTTGGGCAGTTGCGCAAACTCGAGACGACGGATCCGCTTGTACGGCGCGAGCGCATGTCGCGCGAAGGAGAAGATCTCGCGGGCAAGCTCGCGCGACGGCTCGTAGCCGGCGGCGACGGTGACTACTGCCTTGGGCACGGTGTGACGCATCGGATCAGGGCTCGGAATCACCGCTGCTTCGACAATGGCTGGGTGCTCGATCAATACGCTCTCGAGCTCGAATGGACTGATGCGATAGTCCGACGCTTTGAACACATCGTCTGCGCGCCCGACGAACGTCAAGTACCCGTCGGCGTCGCGCACCGCGACATCGCCGGTGCGGTAGTAGCCGCCACGCATCGCTCCGGCCGTACGCCCCTCGTCCCCGTGATAGCCGGCCGTCAGATTCACCGGACTCCCGGTCAGTTCGATGCAGACTTCGCCTTCGTCCGCAGGTTTGTCGTCGTCATCCAGCAGCACGATCGGACAGCCCACGAGCGGTCGTCCCATCGAACCGGGCTTGAGCGCCTGTCCGGGAGGGTTGCCGACGAGCGCGGTCGTTTCCGTCTGACCGTAGCCGTCGCGGATGGTGACGCTCCACGCCCGCTGCACCTGCTCGATCACTTCCGGATTCAGTGGCTCGCCTGCGCTCATCGCCTCGCGGATCGAGACGCGATAGTCGCTGAGCGGCTCCTGCACGAGCATGCGCCACACAGTCGGCGGCGCGCAGATCGTCGTCACCCGGTGACGGACGAGCGCGTCCAGCACCTGCTTCGCCTGAAATCGATCGTAGTTGTAGATGAACACCGTGGCTTCGGCGTTCCAAGGCGTGAAGAAGCTGCTCCACGCGTGCTTCGCCCATCCCGGTGAGCTGATGTTCCAGTGACGATCGCCAGGCTGCAGCCCGGTGAAGAACAGCGTCGACAGATGTCCCACTGGATAGCTTTGGTGCGTATGAAGGACCATCTTCGGCTGGGCGGTCGTCCCCGACGTGAAATACAGGAGCAGCGGATCGGTTGCGCGCGTTGCGCCTTCGGGCTCGAACGCGTCCGATGATGATTCGCTGAGGCCGTACCACGTCCAGCCCGGAATGTTCCGACCGACTGCAATCCTGGTGAACGCGCCCTTCACCCCATCGAACTTCTGCGCCAGCACGGAGCTCGTGATCACATGGCAGACGTTGCCGCGACTCACACGGTCCTGCAGATCGGCCGGCGTCAACAGGCTGCTCGCCGGACTGACGACGGCACCGAGCTTCATCGCCGCCAGCAGCGTTTCCCACAGCGCGACCTCGTTGCCGAGCATGAGCAGGATGCAGTCGCCACGGCGCACCCCGCGCTCGCGCAGAAAATTCGCGAGCTGGTTCGAGCGCACAGACATCTCGGCAAACGACCGCACCCGCTCGGTCCCGTTCTCATCGACGATGTGCAGCGCGGGTGAATCGTTGCCGGCCGCGACCGCATCGAAGTAGTCGAGTGCCCAATTGAATTCGTCGAAAGCCGGCCAGCGGAACTCCCGCACCGCAGCCTCATGATCCAGTCGATGCCGAAGCAGGAGGTCGCGCGCGGCCAGAAACGTTTCACCCGCCTTGGTCAGCCCAGCTGCTTTCATGACCGTCCCTTTGTGTTCGAGTGTAAGACGAACCTGGTGGGGGATCTGAGCGGTGAAACGCGACTCCGCCGGATAGCGTATATTCTGCTGGCCAAGGTGCGTCCCAGTGGCCACAACGTAGAACGCGCAGTGGAGACTTTCACATGAATCAGCAGATTCCAACGCATCGATACCTCGTACCATGCGCGGCAACTGTCGTCGGTGCCGTGGTGATTTTCTTCGCTTCTGCGCAAGGGTCGAGCGCACAGCAGCCCCAGAACAACGCGGTCGTGGAACGCGGCCGCTACCTGGTACGCATCACCGGGTGCCACGACTGTCACTCGCCGAAAATCAAAGGGATGACGCCCGATCTCGACCGCGCGTTGTCGGGACGGCCGGCGACGACCTCGCTGCCGACGCCGACCAAGGATGAAGTGCACGCGTCACCGGATCTCACGGCATGGACCGGACCGTGGGGCTCGAGCATCGCCGCGAACCTGACGCCGGATGCTACGACCGGGCTCGGGACCCGGTACACGGAGGCGAGCTTCATCGCGACGATGCGCACCGGCAAGAAACCCAATGGAACGCCAGTGATGCCGCCGATGCCGTCCGACGTCTACCAGAACATGACCGACGACGATCTCAAAGCCATCTTCGCGTACCTGAAAACGCTCAAGCCGATCCGGAACGCAGTCTACGCCGGCATCGCGGCGCCGGCGGCGGGGACGCAAAAGCCGGCACCCGGCACAGAGAAGCCGGCGAAGTAAATCCGAAATGGGGTCGGGAGTCATTACGAATCGCGTAATGACTCCCGACCCCATTGCCCCGCATCCATCAGCATCGCGCCAGGTGTGCACCCGAAGGTCTGCTTGAACGCTGCGATGTATGCGCTGACGCTCGAGTAGCCGGACTCGAGCGCCGCATCCGTCACCGACCCGCCTCCAACCAGCACGCGCACCGATTCGAGCAGCCTCACCTTCTGTCGCCACAGTCCGAATCGCATGCCGGTCTCGGCGTGGAACAGGCGTTCGAGCGTCCGCGTGCTCAATCCACATCGACGCGCCAGCGATTCCGCCGTCGCTCCATCTGCCGGATTCTTCATCACGTCATCTGCAGCCATCCGCGCTCGCGCATCCGCGGGGAGCGGCAGCACGAGCGGCTCGATCTGCGCCGCGTCGAGTTCGTCCATCAGGACGCTCATCAACCGGGCCTCGACCGCGACGCGGGAATCGAGCGCGGCCATCTCGGCGACACGCAAGATCAACTCGCGCAGCAGAGGACTCACGGAGATCACGCGGCACGGGCTCGCCTCGAACGCCGGCGCCGGCGCGCCGACCGGAAAGTACAACGATCGCATCGCCACTTCGCCCCACATCCGGATCGAATGCGGTATGCCCGCCGGGATCAACACCGCGCGTCCGGGCGGGATCATCCACGACGTGCGATCGCCGGTGACCGTCATCGCGCCGCTCGACGCAAACAGCAGCTGATGCGACGCGTGCGTGTGCGGATGAATCACATATCCGTTGCTGTACGTGGTGCTCAACGCACGTGCGACCAGAAATGGCTCCTGCTCGGCGGTGAGCCGACGCCGCTGCACACCCGCAGATTGACGGTTTGGCGACATTCATTGTCAATCTAGCGCAAGACGCCGCCGATCGTTCTCTCGTAGAGTCGGCCCATGCCAAACAACATCTCGTTCTTCGCAATCAACGCTGACCAGGTTCCTCGCGCCCGGAAGTTTTACGAATCGGTGTTCAGTTGGAGCTTCGAACCATGGGGACCGCCCGGCTTCTATCTGATCGACACCGACAACGATCGGAAGGCTGTCGGTGGGCTGCAGGAACGTCGCGAGCTCGTCCCCGGACAGAAGATGGTTGGTTTCGAATGCACGATCGCGGTGGCCGACATCGACGAGACCATTCGTGCCATCGAGGCCAACGGCGGCCGCATCGCTGCGCCGAAGTTCCATATCCCCACGGTGGGTACCGTCGCGTATTTCGTCGACACCGAAGGCAACATCGTCGGACTCATTCAGCAGGACGCGGGCGCGTGACAGGTACGGTGCTGCAGGTCAGCGTCTCACAGGGCGGCGTACCGAAGCGCGCGGTCCCGTCGGGGGAGATGACAGAGAGCGGCATCGCCGGCGATGCATGGCGGTATCCCTTCCACGGCGGCCGACGCAAGGCCATTCTGCTCGTCACCGCCGAAGGGATCGACGAGCTCGTCGCGCAGGGCTTTCCGCTCTTCCCCGGCGCCCTGGGCGAGAACATCACGACTCACGATCTCGATCGATCCGCGCTGCGTCTTGGAATGCGCTTGCGGATCGGCAGCGCCGCAATTGAGTTGACGCAGATCCGCATGCCTTGCGCGACGCTCGATGTGTACGGCCGCGGCATCCAGTCCGCGATGTACGATGCGCGCGTGCAGGCCGGCGACCACGAATCGCCGCGATGGGGTTTGAGCGGTTTCTACGCGTCAGTGGTTGAACTGGGTACGGTCCGCGCGGGCGACGTGATCACGCTCGTCCAGGGCGGGGCTTGATGCGGATCGATTCAGTGCGACACAATTGCTGGAATTCACCCCGTCCCCCCGGTGATCGAGCCGAACGGATCGCGCTGGCTGGCGTCGGTGCCACCGCGGATCACAAGAGTGCAGGCTCGCCCCGAGACTTATGGTGTTCGAAGGCGCGTGTGTGGACGTGGGGTGTTCCTTGCGGCGGCAACAGTGACGTTGTCCGGCGCGCGCATCCTGGTGGCGGATGACGATCTCCACCTGTTACGTGCCGTCGCCAGCGCACTCTCGCGCTTGGGCGCCGAGGTCACTCGAGCTGCCAACGGCGCCGAGCTTCTCTACCACCTGGCCGGCAAGGGGCCCTTCGACCTCGTCATAACAGATATCGCGATGCCGTGGATGACCGGCGAGCAGGCGATGCTCGCGACGCGTACTGCGGTGTCCGGAACGTCGATCGTCATCATGACCGGCCTTCACGATGAGTCGATTTCAGAACGCGTGAGCGAACTGGGCGAACACACTGTGCTCCTGCGCAAGCCGTTTGACCTCAGTCAGCTCGAATCGGTCGTGACTACGCTTCTCGAACAACACAGTCGAGCCCGCGCCGCGAACGACAAGACCTGACCGCGGCACCGGTCGGGGGCGAGCTCGAGCGATCTCGTCGGTGCTTGCGTTCCTATCCTCATCGAATACCATTCGACGTATGGCCCGGTGTAAGGCATCGCAGCACTGTCGGCTTTGATGCGTTCATGACCCACGCGATTGGCTGGCTCGAAGCGATCGTCGACAGCACACCGCTTCCGCTGCTCGAGGTGTGGGGCCGGTTCAGTTATCTCGTCGGCCTCCTGCTCGCGATCTGCGCCTTTGGCGGGTACACGTTCCGCATCGGTGAGCAGTGGGGATTCGGCCGTGAGCGACAAACCTGGGATTCACGGGCGTTCCTGAGTCTGCCGCTGACATTCGTCCTCATCATTGCTACCGGCTACCTCGGCTCGTTCATCGTGCTCGTACCAGGAGCACAGACGTTCGAGTCGTTGAAAGATCTCGTCGTACTGCTGGCGATCGTGCTCTTCGGCTATCCCGCGTTGCTGGTCGTTCCGCCGGCGTACATGCTGTCGGATCTCATCGAAGGCGTTCCCCCGGAGTTCGTTCTGAGCTGGGCCGAGGGCTATTTCTTCTGGACCGCGTTCGTCTGGATGGCCTATCAGCTCATCGGCCGGAATCCGGACTTCCGCCGTGCGCGCACCTGGGGACGCTACGGCGTGTTCGTCGTGTTGATCATGACGTTCGACCCGGTGATGTGGGGATTCATCTGCTCGGGTCAATTCTCGTCCGCCATCTCCTACCGGAACATCTCGTCGGCGTTGTTCTTCACGTTGGCCGTCACCTGGGTCATCGCACCGGGAGCGTTTCTGGTCGCCTTGCCGCTTGCCCGACGGCTTGGATGGTTCTGGGCGGAGATCCCGGGGCACGTGCGAGAGCGCGCGAGCGGGAGTCCCGAATGGGCCTGGGAGTCCGGCCGCGGTCCATCCTCCGGGGACGCAGGTGCGATGGCAGAGGGCTTGCCGATCCGGATCTTCGTCTTCACGCCTTTCATCGCGTTGATGCTGGTGATGGTCGGCGCCACCGGGATCGTCGCGCTCGTGAACGCGGATGATGACGCGGGACGGCTTGCGACCAAGCTTCACCAGGAAACGTTGGCGAACATCGGCCTGCGGCTGGACGACTACCTCGCAGGCTCGAGCGGGGCATCTGACGTCGAGCGCCGGTCGGCGATGAGCGCGCTGGTGCGCAGTGAGTCGGTGGCCGCGGACGGGCGCATCATCATCCTCGACAGCACAGGCGCGACGATCGCCTCGTCGGCTCCCGACGGCGACCCGGTGGTGCAAAGCGCCGTGGCGGGCCTCGCTGCGCACACCACTCCGTCCAGACTTTCGGACGCAATCGAGTTCACGTTCGACCACGTGACGGCGAAGCCGCCGGCGCGCGACTCGTGGCTGGCGCTAGCGGCGCCCTATCGTGATCGCGCCCGAACGCACGAGTGGACTCTGATCGCCGCGATGCCCGAAGCGTTCTATCTGGCCGGTGTGCGCATCGGCGGAAGCCGTACCGCCATGGTGTTCGCGCTGGCGCTGGTGCTCTCGCTCATGCTGGCTGCGTGGCTCGCGTCGATGGTGACCGCACCCCTCCGCCGCATTGCGCGTGTGACGCAGAACATGGCCCGCGGCGATCTCGGCGCGCGAGTACCGGACAGCAAACTCGAAGAACTGGGCGGCCTGGCGAAATCGTTCAACGACATGGCCTCGCGGCTCAAGACGTCGTTCGATGATCTGGTCAGCGAAGTCGAGACGCGAAAGCATCGGGAGCGCGAGCTCGAGGAGAGCGAGAGCCGCCTGCGCATAAGCGAAGACCGGCTGCAGCTCGCCATCGATGGGGCGGGGCTCGGCATCTGGGACTGGGACGTCGAGCAGGACCGTCTGGTCTGGGACGAATCGAACTACCGGCTGTACGGCGTGAACAGGGAAGACTTCTCCGGCGCCTACGAGGCGTGGTCCAGGCTTCTCGTGCCGGACGATGTGGCGCGCGCGAACGCTGACATCGAGGCCGCGTTACGTGGCGAGCGGGAGTACCGATCGGACTTCAGGATTCGCCGCCCCGATGGCAGCGTCCGCACCATTCGGGGTATCGCGCAAACGATCCGCAACGCCGACGGCCAGGCCGTGCGCATGGTCGGCGTCAACCGCGATGTCACCGACCTGGTCGACGCGGAGCGTGAACGCGAGCAGCTGGTTCGCGTATTGCGCGAGCATCAGGAGCATCTCGAGGCGCTCGTGGCCAGCCGCACCACGGAGCTGCGCGCCGCCAAGGACGCGGCCGAGAGCGCCAACCGGGCGAAGAGCGCGTTCCTCGCCAACATGTCCCATGAGATCCGTACCCCGATGAACGCGATCCTCGGCTACGCCCAGCTGCTCGGGCGCGATCTGAACTTGAACGACGCTCAGAAGCAGAAGATCGACATCATCCACTCCAGCGGCAATCATCTGCTGACGCTCATCAACGATGTGCTCGAGATGTCGAAGATCGAGGCCGGCCGCGCGAGGCTCGCGCTCGAGCCGTTCGACTTGCGCAGCCTGCTGAACGACGTGCAGTGGATGTTCCGGGATCTGACCGGGAAAAAGGGCCTCGCGCTCACGTTCGGACATGATGAGCAGGTGCCTCGCGCGCTGACGGGCGATGCCGGCAAGGTTCGCCAGGTCGTCATCAACCTGCTGAGCAACGCCGTCAAGTTCACCACCCATGGGCGGATCGCGGTTCGGACTTCAGCTCGCCCGCTGGCGCACGACCGATACGCTGTCGCGATCAGAGTCGAAGACACGGGGCGGGGGATCGAGCCGATCCACCTCACGAAGATCTTCGACGCCTTCGAACAGGCGGACTCGAGGATGCGCAGCGGCGGCACGGGACTGGGCCTGGCCATCAGCCGGAATTTCGCTCGCCTGATGAATGGCGACCTGGTCGTCGAGAGCACACCGGGGCAAGGAAGCGTCTTCACGTTCTCGTTCGAAGCAGGCACCGCCGCCGTCGAGCAACCGGGACGTGCGGGGCACGCGGTTCCGAGCAGACTGGCCCCGCATCAACCTGCGCGCAAAGTGCTGATTGTCGACGATGTGCCGACCAATCGCGATCTGCTCGATGAACTGCTGTCGCGATTGGGGTTCGTCACGCGCTCGGCGCCAAGCGGCGAAGAGTCGATCGCGGTGCATGACGAGTGGCATCCCGATCTGGTGCTCATGGACTTGCGGATGCCAGGCATAGGTGGACTGGACGCAATCCGGCAGCTGCGTACGCGTGGATCGAGGGCTGTGATCGTCGCTGTGACCGCGAGCGGCCTCGCTGACAGCGAGAGCGAAGCGCTGGCAGCGGGCGCGGATGCCTTCGTGCGGAAGCCGTACACGGAAGGCGAACTGCTCGCCACGATCGGCGATCGTTTGGGCGTCCGATTCCTCTATGGGCCGTCGACGTCGCAGCCGACGGTGCACGCACGTCTCGACGTCGACAAGCGCTCTACGCTTTCCGTCAGATTGAGCGGCCTTCCTCCAGGGTTGATCGAGCAATTGCGCAAGGCGGCGATCGAGGGGCGCGCCACGCGCCTCGAATCTCTCGCCGAACAGGCACGCCAGCACTCGGAAGCTGCGTCCGCCGAGATTCGAGCCCTGGCCAGAGACTTTCAGTACGACCTGCTCGTGTCGGCCCTGCAGTCGGGATCGCACGATGAGGTGTGACGCGCGGCGATCGCCATCATCGCCTGTCGCTCGCTGCATCGGAGGCCGGGTGGAATGAGTCAGGCCGCGACACCCGGTACCAATGTGCTCGTGGTCGACGACACGGTCGAGAACCTCCGCCTGCTATCGGCGTTGCTCGGCGAACACGGATACGACGTGCGCGCGGTCACGAGCGGGCGTCAGGCGCTTCAAGCCGTGGAGCACGATCCACCGGATTTGATCCTGCTGGACATCACGATGCCGGAGATGGACGGCTTCGAGGTGTGCCGGCGGCTCAAGGCGACAGAACGCGCGACGCATGTACCCGTGATCTTCCTCACCGCGTTGACCGATGCGACAGCCAAGGTCCGGGCTTTCGAGATCGGCGGCGTCGATTACGTGACCAAGCCGTTTCAATTCGAGGAGGTGCTCGCACGCGTGCGGACGCATGTTGCGCTCACACGTGCCCAGAAGGCGCTGGCCGACAGCTACACGCGTCTTCGCGCCCTCGAGCAGCTGCGCGACGATCTCGTGCACATGATCGTGCACGACATGCGGTCGCCGCTGACCGCCTTGCACATCAACCTCAATCTGTTGAAAGGTCCGGTTGCGTCGCTCGGCGACGACAGCCGTCACGATCTCGACGCGTCAGTCGAACTGGTCCAGGTACTCACTCGCATGACGAACGAGCTGCTGGACGTGAGCCGCCTCGAGGAAGGCCGGATGCCGATCGAGCGAGCGGTATGTGATTTGACGCAGATCGCCCACGAGGTGCGGTCGGCGCTGAGGCCGATTGACGTCGATCGGCCGATCGAGATCGAGAGCGTGGGACCGGTGTGCGTGCAATGCGACCGAAAACTGGTTCGTCGTGTACTGGAGAATCTGGTGGGCAACGGCCTCACGCACACACCCGCCGGCAGCCGGATGCGCATCTCGATCACCAGACGAGACGGCCGCGTGCGAGTCGAGGTGCACGACCAGGGCCGCGGCGTTCCGCTGGAGGCGAGAGCAAAGATCTTCGAGAAGTTCGGGACCCTCGAGAATCGACACGAACGGGGTCACCAGTCGGTCGGACTGGGTCTTGCGTTCTGCAAGCTCGCTATCGAAGCACAGAGCGGGACGATCGGGGTGGATGCGGGTGTGCCGGCCGGCAGCACCTTCTGGTTCGAACTGCCCGCGGACGAGGGACGTTGACGCGTCGATGGTGGCAAAGCAGTTTTCGTTTCCGTGTAACTGCCGTCCTTCGTCCTTGGGACTTGGTGCTTTGTCCGTCCCTGGTCCGTGGTCCGTCCTTGGTCCCTGGTCCCTGGTCCACGAGAGTCTCGTGAGCGCGGATCCGCTGCCTTTCTGCGAACGTGGCACCGGCCCGCTTCGTGGACCTTGGACCACAGGACGGACCAAGAACCAAGCACCAAGAAGCGCGCTACACCGATCTGAAACGCGCGCTAGTTCTCACCGCGACCAGCGCCACGGCCAGCAGGAGCGCCTGCGCCTGCGCCCGCGCCGCCGCGTCCGGCGCCGCGACCACGCTGCGGCTCGACGTACTCGGGAATCTTCTCGCCACGCGCCACCGCTTCCGCGCGCCGCTTCTCTTCCGCGCGCGAACCGGAGAGCAGGTTGGCCATCGCGTAATTCCCCTCGTGGCAGCCGTACTCGTAGTACCCGTAGTTCGTGTCACGAGGAATCGGCAGCCGCAGCGTCCATTTCGCCATATAGACCTTGGGGTCGTTCACTGTCATGCGGTAGTCGAGTGTGTTGGCGTCGGCGAGCGTGAAGTATTCCGTCAACACGCCCTCGTCCGACAACGGCTGACCGTTGACCACCGATTCGGGCTTGATGTTGCGCGTCTCGACGACGAGCACATCACCTTCCCAGTGGCCCACCGACGTTCCCATCCAGTTGTTGACGCCTGCGCCCACTTGCTTACGGCCATCAGTCGGGATGACGCGCGTCTCGTGGATCATCTCGTTCTGAAACGCCAGCCAGCCGGGCCCCTGCACGATGCGGCTGCCCGAGTTGTAAATCTTCGGCGTGATCGACTGCAGCACACCGGTGCTGATGCAGCGGTCGTAGTTGCTGCGATCCGTCGTCCACTCTGCTTCGATGCCGTTCAACTGCCGGCGACGAGCGGCCTGCGCCTGCTGCCGCTGCTGTGCCGCGGCCTGTGCGGCGGACGTCAGCGCCGGGATGCGCCCATCGGGTGGATCGATGACATAGGACGACACGCGGCTGACGGTCTTCGCGCGCTCGAGCCAGTGCGGCGGTGGCGACACCGCGCCACCGACGGTGCCGAACCTCGCCTCGAACTCTTCGGCGCGCTCGAGCGTGAACTCATCGCTGTTGTCGTTCTTCACGTTCTCATCGCGCTGCGTGACGCGCTGCTGGTACTCCTGGTCGTTGAGCCGGTAGCGCGTTCCGACGGTCTGCGCGCGCTGCATCTGGATGCCCTGCAGGTCGTTGGCGTTGTAAGTACCCTGAAGGTCGGGTTCGCCCCACGGCGTCTTCGGCACCTTGAAGCTTCCCAGCGAAGGCACGCCGCCATCCGTCGTGATGACACCGGCCGAATCGACGCGGCCCTGCCCCGACACACCGATCGTCGCGAAGATCGCAGTGCCAGCCAGCGCTGTCACCGCTCCAAGAATGAGACGTCTCATTTGTGCTCTCCGTCGGCGGGTGTATACCGCAGCGCCCGCCCTGGTCCGTAAGAGTTTACCGCTACCTGCGACTTGCCGGGGTTCGAATCTTAGGGAACGCTCAACGTGCTGACACGGTACGCTGGAGCGTGCCGTACCGGGTAGACCTTCGCAGCGTCGGGGCTGATGCGTTCGATCGGCTCGTCGAGCTCGGCGCGCTGGACGCCGAGTTTCTGTACGGCGGCATAGCCGCCGTGATGCCGGACACGATCGCGCCCCAAGACATCTCGCGCGCACTCGGTGTCGATGATGTGTCGGTCTCCCCCGCCCAGCCGCGCGACGGCGGCTCGGTGTGGGTTCTGAGACCACATCCTATCCGCATCGGGCGCCTTCGGATCGTGCCGGCTGACGAGGGAGCAGAGCCCGACGCCCTCAGGTTGATCGATGCCGCGGCGTTCGGCACGGGTCTGCACCCGACGACGGCGCTCTGCATCGAGGCGGTGCAGGAGACACTACAAATCGTGGTTCCGCATGCCGTGCTCGACGTCGGAACGGGATCGGGCGTGCTTGCGCTCGGTGCGCTGACCATGGGAGTCCCGCACGCGCTGGGCATCGATATCGATGACGACGCGCTGCGAGTCGCCGCCGAGAACGCGCGCCTCAACGCACTCGACGACCGCTTGCAGTTGGCGCACGGCGGACCCGAAACGGTGACGGGCATCTGGCCGCTCGTGCTCGCAAATGTGCTTGCCGCCCCGCTGATCGAGATGGCGTCGTCGCTCGTGCGGCGCGTCGGACATCACGGACATCTGGTGCTCTCGGGAATTCCTGCTGCCATTGAACGGGATGTCGAGCAGGCCTACCGTCATCTGGGCATGCAACGGTTGCGCGTGACGTCGCGCGCAGGCTGGATTGTGCTCGTGTTGCAGGCGTCCTGGTAACCGTTCGGTGA
>DATFRP010000063.1:0-4586 GCA_035263125.1 Vicinamibacterales bacterium
GGCGTGCGCACGGATCACATCGTCCGGAGCGGCGCGCGCGTCGGCATCTACTTCGCGGAGACTGGGGCCAGCCAACGGCCATCAACGGTGATCTACGACCGCGCGCACTCGTCCATCTCCGAGATGAAGCCGGATGCGCTCAAGTGGAACGACATCATGACGGGGGCCGCCTGGCTTCACGTCAGCGGCATCACGCCGGCGCTCGGCCCGAACGCTGCGGAGTCGACGCGGCGCGCGATCGAGGCGGCGCGGTCGGCGGGCGCACGTGTCAGCTTCGATCTCAATTTCCGACGCAAGCTGTGGACCGAGGCGGACGCACAGCGTGTCGTGGGCCCGTTGATGCGCCAGGTCGACGTCGTGATCGCCAACGAAGAGGACCTGCAATCGACGCTCGGCATCCATGTCGCCGGAACGGATGTGAGCGCAACCCGCCTCGCGTCTGACGGATTCCATGATGCGGTCGAGCGAGTGACGCGCGAGTTCGGTCCTCGACGTGTGGCGGTCACGCTGCGCGAGAGTTTCTCTGCCAGCGACAACGGGTGGAGCGCGATGCTGTGGGACGCGGATGCCGGTCGGACGATCGTCAGTCAGCGTTACGACCTCCGCGTCATCGATCGCATCGGTGGCGGAGACAGCTTCGCAGCGGGGTTGATTTATGCGCTCGTCACTGGGCGCACGGCGGAGGATGCGCTGCGCTTCGCCGTCGCCGCCAGCGCGTTGAAACACACCATCCCTGGGGACTTCAATCGGGTGAGCGTGGCGGAGGTCGATCACCTCGCGCGTGGCGACGCCTCGGGTCGGGTGCAGCGATAGTGGCGTGGGGTAGCACGCCGGGCGCTACAATTCGCTTGAGAGGAGCTCCATGACTTCTCCTTGGGTTGTGCTCATCGTGATCAGCCTGGTGATCTGGCGAGCGGTGTATTTCAGCAGTCGCGCATTCTGGCGCCGCCCACCGGCACCCTGACACGTCCACGTCGCGCACTCCGAGCATGCGACCGCATCGTTCGCTCAACGTATCAGCCAATATCGACGACGTGATTACCCGTCTCGGACGGGTGCAGACCGACAGCGTGCGTCAATGGGGCACCATGACGCCGCACGAGATGCTCTGCCACCTCTCCGATTCGTTTCTTGCCGTCATGGGCGATCGCCCGGCGTCCACTGTCGACACCTGGTTCTCCCGACACGTCGTCAAGTTCATCGCGATCCATACGCCGCTGCCGTGGCCGGAGGGCACGCCGACGCGCCCTGAAGTCGACCCGAAGCGCGGGGGCACCAAGCCGATCGAGTTCGAACGCGATCGCACGAAGACCATCGAGCTCGTTCGCCGCTTCGTGCGACCGGACACACGCTGCGTTCGACATCCGATCTTCGGCCTGATGACGCGCGATGAATGGATGTTGTGGGGATACGGCCACTGCGATCACCATCTGCGACAGTTCGGGCAGTAATGCCACGTCACGGGCTCGTCGTCCGCATCACGCACTGGCTCAACGCACTCGGCACCACCGCGCTCATCGTCAGCGGCATCGCCATTCTGCTCGCGCACCCTCGTCTCTACTGGGGTGAAACCGGCGCTGTGGGCGGACCTTCGCTCATCGACCTTCCCATCCCCTTCGTGTTCGGGCACTCAGGCTGGGGGCGGTATCTCCACTTTCTCGCCGCCTGGGTCTCGGTCGCGAGCGGCGCGCTCTACCTCGTCTCTGGACTGGCCACCCGGCATTTCTCCAGGGACATCGTTCCCTCGCGAAGCGATCTGAGGTCGGCGAATCTTCGTCGTGTGATTGGGGATCACCTGCGGCTGCGGGTGTCCGAGCTGGGGTCGCGCGATTCCTACAACGCCCTTCAACGGCTCACCTACGCGAGCGTCGTGTTCCTGGTCGGCCCTGTCGTGCTGTTGTCGGGGCTCGCCTTTTCCCCGATGCTTGCATCGGGGAGCCCGTGGCTCGTCGGCATGTTCGGTGGCCAGCAGTCGGCACGCACCATTCACTTCTTCGCGGCCGCCGCGGTCGTGCTCTTTCTGCTCGCGCATATCCTGATGGTGAGCCTCACGGGATTCACGACACGGGTACGTTCGATGATTCTTGGCGGTCGCTCGCACATCGCGGAGGGCTCATGACACGGACGATGTCGAGACGCACGCTGATCGCGACTGGACTCTCCGCGGCGGTCGGAGCGTCAGGCGTCGGTGCGGCGCTTCACCTGGCCGGTCGCAACGGCCTCATTCCGCCCGATCATCATGGGCTTTTCGGCGTCGGCGAAACGCTGACATACGCGGCACAGCGGCTCGTCGCCGGCGACCTGTCGCTCGCTCGTGAATTCACGAGGAGCGATATCTCGAAGGTGATTCCGGTCAACGGTCCACCACCTGAAACGGGCGCGTATCTGCGGGTCCTCGACAACGAGTTCCGTGACTGGCGGCTGACGGTGGACGGTCTCGTCGCCCGCCCGCGTACGTTCTCGCTCGCGGACCTGCGAGGCTACCCGTCGCACACGCAGATCACGCATCAGGCGTGCGAGGAGGGCTGGTCGTTCATTGCGGAATGGACGGGCGTCCGGTTGTCGCATGTCCTCGATCTGATCGGGGTCGATCCGCGCGCACGCCACGTCGTCTTCTTTCCGTTCGACGACTTCTGGGAGAGCATCGACATGGCCGACGCGCTGCACCCGCAGACGTTTCTCGCCTACGGCATGAACGGATCGGATCTGCCACTCGAGCACGGTGCCCCACTGCGGCTACGCGTGGCCCGGCAGCTTGGCTACAAGAGCATCAAGTACCTCGCGCGCATGACGGTGACCGATTCGATCACGCGCTTTGGCAAAGGCCTCGGCGGCGCGAACCCCGAGTGGGGCTACTCCTGGTGGGCCGGCATTTAGTGCGTCGTGTCCGGCTTTAGCCGGACCATCGAACCATGTTCATCGGACATTTCGCGCTCGGATTCGCCGCCAAGCGCGTCGTTCCGCGCGTGTCGCTCGCGATGCTGTTCGTTGCCGCGCAGCTGGCCGACATCCTGTGGCCGGTCTTCCTCGCGCTCGGCCTCGAGCATGTCCGCGTCGACGCTTCCGCCTCATCACCATTCCTGAACTTCGATTTCATCTACTACCCGTACTCGCATTCGCTGCTGTTCCTCATCATCTGGGGCGCGGCTCTTGGGTTCATCTATCGCGCGTTCGTGCCTGGAACGCGTGCATTCTTCGTGATCGCGGCGCTCGTCGTCAGTCATTGGGTGCTCGATGTGGTGACACACCGGCCCGACATGCCGCTCTATCCGGGCAGCGTGAAGGTTGGCCTCGGCCTCTGGCATTCGGTCGCGGCGACTCTCGCGGTCGAACTGGTGCTCTACGCGGCCGGACTGTGGGTCTACGCGCGAGCGACGCGCGCGAAAGATGCCATCGGACGATGGGGATTCATCTCGCTCGCGATCTTTCTCGTCGTCGTCTATATCGCGTCGATTGGCAGCGTTCCACCCTCGCTGCCCTTGCTCTACATCTCCGCGCTCATCGGCGCCGCCGTCTTAATCGCGTGGGGCTGGTGGGCCGACAGTCATCGCGAGGACCGGGACCTGAGTCCCAGCCCTCGCGCTTCAAGGCGGGTCTGACACTTCACACGCGGGTCTGCGCTGTGGCTACGGTGTGCAGCCGACCGGCAGCTCGAACGACTCGTGAATCGTGACCACCTTGCCGCGAACAGCTCCAGCCGCGCCAACACCGACACCGAACTTCGCGAACGCCCGCCACACGCGGCACTCGTCGTCCGCGTCGTCGGGCGCCGCTCGGACCGCCGCCAGAATCCCGTCACGCATCTGCTCGTATGTTGGTTGAGGCGGCGTGAAGTTCATGCCATCGACGATGTAGTCGAAGAGCACGTCCTTGCGACTCTCGCCAAACAACTCGAGGAGGCGCCAGCCGATGGCGCCGTAGACCTCGCCGTCATCGTGTACTTCGGCACCGGTCACGTCGCCGTAGGTCAGCGGATAGCCGGCATACGGGAACCGGCGGATCCCAAGTGGATCGCTGAACGCGTACTCGCCGACGACGTCTGCGCCAGCCACGGTGCTGTTCATCAGGAGCGCGCAGACGTCGCTCATGCCCTCACCGATCGCTCCCGCGAGCGGGCCGTTCATCTTGCCGATCATTCTCCATGTGAGGCCGTGGCAATACTCATGGAATACAACGTCGGAGTCGATATCGCCGTCGCGCGAGAGCGGCGGCGGATTCGACAGACGCACGACCCCTGAGGTCGGCAGCATGGCTTTGATGGTGGTCCCGCTGCTCTGTGCGATGAACACCGACGGGATCGTGATCGACGCGTCCGCTCCTCCCATCAGGAAAATCGACTCGCCGGAATTGTTGGCCACGATCACGGCCACGGCCCCGGCATTCTGGGCGTTCTTGATCTTCACCGTGAAGGTGCAGTTGCCGCGATCGACCAGCGCGATTGCGCCCGTCAGTGACGTCGTGCTCGCTTCGCAGCCATCACTCGTCGTGGCGGTGCCGTCATTCACGAGCTGGATCGTGCCCGTAATACCCGCGTTATCGAGCGCCGGGCCAAACTCGGCACCCTGTGCGAGGAACGTCTGGCCGCC
>DATFRP010000064.1:0-12501 GCA_035263125.1 Vicinamibacterales bacterium
TAGCGAGCGCGCACCCGCGAGATCAGACGCTCGAACCGTCCCAGCACGCCGTCCCATCGGTGATGCTGGCGGATGTACGCGCGGCCGCTTTCTCCAAGCCGTTCTCTGAGACGTGCGTTGGTGTTCAACTGCGTGAGCGCCGCGACGAACTCCTCGCGGTTCGCGTAGTAGAGTCCCGCGCCTGCGCGTCGGCAGTGATCGACCGCCGCCCGATTTCTGGCGCTCGCGAGGACCGGAGTGCCGACAGCCAGGCTCTCCAGTAGCGGCTGCGCCAGCAGGTCATCGGCGGACGGTGCGATCGTCAGGGTGGCGGCTTCGTAGGCGACCATCCGCTCGCGTTCGGGAAGCACGCCTGCCAGCTTGAGGTACGGTTCCTCCGGCACCTTCATCATCTTCACGCCCATGAGCACCAGCATGGCTTCGGCGTCCGAGGCGGCGTAGGTGTCGAAGTATTCGAGCATTTCTTCGCAGCCGTTGTCCGTCTCCACGCGCCCTCCGTACAGCGCGAAGCTTCCATACAGGCGATGCCGTCGCCGAAACGGGACGCCGCGTTGTGTCAGATAGTCGTCTGGATCCGGAAGCGGACCGTCACCCGCAACCTCGCTCTCGTCGACGATGACGTCAGCAGGATCCTGCTGGTGACGCGGGTACGACTGCATCGGCGGCGGATCGATGCCGATGCCGACAACTTCCTCGTGCTGCGGGGTGAAGCCGACGAACGAGCGCACGAGCCGTCGTTCGACGTCGGCGAAAAACCCCAGACCCCGGGCCGATTGCAATACCTGACGATACAGCCCGAAACGCAATTCGGGTCGAAGAGACAGGTAAGGGAAGACAACCGCGCGATCGGGTGCGATCTCGACCCCATGCACCGTCAACGAATTCCACAGGCCGAAGAACACCAGAACGTCATACGAGCGGTGCTGGCGTTTCAGATAGTCGACCAGTCCGGGTGACGAAGGACCCTGCAACCGGATCCATTCGAGTTCGTCGGCCCGCGCCGGTGGATCGACCTGGAGTCGTCTGGACAGCGCGGCCAGGCCGGAACGGTCGGGGATCTGCGCCAGCGCAAAGCGACGCACGAGCGCTCCGCGCACACGATCCGCACCTTCCGCGTAGTCGTTCTTCCACGACCGGGTATCGCGCGCGCATGTCGTCAGCACGTCGACATCGTGACGTGTCGACACCTGCTCGGCGAGCAGGCGGCACGCGTGATCGGGTCCCGACGAGATGTCGGCGCCATAGCGGGGCGCGATGAACGCAAACTTCACGGTGTCTCCACAGTCGTTCGAGCGGCCGGCTCTGGCGCACGAGGCGATCGCGATGCGACCGCAGGTCCCGCAGGCAAGCGGTTGACGACGACTTCTGCCGCAGCAGCGGTCCGGCGACGGCGTGCCAGCCATCCCGGCAGCGGTTCCATCACGGATGCCGCCGGCGAGCGGCGAAGTCGATCGAACATCTCGAGGTACTTCTGCTCGATCACCGGCCAGGAATAGTGCTGCTCGTAGTACGTGCGGCCATGACGGCCGAGCGCCGAGGACGTTTTCGAATCGGACAGCAGCGTGTCGAGCGCCGCACTGAATTCAGCAGCATCGTTGTAATAGAGTCCGGCGTTGCTGCGCAAGCACTGGCCGACCAGCACGTCGCATCTCGCCGAGGCGAGCACAGGCTTGCCGAGGGCCCATGCCTCGAGCGCCACCATCGACAGGCTCTCGTAGGGGGAGGGCATCACGAGGAGTTCGGAGGCGGCGATGACGTCGAACTTGTCCTGGTCGCTCACGAAACCGAGGTGGCGGATGCGGGGGTGCGAGGGGATCGGAAGCACCGCGGTGCCGATGAGCACGAGGTCGAGCGCGCTGCCGCTTCGATCGACGTAGTCCAGGAAATTCCGAAAGAGATCGGCGCAGCCCTTGTTCGCATCGATGCGCCCGACGTACACGATGAACGGGTTGCGCAAGTCGTAGGCGGCGCGCACGCGCTGCGGGAAGACACGATCGGGGATCTCGGATCCGATGCCGACAACCACGCCAGGGACGTGTGCATTCGACGACAGCGTATTGACGAGCGCCTGCTCCTCGTACGAGTTGTACATGATGGCGCGTACGCCGCGGAACACCGGCGGAAACATCGAGAGTCCCAGCGAGGCTTCGCGTTCGGCGGTGGGAACGAGCACCGCCTTGTGTGGAGCGATGCGTGCTCCCTGATACGCGTGATGGTACCGGATGCTGAAGAGCACGATAAAATCACATTCCGCCGCCGCCCGTGCCAATCGAGCGATGAGTGACGGGCTGTACGGTCCCTGGCTCTCGAGCCAGCGGAGCTCGTCGTGCAGCGAGTGCGCATGCTTGAAGACCAGCGCCGACCGATCTCGGAAGTCCACGAGGTCTCGCTCGCGCGCGACGGGAAAGCGCTCCACCGGGATGCCATCGACGGTGTCGAGCCCCGCCGGCCATTCATTCCGCCAGCTGATGTAGTCGCGCGCGCAGGTCGTGAGGACGCGTACATCGGCGTGCGGGGCGAGACGCTCGGCAACGTAGCGCGCGTGCAACTCGGCGCCGCCGTTGATGTCTGCGCCATAGCGCTGCACGACGATTGCGATCTTCATTCGTAGTGTCCGGCTTCAGCCGGACGACACCATCACTGGCCCGAATCCGACGGATCACGAGGTTCCGTCGACTCAGCCTGATCTGGAACAGCGGGAGCGACAGAAGGCTCGGGCGAGCCGTTCTCAGGGTTCGACGGTACATGAACCGGCGCTGGTGTTGGATCAGGCGCGAACGGATCGAATGCGAACGCGGGTTCAGGAGTTGTCCTGCCCGGGACGGTCGACTCGACGTCGGCCGACGGAGGTGCCGACTCCAAGGTCGGCTCCTCGGGCGCCGCTTCTGCAGCCGTCGATTCCTCGTCTTCTTCGTCGATGTCCGGCTCGCTGTCGACGACGTCGTCCGCAGACGGCGGACCCGCAATCTGATCGACCACGCCCTGTGGTGGCTGCGCGCTTCCTTCGAACGGCGCGCCCAGTTGCGGACGCCGTCCGCGGCGCCGCCGCCGCCGTCGTCGTCCGCCTTCCGGAGTGCCGCCTTCCCGAGGTGATTCTCGACCGGGTTCGGTCGAGGGTGCCTCTGCGGCAACCATGCCGCCTTCACGCGGGGGCGCTGCCGGCGGTTGAGTGAATGCGGTTTCGGTTTGGCGCGGCGCCGGTCGGGCCTGATGCAGCGTGTTCTCGACACCACGTACGCGACGCTCGTTGAAGTCGACTTTCGCGGCGAGCGATTCCACTCGCATCGACAGGCCCTGCCCCTCGAGGCTGGTGCGCGAGACCTCTGTCACCAGGCGTTGCAGGATGTCATAGTGCAACGCATTCCATTCCATCTGACGACGATCGCGCTCGGCCTCGCGCGCCAGCGCGGCCTCGTTGATGCGGGCCTGCGTGTTCATGGCCTGGATCAGCGGGTTCGGGTTGAAGAAAAGCTTCAGCAGCGGTTGAAGCAGCCGTCGCATGAATCGCACGAAACCATTCGGTGATTCATAGAGCGTCGTGGCTTCGAACGCATATGACAGCGACGCGTCGACCGGACGCGGCTCGATCGGTGAGCTTGCGCTCCGTCTCAGCTGCTCCAGCAGCGACGGCTTGACTGTGCGGGGATCGAGAATCGCCTCGAGCCGACGCGCTGCCAGTTCCTGAATCTGCTGCGTGGTGAGATCGATGCCGTGGCGCTGCGAGATGCGCGAGCGGATCTCTCTCATGATCTGCTCGACGTCGACGTGGTCGCGCGTCGGCTGCTGCTGATCCTGCGGCGGCGGGTTGCGCCTGTCGTTGCCGCGTCTATCGGGCCCACGTCGTCCCCGGTGGAAGTGGGGGCGGCGGCCATGCTGCGGGTTCTGATCTGCCATTACTCAGCGCTCGAGGGCCTCAATGCCCAAAGCTCAGTGCTCAATGCCCAGGGGAATGCGCAGCCCGCCATGCATTCAGCATTGGGCATTGTGCATTCAGCATCAAGTCAATACCTCCGAAAAAGCTGCCCCCACTCCGTCTGGTTGAACGCGCGAATCCGGGACAGGCCGACCGTCGGATACCACATCCAATCGTGGTAGACGTTGGAGGCCATCGGCGCCCACACCATGAGCGGCGAATGCAGCAACAGACGTTCGAGTGGCCGCAGGAAACCGTTGCGGATCATCTGATCGCCCCAGATCACGAGCGACCGCCGCGTCGAAAACCCGAAATTCTCCTGTGAGACGTCGTCGCCGACGAGCTCGATCTGACGGGGATCGGCGATGCCGAGGCCGCGCTCATGTGCCATTCGCAGAAAGGGAATCGACAGCGGATCGAAACCCATGAGACGAGCGGCGATGGCGTCGATCGCGACCGAATCGCTGGCCGCGAGCAGGAGATTCTTCACACGGGGAATCATCGTGCGGGGGCCCGCCCCGTCGCCGGCGACCGTGCCGTCCATCACCGTGAAGACGCCCGGATGCAGCTCACGCTGCATGTAGAGCAGATCGACCAGCACCTCGTGCATGTACTTGTGCGCGTAGTGACGCACTTCGCGCAGCAGGCCGCCGAACGAATTCTTCACCGAGCCGGTCATCACCGCGTGCCCGTGCGTCTTCACCGTCGGCAGATGCACGATCTGTTTTCCCGGGTACAGAGCAGGAATCTGGATTCCATCCGGGAAAATGTGATTCAGCTTGAGGAGCGGGCTTTTGAACCGATACACGTGCCAATCCACTTCGGGCAAAGCGGTGAATCCGACGCGATGTCTGGTCAGGACCGGCTCCCACCGGTTGTTCCGGCATCCCTCGCGTGGATTCGTCACGACGGTTTTGTTTTCGACCGGGATCAACCGCTCGCGCGAGTATCCATCGGCCAGCATTTTTCCCAGTACGCCATCGACCTGCCAGGGTTGAGAGGAGCAGGCGGGAAAGTATTTCGTCCACGACAGATTCAGCTTGATCAGCGTGTCGCCGTCGCGTCCGATCGTGTGCTGATAGCCAGCCAGATCCATCACACGCGCGTAGTCGGCCAGCACAGTTGCCGGGCGCGTCCGGACGACCGCGACGCGCGCCGTCTGCGGCGGGCGGCCCGTGGGGGTGACGAGCGGTGATTCAATGACGACAGGCATTACCGTCCCAACGGAGAGTACAGGATCAATGCCACGGCCAGCGCCCACAGGCCGACACAGGCGAGAAGGGGCCGATCCGTCAAGAGGAGATCTGCGGGGCTGCCCCCGGCGCGTTTCTGATGCACCAGATACAGATAGCGGAAGATCCCGTAGAGCACAAACGGGATGGTCAGGCCCAGACGCGTCGTCCCCAATCGCTCGGATGTTTCCGCACTCGTGGAGTAGACGCTGTACGCCACGAGCGTGGAAGCAGTCACGACCGCAATCATTTGATCGAGGAGGTACGGGCTGTACTCGATGAGAATCGGCCGGTGCGTCGTCGCGCCGTCGGCCAGCAGCGTCAGCTCATGCCGTCGCTTGCTCAAGACGAGAAACAGCGCGAGCAGCGTGGTGCACACCAGCAGCCAATGGCTGATGGGCACCGACACGGCAATGGCCCCAGCTGCCGCTCGAAGGACGAATCCGGCGGCGATAGTCAGGGCATCGATAATGACGAGATGTTTCAAGAGCAACGAGTAGGCCACGAGCAGTGCCACATACACCGCGGCCAGACCCGCAAACAGCGGCGACAAGACGAACGACGCGCCCATCGCGCCGGCACCGAGAACCGCCGCCGCGGCGAGCGCCAGGCGTGGGGACAGCTGTCCCGACGCGATCGGCCGACGCCGTTTCAACGGATGCCGCTGATCTGCCTCGCGATCGACGAGATCGTTGATCAGATACACGACTCCGGAGAGCCCGCAGAAGACGACAAATGCTGCGACGGCGCGCGCAAGTGCCTGAAGATCGAACAGGTGGCCGCCGAACAAGACACCCGCAAACACGAACAGATTCTTCGTCCACTGTTCGGGGCGTAGCGACGCGAGCAGGAGGCCGGGCGCCGAACCAGGCTGGGCGTGCTCTTCGAGAGCAGCCGACGACGCCGCGTGGTCGGATCGTGCGGTGGACGAACCGGAAGGGCGCGCCATCACAGCGCGGCTGTCACGCGCGTCTAGACATTGGCCGACGATTGGAAACTCCGGATCGCATCGGCCTCGTTGTCGTGCGTTTCGAACACAGTAAGCAGTTTGGTGATGGCCAGCAGATCGGTGATCCGCTTCGTGAGGCTCAGGAGCTTGAGGCTGCCCCCCTGCCGGCTCACCGTTGTGAACGTGCGGACAATCTCTCCGAGGCCGGCGCTGTCGATGTACGGAACATCGGCGAGATTCAGTACGAGCTTCTTGTGGCCCTGCAGCACGAGGCTGTTGATCTTGTCCTTCAGGGCCTCGTCCCCTTCACCCAGGGTCATTTTGCCCTTCAGGTCCAAAATGATCACATCACCGGCGGATCGTTCCTCGATCTGCATGAGGTCCTCTAATTTTTCAGCGTCGTAAAAGCCGGAATTCTAGCATAGACAGGCCGGGCCAGACTCGCGTCTGGCCCGGAATCACTGCCGCGGTAGCGCCGAGGAGTGCCTGCGTCTGGTCCGGCTAGAGTCCACCAGCTCCTGCAAACTTCCGTTGCTGGAAGCATTCCTTGCAGAAGACCGGGCGACCTTGCGTGGGTCGGAACGGCACTGTCGTTTCCTTTCCGCACGCCGAGCATTGAGTCTGCGTCTCGACCCGTTCCCGCATGGGGGACGGACCTGAGCTGACCCGATTCGCTCGCTTTGCCTTGCACGTCTTGCAGCGTTTGGGCTCGTTCTTGAACTGCTTGTCGGCGAAAAACAGCTGTTCACCGGCCGTCCAGATGAACTCCGACCCACAGTCTACGCACCTCAGGGTCTTGTCTTGGAACTCCATCGGTCGCCACCTCGTGCTCGTCGACCCGCGTGTTACTCCGTTTCCCTCCGGAGCTTCTTGCGGTTCCGCTTGCGCGCCAGTGCCTGTTTGGCCCGGCGCTTGTCACCCGGCTTCAAGTAGAAAGAATGCTTCTTAATGTCTTTGATGATGTCTTCCTGCTGAACCTTGCGCTTGAAGCGGCGGAGTGCGCTTTCGATCGACTCGCCCTCTTGAATCTTGACTTCTGCCACGCCCTGAACACCCCCTCACCGGCCCGGTGGCTCCCTGTGATGACCTAACTATCCGACCCTTGCCTATCTGACTCTATCTATCTGACCATGCGAAAAGTGCCGAATATGCTAGGCTATCACACGGAAGAGCGGATCCTAGGCGTAACACGGCGCTAAGGTCAACGAAATAGTCGTGTGTCGTAAGGTTCGTCTGCACAGAGTTTGGCGAACCCCCGAACCAGCTGGCCAACGCGCCATCGAACCCAACAAATCGCTATCTTTCAGGCAGTTAGCCTGCTCCCAATGAAGATTCTTGTAATCGGGAAGGGCGCGCGTGAGCACGCTCTCTGCTGGCGTCTTGCACGAGAACGCGACGTCGAACGCGTCGTCTGTGCCCCTGGAAACCCTGGTGTAGCGAGCGTCGCCCAGTGCACCCCGGCAGACCTTGGGAATCCTCGTCAACTGCTGCAGATCGCAGAGTCCGAACAGATCGATGTGACCGTCGTTGGTCCGGAGTTTCCCCTCAGCCGGGGGATCGTCGATGTGTTCTCAGCCGCCGGACGACCGATCGTCGGCCCGACTCAGGCGGCTGCGGCGCTCGAATCGAGCAAGGTGTTCGCGAAAAATTTCATGGCGCGGCATCGGGTGCCGACCGCGGCCTTTCGCGTGTGTGACTCCGCTTCAGACGCGCTCGCGATGGTTCAACGCGGACAGTTCGGGTATCCGCTGGTGATCAAAGCGGATGGTCTTGCGGAGGGTAAGGGTGTGGTCATCGCGGACGATCGCACAGGCGCCGAGGCAGCGATCCGATCGATGATGGTCGATCGCCGCTTCGGCGATGCGGGCAATCGCGTCGTCCTGGAAGAGTTCCTCAGAGGTCACGAAGCCTCGTTCTTCGCGCTCGCCGACGGGACCGACTTTGTCACACTCGGATCGGCGCAGGATCACAAGAGGATCTTCGACAACGACCAGGGGCCGAACACCGGAGGGATGGGCGCGTTTTCGCCGAGCCCTCTCATCACCTCGGAAATCGATCGTCGTGTCTGCGACGAGATCGTGCGTCCGGTTCTGGACGGGATGACGCACGAAGGGCACCCATATCGCGGGTTCTTGTACGTCGGGCTGATGCTCACCGACGATGGGCCCAAGGTCGTCGAGTTCAATGTGCGATTCGGTGATCCCGAAGCCCAGGTCGTGTTGCCGATGCTCGATGAAGATCTGTCGTGGCTGCTCGGTGAGACAGCGACCGGCGCGTTGCCCTCGCGTCCCGCGCGATTTCGGCAGGAACCGCACGTGGGCGTCGTGCTCGCGGCGGGCGGTTATCCCGGTGCGCCCGAAACAGGACGAAAGATCAGCGGGATCGAAGAAGCGGCTCTGGTACCAGGCGCGCTCGTCTTTCACGCCGGCACATCAAAGCAAGATGCCGAACTGGTTACGAACGGAGGACGCGTCCTGACCGTCGTCGGACGAGGTCCGACATTCGAACGTGCGATCGAAACGGCGTATCACGCGGCCTCGCATATCCATTTCGACGGTATGCAGTTTCGGCACGATATCGGTCGGAAAGCGTTGGAGGCAGACCACGGAACGAAACAGATCGGGGCCTGACCTCATGAAGTACACCGTCATCACCTTCGGCTGTCGCGTCAATCAGGCCGATTCGCTCGTCATCGAAGGCGCGCTGCGAGCGCGCGGCGCAATCGATGCCCCACCCGATCAGGCCGACCTCGTGATCGTCAACACGTGTTCGGTGACTGCCAGCGCGGATCAAGGAGCGCGTCAGACGATTCGACGCATCGCGAGGAGCAATCCAGACGTACGCGTGGTGGTAACTGGGTGTTACGCCACTCGTCGTCCAGACGAGCTTCGCGAGCTGCCGAACGTCGTTCGCGTGATCCCCAACCCTGACAAAGACGATCTTGTCGCCCTCCTCGACGACGAAGCCGGCGGCGACGGTCCGTGCGGGCATGTCCTCAGGCCGGGCATCGCCGGTCGAACGGCGCTGACGCTGCGCGTCCAGACCGGATGCGAGGAGGCGTGCAGCTACTGCATCATTCCGCAGACGCGGGGCGCCGGTCGATCAACGCCCCTTGCGGTTGTGATAGATCGCATCAGAGCGGCCGTCGATGCGGGATACAAGGAAGTGGCGATTACCGGCGTGCATCTCGGATCGTACGGTCGCGATCTGGGCGATGGCTCATCGCTGAGTTCACTCGTGCATCGCCTCGCGAGCTGGGGTGGTGGCGTCCTCTTCAGACTCAGTTCGCTCGAGCCAATGGATTGCACCGACGACATCGTCGACATGGTGGCCGGCGCCGACACACTGGCGCCGCATTTCCACCTGCCGCTGCAGCACGCCGCCGATACGGTGCTGACACGCATGCGTCGTCCGTACACCGCGAGTTTCTACCGCAAGCTCGTCGAACGCATTCACGCGACCATGCCGTATGCAGCGATCGGCTCCGATCTCATTGTCGGGTTTCCAGGCGAGACCGACGACGAGTTCTCGGAGACGGAACAGATGCTTTCGGATCTTCCGCTGTCTCACCTTCACGTGTTTCCGTACTCGGACCGTCCTGGCACTGAGGCGAGCGAGATGACCGGCAAAGTGGACGGCGTCGTCATTCGCGAGCGAGGCGCCCGTCTCCGCGAGATCGGCCGCGAGATGGTGGCTCGCTTTCGCGATACGCAGCGCGGGACCGTACGACGCGCCTTGACCGTTGACGATGGGCGGTCGGCCGTGACCGACAACTACATCAAAGTAGGTCTGGTTCAACCGCAGGCGAGAAATACGTGGGTATCGGCAGTGATCGATTGAACGTCTTCGCGCGGGTTCAAAAGATCGCCCGCGTCATCCCATCAACAACGCCATCTGCTGAGCGGCCGTTTTCTTGATGCCGCCTTCGACAATCAGCTGTCCGCATGCGGCCCGGATGTCCTGGCCGCGGCTCTTTCGCACCGAGACCGTGATGTGTCGATCGGCAAGGAACTGCGCGAATCGATTGACGCGCTCGTCGGAAGGCCGTGAATACGGAATGCCGGGTGCCGGGTTGAGCGGAATCAGATTCACCTTCGCCTTGATGCCAGCCAGCAGCTTGACCAGTCGTCTCGCATCTTCCGGCGTATCGTTCACGTCCTCGAGCATGACGTACTCGAACGTGATCCGGCTTCGCTTCTTCAGCGGAAAGCGTCTGCACGCCTCGAGCACGTCGGCCAGGGGGTACCGTCGATTCGGCGGGACGAGCGCGGTCCGCTGCTCGTCCGTCGTCGCGTGGATCGACACGGCGAGGTTGGGCATCAGCGGTTCGCGGGCGAGTCGCTCGAGACCGGGAATGATCCCGACCGTCGAGAGCGTCACCCGGCGGGGCGACACGGCAAGGCCATGCTCGCTGTGGAGCATGCGCAGGGCCTTCATCGTGTTGTCGTAGTTGTGGAGCGGTTCGCCCATCCCCATCAGCACGATGTTGAACGGTGCGTCCAGGAGTCCGGTCGCTTCGGCGAGGACGCGAACCTGACCGACGATTTCGCCGGCGGTCAGATTGCGCACGAGCCCCATCTTCCCGGTCAGGCAAAAGCCGCACGACATGGCGCACCCGACCTGCGTCGAGATGCAGAACGTCATCGACGGCGTGTCGGGGATGAACACGGATTCGATGCGGCGCTCGTCGCCGAGCTGCAGGGCGAGCTTGCGCGTGCCGTCGGTCGAGGTCTCGTCGCTGACGATGCGCGGGGTGCTGATGACGAAGGTCGAGTCGAGCTGCGCCCGGAGGGGTCGCGAGAGATTCGTCATCCGCCCAAAGTCGGTGATGGCGGTTCTATGGATCCAGCGATAGACCTGGCGGGCGTGAAAGCGCTCGCAGCCCGCGTTCTCGAGTTGCGCCTCGAGTTCGGCGGGTTCAAGCTCAGCGAGATCGTGGCGATTGGGAGTCAAGGCTATCTCTCGCGTTTTCTTGAGGATGCGAGCAGTCGATTGTAGCAGATCGCGTTCGGCCGGGCAGGAAAGCCTCCGCCGAGGGCGACCAGCATGTATCAACGCGGGCTCTTTCGTGCTATGATCCGTTTGTTCTTCTAATTCCCTGTCTGTCAAGGGTTTGCAGCTGATGTGGGAGCTCTGATGAGGAGCCGGTCCACGCGGCGGCGTCTCTCGAAAACGCATTCAGTGTCTCAGCCAGCCATCGTTCGCGACGTGCTTCCCAACGGTCTCCGTCTCCTCACGGAGCGCATGCCACACGTGCGCTCGGTGAGCATAGGCGTGTGGCTGGCGCGCGGGTCCCGTCACGAGACGGAGGCGCAGAGCGGCATTGCCCACTTCGTGGAGCACATGCTGTTCAAGGGGACGGCCACGCGCAGTGCCGAGGACATCGCGCAGACCGTCGATTCCATCGGCGGGCAGATGGACGCGTTCACGGCCAAGGAGTACGCAAGCTACTACTTCAAGGTGCTCGACGAGCACGTGTCGCTGGCCGTCGACCTGCTGGCCGACATCGTCATTCGCCCGGCCTTCAGTGAAGAAGACATCGCCCGCGAGAAGAAGGTGGTCCTCGAAGAAATCAAGATGGTCGAGGACACACCCGACGATCTCGTCCACGAGCTGTTTACCGAGAGCTTCTGGCGCGGGCACGCACTGGGGCGTCCGATTCTCGGGACCAAGGAGACCGTCGAGAGCTTCACGCAGGCTGCGCTTCGTGACTACTTCGTCGACACCTACGCGGCGCCCAATCTGATCGTCGCGGCCGTCGGGAACATCGAGCACGAGCGCGTCCGCGATCTGGTGATGCGGGCCTTTGAGGGTCTGCCGGCCTCGACGCGCCCTGTCACCGACGAGCCGCCGCGTGTGATTCCTCACACGCTGGTTCGCAATAAAGAGCTCGAACAAAGCCACGTGTGCCTGGGTACCAACGGCTATCAGCAGGATCACTCGGATCGGTATGTCAGCTACGCGCTGAACACGGTGCTTGGCGGTTCGATGAGCTCGCGTCTGTTTCAGAACGTCCGTGAAAAGCGCGGTCTGGCCTACTCCGTCTTCAGCGGGCTGAGCGCGTATCGCGATGCCGGTTCGATGACCATCTACGCGGGATGCGCCAACGACGCCGTCGGCGAGCTGATTGACGTCGTGATTGCCGAGCTCCGCCGGCTCAAAGAGGAAGCACTCCCCGAGTCGGAGCTTCGACGCGCGAAGGACCACTTGAAGGGCAGCCTGATGCTGAATCTGGAGAGCACCTCCAGCCGCAGTTCCCTGCTGGCGCGTCAAGAGATCTACTTCGACCGCCAGTTCGGGCTCGACGACACGCTCGCGGGCGTCGAGCGCGTAACGACTGATGACGTGCAGCGCGTCGCCCGCGATCTGTTCGGCGATTCGTCGTTAGGGGCGACCGTGCTCGGCGC
>DATFRP010000065.1:0-11070 GCA_035263125.1 Vicinamibacterales bacterium
CAGCGGCGGGTGGGGATGGGGCGTGTTCGATTACGACGCGAAGTCCGATACGTTCACCCCGGGCACCACAGCTGGCACGCCGCCGCAGGGGAACGACGCCAAGTGCGGGCTTGCATGCCATACGACGGTGAAGGCGAGGGACTACGTGTTCACGGAGTACCCGAAGCGGTGAGCGAGGCTCAGGTGGGTCGCAGTCAGATATGGCGGACCGATCATGAACACAACGGGCTACGACCCGAACATCACCGCGCTTCTCGTGATCGATCCCTATAACGATTTCATTTCGGAGGGCGGCAAACTGTGGGACCGCCTGAAGGGTGTCGCCGAAGCCAACGACTGCATTCCGCACATGATGGCGGTCCTCGCGGCGGCGCGGAACGCCAGGCTTCGCGTCTTCTATGCGCTTCATCGTCGATACCGCCCCGGGGATTACGAAACCTGGAAGTACATTGCGCCCGTTCAGAAAGCTGCGTGGTCGCGGAAGACCTTCGAGCACGGCACGTGGGGCGGCGAGATTCGCCGCGAATTCGTTCCGCAGCCGGGCGATGTCGTGGCCCGCGAATATTGGTGCTCGAGCGGCTTCGCCAACACGGACCTGGACCTCCTGCTCAAGCGGCACGGCATCCAGAGACTGATCGTCATCGGGTTGATCGCACACACCTGTGTCGAGGCGACGATACGCTTCGCGGCGGAACTTGGCTACGACGTCACGATGGTCAAGGACGCGACCGCGGACTATTCCGAGGAAGCGATGCAAGCCGCACTTGATATCAACATTCCAAACTACGCCAGTGCCGTCGTGACGACCAGCGCAGTCGTTGAGTCGATCAATCCTGTTTCGAAGTGAAGGTGATGCCATGACGTTCGAAACACTGACGGTGCATCAGGAAGGGGCCGTGTGGTTTGCGGATATTGCGGCCCCGCCTATGAACCTTCTCGGGACCGAACTGATCCGCGATCTGGTCTCACTGATCCAGCGAGCCGAGGCAGACGACGCGTGCCACGTGCTCGTGTTCGCGAGCGCCGACCCTGACTACTTCATCTCCCACGTCGACGTGACGCGGATCAGCGAATACCGGGAACAGGCAGCGAAGCTGACCGGCGACGCGTCACTCGGTCTGCTGTTCCGCTACCTGAGCAACAGTCGGCTCGTGACGATCGCACAGATCGAGGGGCGCGTGCGCGGCGCAGGCAGCGAGTTCGTGCTCGCGTGCGACATGCGCTTTGCCGCACGAGAGTCGGCGATCTTCAGCCAGCCGGAACAAGGGTTCGGTCTGATCCCCGGCGCAGGCGGTATTCAGCACTTGACGCGTCTCATGGGCCGCGCGCGTGCGCTCGAGGTGATCCTGAGCGCGGATGACTACGATGCGGAGTTGGCAGAGCGATACGGCTGGATCAATCGAGCGCTGCCCGCCGCTGCAGTTCGCGAATTCGTCCGATCGCTCGCGCATCGGATCGCCAGGTGTCCGGCCGCCGGCCGCGCCGTGGTCAAGGATCGGGTCACTGCCATCTCGCTCGCGCCGACCGACGACTTCCGTCGCGATTCGGATCTCTTCCTGGAGCGCGCGCGCGACCCCGAGACGCAGCGCCGAATTCAGGTTGCGATGACGCGGGGGTTTCAGACTCACGAAGGAGAAATTGCGCTCGGAGTAATGGTGGGGGATCTGGCGGACCGCTAATCGGAAAGCGAGCTATGGGTCGGCGTCAGCCGTCGTGTTGATGGAGTATCACGATGCAATCCAATCGATACAACAAGCACAGTGTTGCGGCGGACCTCGTCAAGGGCGCGCTCGCCGGCGCGGCCGCCACGTGGGTGATGGGCAAGACCACCACCTGGATGTACGAACACGAAAGCCGAGCCGTGCGCAAGCGAGAGAATGCGGCGCGCCATGGGAAGAGTGCATACGTCGTCGCTGCGGAAAAGGCGGCTGAGGTGAGCGGTGTCGAACTCTCTGATGACGAGAAGAAGAAAGCCGGCAGCGCCATTCACTGGGCGCTTGGCATCGCAGCGGGCGCGGCGTACGGAGTCGCGCGGCGCCGGTTCCCATCGACAGCGGCCCTGAAGGGTATGCCCTTTGGCGCGGGCTTTTTCGTGGCGATAGACGAAGTGATGAACCCTGTCCTCGGATTGACGCCGGGTCCAACCGTATTCCCATGGCAGACGCACGCGCGGGGCTTGGGCGGACACGTGGTGTTCGGGATGGTGAGCGAAGTCGTGTTGGAGGGCATGGATCGCGTGGCCTGAGAGTCCGCGGAGGTGCACGGCTCAGGGCCAGGACTCAGGCGGTTTCGGCGCATAAGCCTTGGCCCTCAGCCTTGTTCTTCTCAAGCCTTCTTGCCGATAGCCTTCGTGAGCTCGGCGAGCGGGACCGGCCCTCGACCGTGAATCGGCGCGATCGTGATCACGTTCAGCTTGAGCCTTTGAACCTCGTCATACAACTTGACGGCGTTCGGCGCCGGTGTCGGCGGGGGCGGCGCGTCGGCCGGACCAGGGCTGAACGCGTCGGCTTCGACAAGGATCTTCGATTTCGGCAGATAGATCAGTGTGTACTCCTTCGTGTGCGTGTCACCCTCGGTCGGGTACACCTCGATCGTCTGCTTGCCGTCTGTGAGCACCCATTTGTCGGAGACGGCCTGGAAGATCGGTTTCTGCGGGTTCTTTGCTTGTGAATCCGGAACGATTGTCGCCGGCGCCGTCAGCGTCTTCTCGAAGTAGGCGACGTTGGAACCAGCGGTGACGATGGTGGCGCCCTGCGCGGCGTAGGTTCGCAGCCCACCCGTGTGGTCGAAGTGGTGATGCGTCGTGAGCAGGTACTTGATCGGCTTGTTCGGGACGAGCTTCTTTGCCTCGCCGATCACGGCGAGTGAGCGCTCCTCGGTGAGCGGAGCCTCGATGACAGCAACGTAGTCCTTGAACTCGACGACGACGCTGTGATGCGAGCCGCCGGCGACGTGCCAGACACCGTCTGCGATCTTGGTGCTGGCCACCTGGACGGGTGGGACAGTCGCCGAGGCAACCGCCTCCGGCACTGGCAGATCGGCCGCCCCGTTCGGTGTCACCTTGGTCGTATTGAGCTCCCAGCTCGGGAACCCGCCTTCGGTGATCGCAATCTTCGAGGGGAACTTCACGCCGCCGTTGTCCTTGTACTCGGAAAATGTTGCAACGACCTCAGTGTCGCCCAGCACAGGATCAGGCCGCTTGGTTTCGATCTTCGTCAGAAGGTTTTGCGAGTCGAACGTGCCGATCAGCGTGTACTTGCCCATGGTCGTGAAAGAGACGACCGGTGCGGACTCGCTGCCCGACAGCATCGCATCGCTCGCGGCGAGCCCCGCCTTCACGAAACCATGCGGAGTGAGCCAGATCATGAGCTGCCGCTGCTCGGCAGCCGCGAGTTGCGGCGCCGGGCCGTTCGGTCCGACGTTCCAGGCCTTGTCACCGTTCACTTGGGTGTTCTGCTGCTGGCCCCCGAAGGTCGGCTGCGCGAAATTCAGATCGACCTTCGCCGATTTCTGGTCGTAGTTGATGGTTTCGGTGAAACCCGAAAGCTCGCGCGCCGGCCAGGGCTCGCCGGCCGCCAACGCCTGTCCGACGAATGCGTTCATGCCGCTGCCGGAAAACTGAATCGTCTTGACGTCGCCGAGCGCCTTCTGCGCGTCTTGAAGGACCGTGGTGGCGGTCTTTGGTGGGGCGCTGCATGCAGCCGCCAGCGCCACACATGCTGCGAAGAGTGCCGCTCTGTTCATCGCTCTCACCTCCGGGCGAAGTTCTACTCGGTTCGGGCGGTTGTTTTCAACACGGAGTCGTCATGAGCGCAACTCACCCCCGCACAAAGAACAATTGGGGAACCACTTCCACCCGCCTTCGTTGCCGTAAGGACACGGGGAAATGTGGACAGAACGGAGAAGGTTGATGCCTTTCTCCGTTTCCTCCGCAGTCTCCGTGGTCGCCGGGAAGCAGATTTTCTTTCGAGAACGGATGATTCTCACACGGAGTCATCGTGAGCGCAGCTCACCCCGCGCAATGAAAAATTGGTGAGCCACTTCCACCCGCCTTCGTTGGCCGTGAGGACACGGGGGAAATGTGGACAGAACGGAGAAGGTTCACACGGAGGTAACGGGGCAAACGGAGTATGAATCGTTCTTCTCCGTTTCCCCCGTTGTCTCCGTGTTAATGCCTTTCTCCGTTTCCTCCGCAGTCTCCGTGTCCGGCGTCAGCTGCGAAGCAGGTTTTCTGAACGAGAACGGATGATGCTCACACGGAGTCATCATGAGCGCGGCTCACCCGCACCATGAAAGTCGGCGAGCGATGTTGAGAAGCAGCCAACGGGGGAGACGGAGGGAACGGGATGGTTACACGGGGATAACGGTGGAAACGGGCGCAACGGGAATTCTCGATCGTGATCACGACGACGTCATGTCCCGTTTCCCCTGTTTCCGCCGTTGTCCCCGTGTGGATGCCTCCGGGTCCCCCGTGTTGATCGACTGAAGCCGACATTTACCGCATAATCAACTCTTGCGCCGCCGGGAGATCATAAGCGTGGGACAGATCCGTCAATCGACACTGCTCCGTCAATCAACACTGCGAACGATTGCTGCCTTGACTCTCTCCGTAGTGTTTGCCGCGTGCGGCGAAGCGCCGACGACGCCCTCGCAGTACGCGCCCTTCAGCCAGACCGACATTCGCCTGGGCACCGGCACCGAGGCCGCTGCGACCAACACACTCACGGTGAATTACACGCTCTGGCTCTACGACGCCACGGCGACGGCGAACAAGGGTGTCCAGATCGAGTCGTCGGTCGGTGGCACTCCTTTCACCTTCGTGCTCGGTTCCGGGAGTGTGATCGAGGGCTGGGATCGAGGGCTCGTTGGAATGCGCGTCGGCGGCGTCCGCCGTCTGGTGGTGCCCCCCTCGCTCGCTTACGGGCCGAACCGCAAGGGCATCATTCCCGAGAACGCGACGCTGCTCTTCGACATCGAGCTTCTGGACGTCACGACGTCATAACCGCGCACTCGTTTACCGGCGACCGAGACGGTAACGCCCTCCGATGACGAGGGCATTGATCATCGTGTCTGTCTTCGCTTCACCAGCGCCGTCTTCGGTGCCGTTCAGTCCGACACGAGTGAACTCTCCATAGATGCCGATCGCCCTGGTAATCCACACTTCGGTTCCGCCGCCGAATACCGGGCCCCAGCCCTTCGTTCTCCATTGCAGGGTAGTGATGCCGCCAGGAGCGGTCGTCTGGTCGACGGTTTCGTGGGTCGTGAACGTCGCACGGTGATAGTCGGCGCCAAGCGAACCGAACAACCTGAACCGGCCGATCGGGAGCCCGCCCTTGGCGACGACCGCGATGAGACCGCCGTCGACGTCGCTGTCGAAGCGGAAATGATCGCCGCTCCCGGTGGCGTCAACCACCGAGGGGTTCATACGCATGTAGCTGGCCTCGGCCGCGACGTACTGTGAAAACCAGTAGGAAAAACCGCCGGAAAAGGAGAAGGCCCGATCCGTGGCGGTGCAGGTGGTGACGTCGCCGCACGCCGGCTTCAAGACGCCGCCCATGCTGGCGGTCTGGCCCCCGCCGAAGAGAATCGCGCCGCGCGGTGCGATCGATATCCGGGGCTCCTTTGCGGCCTCGGGCTTGGGAGGCTTCAGCCATTCCTCCGGCAGTGGCCCTTGCCGCAGCCGCACCGTTGGCGACACTGCCTCGACATCGACCAGGATCGAAGTGACACGCTGCAGCAGGAACAGGCCCTGGACCTGGCTGCGCCGGCAGCTATCGGTCGGAGGCGGCCCGGCGGCGCGGCTCATGACCAGCACGCGACGCGTGCTGCCGCAATCATCGACCCAGACGACCACGTCGATCATGTCGCGATCCGCGAGGGCACCTTTGGTTGCGGTAAGTGTCGCGACGCCATCGGCGCCGGCCTTCGCCGTCGCGGTCGCGGAACCGTTCAGTACGAACTCGATCGTGGAATTTGGCGGGGCGTTCCGCACGACCACGGTCTGCGCGGAGGCACTACCCAAACCGATCGTCACGCAAAGCGCCGCCGCCAGCGCGATCGGCCGCCGTTTAGTCATCGTGTACCCTCGGGGCAGCAAAGGCATCGCAGAAGCATTATCTGTCAGACGACAACCGCGTGCGTCGAGACGTGATGTCAGGGCTGACGTTCGCACATCGATCCTTCTTCGTTGAGTGAAGTACAGAGCGAAGGGCAGTTCAAATGAACTTCCAAACAACAGCGCCTGTTCCTTTCACGCCGGTCCAGGAGTCTGCCCAGGCTTCGTCATCCCTGGTGATCACACTTGTGCATGGCACGATCGTGTTTGCGCGATGGCGATTCTGGCGGCGCACGCCTCAGGGTGCCAAAACCCTCGCGCTGGAGAGCCTGCCCACGAGCACGCAGGCGTCCACCCCGCGGAAAACCGTCGAGTGGTTCGAAGAGGGTTCGCAGTTTCGCGAACGACTGCAAAAGGCTCTCGGCATCCCGTGCGTTGTGACTCAGTTCAAGTGGTCCGGCGCCAACCGGGAGTGGGATCGTCTTTGCGCTGCGGGCGCCGACGCTGACTTCCTCGACCACCCGTCCGATCAGGCAACGGCCTCTGGTCAGTCGCCGACCCTGAGGAAGCACATTGCGCAGTACCCCGGTGCCGCTCACGTCTTGATCGCCCACAGTCATGGCGGCAATCTTTGCCTCGCGGCGCTGAACGACCCTCAGACACGACGGGCGGTACGTGCGCTGGTTTGCCTTTCCACGCCCTTTATCAACATTCGCGGGCGCACTGACTCGCCGGCGCTGATGGGCTTTTCGCACGCGGCGCGCTTACTCTGCTTCCTCGTGGCTTTACTCGGCAGCATCGCGCTCTTCGACAAGTGGCTGCCAGAGGCGTGGAGGGAAGCGACGTGGGTCGCCGGGTTTCTGCTTTGCATTTTCTCTTACGCCTCTTACTCAGTTTTCACCGAGAAACGGCGGAAGGCGCTTCGCCAGTGGGCGTCGGCCAAGCGCCGTGGGTTTGCTGAACCATCTGTGCTCGCGTTGATTTCCGACGGGGACGAGGCATTGCTGGTGCTGAAGATCGCGGAAGGCTTGAACGCCGCGCTCAGGGGTCTGTGGCGATTGGCAGTCGGGATTCCACTGCGGATCTTCGCGGCCCAGCGCCGTTTCGGTAACAACCTTCGCCTGTCTTTGCCGGTTTTTGCAGCGGTGGTGTTGCTCGCGCTGGCTGCGTTCCTTGCGGAGGATGTGACGTCTCCGCTCAGAACTGGCTATTGGTCTGTACTGATCGTGCTGAAGTTCCTCGTCGCCGCACTATTCGCGTCCGCCGGTGTGATCTTCTTGTGGTGTTTTGTGTTGGCGCTTCCCGGTCTAGTCATGGTGATCTTTGGTTTCGTTGGCCTGTCCTTTGTCCGTTGGCTTGCGTTCGGCTGGGCCGGTTATCTTGGAGTCGAAATGACCGCCGAAACGTGTCCAGTCGGCACGGCGCAAATCACCAGGCTCGGTCCGTCCCTGCGCGCACGCGGCTTACGCCACGGCCATTCGTACAACGATCGACGCGCTCCGGTTCACATCGCCCGTTTCATCCGCCAAACGATGGCCTCGAAGACGTCGAGGCGAGACGAGTTCACGTGTGAATCGACGCACTGAGTGCAAGGCGATCAGGAGACGCGACTCGAACGGGCGCGAGTCCTTTGCGGACCTCGTCGAGACGATGCGCCCCGCGAACGCGAAGCCTCTGGTCGCGCAACCTCACCCTGCAGTTCACGAAGGGCAGCCCTCAATTGTTTCAACACGTCGGATCCCTCCGGCGTGATCCGGTACACGCGTGCCTCACGGGGACCCTTCGGCTCGGTGGCACGAAGCCACCCATGGCGAGCCATCCGCGCGAGGAGCGGATACAGCGTGCCCGGGCTCAATCGATATCCGTGCCGGTGCAGTTCCTCGAGCATCCAGTGTCCATACACCCCCTGCTCCTCGGCGTGATGGAGGATGTGAATCTTCCAGAATGCCAGCAGGAACTCGCGCGTGACAGCGTCGCTCATAGTGACGATCCGTTTGCAGCCACAGTCTACGCCGCGGGCTTGCTCTCCTTCACGCGCACATTGGTTGCGGGACGCAGTTCGTCAGTGCCGCGCTCAGCGACCTCATCGCCAGGCTCGAGATCACCGAACACCTCGACGAGCGGTCCCGATGTCAGCCCCGTTTTGACGTCGACCCATTCCGTCTTCCCACCACGAATGCGGATCACGAAGGTGCGATCTGTGGTCGCAGCCACGCTGGAGCTGGGTACGAACAGCGATGGTCCCGATCTCCGGATCGGCCATTGCACCTGGCTGAAGGTTCCTGGCGCGAGGAGGCCGTCTCTGTTCGCCACGTCGAGTTCGACCGCCATCGTTCGCGTCGAGACATCCACCGCCTGCGCCACGCGCGCGACCTTCCCTGTGAAGTGTTGACCGGGATGCGCAGCGACCGAGAACGCGATGTCGGTCCCGGTCATCGACCCGGTCGTGTACGCCTCGGGAACCGGCACGACGAGTCGAAGCCGCGTGTTGTCGACGAGCCGCAGCAAGGGCGGCGCGGCGGCACCGGTCGCGGGTCCAACCAGCGCACCTGGGTGCACGTTGCGCTCGGTGACGACGCCTGCGAATGGGGCCGTGATGCGCAGGTACCCTTCCATGTCGCGGATTGCGCTCAATGCCTGGCGTGCGGCTTCGGCGCTCTGCTGCGCGGCGACCACCTGGTTTTGACTCGCGTCGGCACTCTTCTCGGCGATGACGAGCTCGTTGCCTGCGACGACACCAGGTGTTGCGGACGCGGCTTTCAATCGCTCGAACGTGCTTTTGTCTGCGTCGGCCTTGGCTTTCGCGACGGCGAGCTGCGCATCCGCGCCTTGCAGCTTCGACTGGGCCTCAGCTCGCTGCGCGACGAGCTCTGGCGCTTCGAGGACGGCGAGCACATCGCCCGCGCGCACTCTCGATCCGCGATCCACGCGAACGCTCTTCACGAAGCCGGTCACTCTCGGGAAGACGTCGACCGCTTGATAGGCCTTCAGTTCACCCGGCAGCGAGAGCTGAACCTCGAGAGGCCGCTCGACGACGCGTGTGGCAGCAATCGTGGGCGGCCCGGCGGCAGACGCCGACGATGGGGGTTGTGAGGCAGAGCCCGATCGACCGCACGACGACGATAGCGCCACAAGGCCAAGGCCGCTCAACAGTGCGAGCGATCGGCGTCGATTTTTCGTTGCCATCTTCATCCTTGTTGCGTCCGATACCGGCTCTCGGGATCATCAGGATCGAGAGACGCTGACGTCGCGCGTGCCGACTGCTGCAGCAGCGAGTACACCGATGGAAGCACGATCAGCGTCGCCAGCGTCGCCATGCTCAAGCCGCCGATGACCGCACGCCCGAGCGGCGCGGTCGCCTCCGCGCCTTCGCCGAGCGCCAGCGCCATCGGGATCATGCCTGCGATCATGGCAGCGCTGGTCATCAGCACCGGGCGCATGCGCGCAAGCGCGGCATCGATCGCCGTGCGCAGGGGAGAGCCACCGCGCCGACGCGCGTGCTCGGCGAATGTCACGAGGAGAATCGCGTTCGCGACCGCGACACCGATCGCCATGATCGCGCCCATGAACGACTGTACGTTGAGCGTCGTCCCCGTCAGCCACAACATCGCGGCGACGCCGGCGAGCGCCGCAGGAACTGCCGACGCGACGACCAATGCGAGCCGGACCGACTGGAAGTTCGCGGTCAGCAGCAGGAAGATGACCACGACGGCGACGGCAAGTCCGGCGGTGATGTTGCGGAAGGTCTCGTCCATGGCGGCCATCTGCCCGCGTACGGCGACCGTCGTGCCGCGCGGCGGCTGGCCCGCCCGCCGGATTGCCTCGTTGATCCGAGTCGCGGCGCGGCCTAGATCCTGGCCCGCAACGTTCGCGCTCATCGTCACCATCCGTTGACCGTTGATGCGGTCGTACTCACCGACGATGGTTGTATTCGCAATGCGGGCGACATCGCCTAAAAGCGCCTGCCCTGCGTTTCCCGTCGAGACCGGGACCACCCGCAGATCCTCGAGTGTCGTCATCCGCGGCTGCGGGACTTCCACCTGCACCTGGAACGCGATCCCCGTTCGCGGATCGGCCCAATAGTTGGGCGCCACGAAGCGGCTGGATGATGTGGCGGCCGCAAACGATCGCCCTACCTCGTCGACCGTGACGCCGAGCTGGCCAGCCATCTGCCGATCGACGTCCACCTGAATCGCCGGGTATTCGAGCGCCTGATCGAACTGCAGATCGCGCAGCGAGTCCACACCGGCGAGTTGAGCGCGCACTTTGGTCGCGAAGGCGCGACTTGCGCTGAAGTCCGGCCCCATCACGGCGATTTCCACCGGAGTGGGCGCACTGAAGTTCATGATCCGGCTGACGATGTCGCCGGGCTCGAAGGAGAACTGCGCGTCTGGAAATCTTTCGTGAAAGACGCGGCGCAGCTTCTCCTGGAAGGCCGCGAGACGAAGAGGCGCGTCCTGACGGAGCGCCACCTGCAGCACGCCTTCGTGCGCCCCGCCTGTCCACAGGAAGATCGTGTTGATCGGATACGACGAGGGTTGCACGCCGACGTAACCGAGCGTGATGTTGACGTTGTCCGGACCGGCCTGCTGCCGGATCACATCGAGCACGTCACGACCGAGCCGCTCCGTGGCCTCGAACTTGGTGCCGGCGGGCGCTCGGACGCGCAACTGAAACGCTTTGACGCCACTCGGTGGGAAGATCTCCCGTCCGATCGTCAGGCCGAGCGCGGTCACGATAGTGACTGCGACGACCGCGTACCCTGACACGAGGAGCCCGCGCGCCGATGTCAGGCGGTCGAGCAGCGTGCCGAGCCGCTCGCGCAGCCGATCGAGCCAGTCAGGCTCGTGCTGCGCGTGTGCCCGCAGCACTGGGTGTGGCCTGAGCCACCAGACCGATAGGACCGGGAGCAGCGAGCTCGAGAGCAGGAACGACGCGATCATCGCGAACCCGACGGCGAGTGACAACGGCACGAACAGCGATCGCGAGACGCCCGTCATGAAGAACGACGGCAC
>DATFRP010000066.1:0-4397 GCA_035263125.1 Vicinamibacterales bacterium
GTTGCTCTCGGCAGGTGCCGTCGTCTCCGGCAGCGGACTCGGTTGGAGCAGCTCGACGAAGTGCCCGTCTGGATCCGAGACGATGACGCCGCGTGCGGCGTTGTTCTGACCGAACGCGATCGGCGCTCCGCCGGGCGTGACGACCGGCACACCGGCCTTCTTCAACGGCGCGAACGCGGCGTCGATGTCGCGCACCAGGAGGATCAGCGTCGTCCCGCCAGGGTCCTGCGGCCGCGGTCGCACGGGCGTGCGATCGATGTCTTTCGCCTCGACCACCTCGATCCCGAGCGGCGACCCGGGCACGCGCGCGACCACCCACCGAAGCTGCGCATTCGGCATCCCGAACATGCTGCGAATCGCGGGATCAGTGCTGAACGGACGCGGCCCTGGGGTCTGCGGCGCAGGCACTGTCAGGCCCAGCAGCGTCCCGTAGAACACGATCGCCTTATCGAGGTCCCGAACAATCGGACTGTAGTTGCCCGAGCCGACAACGACGTCTCCCGGTGGCGCCGCACCAGGCTGAGCCGCAGGCGCTTGCGCGGTCAGCACGATGCTCGTCATGACGAGCACAGCTGCAACTGCAGAGATCAGTGTGCGGCGTGACATCTGCGCGTCCTTTGCTGAAGGGCGAGGCGGTTGGCGATGCTCGCCGAATGAGAGGGGAATTGTCAATCCAGGCCTGATGGAGGAAACGGAGGTTACGGAGGAAACGGATTAACAGGAGAAACGGAGCAACGGAGGACGAACGGAGTTACGGCACGCCGACACCCACAATCAAACAGCGTGAGTTACCGATTGTGGGTGTCGACGTGGCGTTCTCCGTCCGATCTCCGTTTCTCCGTTCCTCCTGTTAATCCGTTCCTCCGAGCCCTCCGTTTCCTCCGTTCCCTCCAAGTCCTCCGTTGCCTTAACGCGCCACGAAGCACGGCCACCCAGTTGCTCCATCGACTCCAGCGGGATGTCGACCTCGCTCGACATAGAGCTGAAGGCCTCGCGTATCTGGCACCGGCACGAGGGCCAGTTTGTCGTAGTGCGTGTCGACGTACGACGCGATCGCAGGCATCGCGCGCAAGAAGTCGGCCTCCTCTTCCAAAGCGACGATCACGAAGGGCACGGACTGCGCGCGCAACCGCGTCAGAGCTCGCTGTTGATCGGTTGGAGACGTGTAGAACGATGGCCTGAACGCCATCTGGCCACCCGCGAACCCTCGGTTGGCGAGCACGAAGACGTCCGGCGAGAGCCCGGTCATGACGAGCCGATCGGTCGGGGCTGAACAGCGATCGACGTACGCGTAGAACGGCATCAGCGCTTGCGAGTTGCGGCTCGGGAGGTGATCGCGCTCGGGCATCGGCTTCGACAGTCGGACGCGCAGGTCGGCGATGCGCTCCTTCATCGCGCCGGGGCGGTTGAGGATGCCTGCGGTGTTCAGCTCGTTGCGCACATCAGCGACGACGACAATCGCCCACGCACTCGATGCGAGGACGAAGGCGGAAACCGCCCACGCCAGTCGTGCCCTGCTCCCGCGTCGTCTCCACGCAAGTCCGAGCAGCCACGATCCCAGCACCGCAGCGGGCACCACCGCGTCTGGCAGCCGCGCCGCAAGTGGCGTGCGGAGGAACCCGAGGTTCATCGCGATCGCCATCACACTTACGGCCGTCACCGCTGCTGATTCGGCACTCCATCGATGTTGACCGCGCCATAATCTGAACCACAGTGTCACGAGACAGGCGAATGGAATCGTCTCGAAGACATAGAAGAGCCACACCTCGAGGTTCGCCTGTCCGAACAGTGGACCGCCGAAGCCGAATCGAGGCAACGCGCGGAGTACGGTCCCTTCCGCTTCCGCCCGCGAGAATTCCAGACCGGGCTGGAAGTACCCGACGAGCCCGACGTAGTGCTGCACGTACAACGCCCACGGCATCAGGAGCACTGCGAGCGCACCCACGAACACTCCAATGCGCAGCACCAGCACCTTGAGCCCGTCCTGCCAGCTCGCCAGCACGACGAGAGCGAGTGATCCGGCACCGATGTAGAGACCGTGGTCGTGTCTGAAGAGGAACGCGACCACCGTGAACGCCGCGAGCATCACGATGCGTCGTGTGGTGAGATGATCCGCCCATACAACGAACATCCAGGCGGCCACCGCATACAGCGCGATCTTCGGGTATCCAAACGAACGCGGGCTCATTGCGATCTCGAACAGTGTGACAATCGTCGCAATCACGAGCGATTTCGACAGACGCGACGCGGTCGCAAAGGTGAACGCCGCGCCAATCGCGAAGGCAGACGATACGACCATCAGCTCGACGCCGAGCGCGCGCCCGAACATCGCGCGCGCAGCAGCGGACACCGTATACATCAGCGGCCAGCCCGGATCGACGAAGTCGCGCACCGGCCACTCGCCGAGCAGCATCGCCTGCGCACCAGCGAGGTAGATGTAGTGATCGTTGTTGAATCCCGAGAACGTGAGCACACGCCACGCAACGGTGATGAGTGACGCTGCGAGTGCGGCGGTTAGGATCGCCGCGGGCGACGGGTAAACCTCCGGCGTTTCGACGCCGTGCCCATGCTCCAACGATAGGGACAAAGGGTTGAAGTCCACGGCGGCAGAGTATAGCCGCGAACGGCGGGGCTCGCAGTCGGGGCGGCCGATCAATCCTTATAGGGGTCGACCTGATCGGCTCCGGCCATCACCACCACGAGCGGCCGCAAGGTGTGCAGCACCTCGATCGTGTCCCCTTGCGCTTCGAGGACATCGGGCAAACGACGATACACGTGGGGACTTTCGTCCAGGCCGCCGCCGCGCAGGACGACTCCCTTCCGCTTTACCCACTCTTCCATCATCCGCGGCGACACCGCTCCCGGCCTGATCACCTTGCCAGTCCGACGGTTCACTTTTCCCGCCGCTGCAGAGCGCGACATCACCCGACCGGCGCCGTGGACGGTCGAATACAGCGCCTTCCTCTGAAGATCCGTCGTGCGCTCGTCGGACGACGCGGCGCCCTGGACGATCACCGCATCGTCTCCCATCGATCCGCCGATGAAACCTTTCTGCCCCGGGAAAGCCGGCGTCGCCCCCTTGCGGACGACGACGACCGTGTCGCCGTCGTGCTGTTCGCGCCACGCGAAGTTGTGATGGTTGTGGACCAACTCGAGCTCGCGTCCCCCCAGAATCGCGACCACCTTGCGCGCCACCCATTCGCGTCCCGCGTACGCGTACTCCCCTGCGAGCGTCATCAGCGCCCAGTAGTCCTGCCCGATCGGCTGATCCAGCGAGAGCAGCGCCTCGCGTTCGGGCACACGCGTGCCCCACTTCTCCCCCTGCGAGAGCGCGAGAAATCCCGACGCGATCGTGTGGCCGAGCCCGCGGCTGCCGAAGTGCACGCCGACCCAGATCGCATCCGACTCGTCGACGAAGACGTCGACGTAGTGATTGCCGCTGCCCACGGTCCCGAGCTGCGCCCGCGCCTTGTCGCGAAGTCCCATGCGCGCGTGATCGGGAAGCGCGTGCCACGCCGGCGATTCGAACAGCCGGTGATCGACGGGAGCATCGTCCGCGCGATTCTTGCGACCGATGCCGAACGAGATCTCGTCCTGAATCGCGTCAGCGACCTCGTCCAGCCGATCGACGAGATCGCCAGAGCCCGACATCGTCAGATCGGTTCGAATCGCGGCGTTGCCGCACGCGATGTCGAAGCCGACGCCGACCACCGACACCTGTTCGTTGTACGCGGCGACGCCGCCGATCGGCATGACGTAGCCGAGGTGACCGTCGGCCATCAGCGCCGCTCGCGTGGCCCGGCTGGCCACCTCGTCCAGCTGCGCGAGCGTTTCCGGTTCGTGTTCTCCGAAGACTGCGATTCTCTCCACGACGCTCTCAGGACCATTGTGCTGCCGCCTCGATGGGAAAACCATCAGGGCGGAAAGCCAACCGCAAGTTTGGTTGCCGCGTACTCCGCGCTGACAGTACCGTCGGCGGAGCGGATGACGAGCGCCGGCTCCACCCATGTGCGCTCGTGCATGCGCTCGGGCAGGTCGATCGATCGCATCATCAGGAACAGCGCGACCAGCGGCGGCTCGCCTTCCCTGAACACGACCGGCCGGCGCCGGACGATCACCAGCGCGGCCTCGCGAGCAGCCGCCTCTACCCGCGACCGTTGCTCATCGGGAAACACGCACGCGAACACTCCGCCCGGCTCGAGATGATTCGCTGCCACACGCGCGTAATCGCCGATCGTCCCGCGCAGTTCGAATCGAGCGGCCACCGCCTGCGGATGATCGCCTTCCAGTCCCGTGCCGAGCGGAAAGTACGGCGGGCTGCCGAGGACGAGATCGAATCGTTCGTCGGCACCGAGCGCGCGATCGTCGCGGAAATCGGCGCACCGGATGTCGTAGCG
>DATFRP010000067.1:0-12402 GCA_035263125.1 Vicinamibacterales bacterium
CAGCCGGAGCCGGGCCAGGTGGCGTACTACCCGGTGGTCGACGCGATCCAGGAATTCAAGATCGAGAGCAACAGTCCTCCGGCGGAGTTCGGCCGGTTCAATGGCGGCGTGGTCAACCTCACGACCAAATCGGGCGGCAACGTCTATCACGGCAACGTGTTCGAGTTCTTCCGCAACGAGAACCTGAACGCGAGGAACTTCTTCCAGTCGACCAATCCGGTGAAACCGGAGTACCGCCGCAATCAGTACGGCGGCATGCTCGGCGGACCGGTCGCAAAGGACCGGACGTTCTTCTTCGCCGACTATCAGGGTCAGCGTCAGGGGATCGGGCGAACGGTGACGTCGACGGTGCCCACCGTCGCCGAACGTTCCGGCATATTCCGTCAGAACATCTACGACCCGACGACGACTGTGGGGAATACACGTCAGCAGTTTCCGAACAACACGATTCCGAGAAGCGCCATGGATCCGGTCGCGTTGGCCCTTCTCGAGCGCTACCCGCTTCCGACGAACTCTGCGACCGCGAACAACTACAGCCGGACCGCCAACGAACTCGACGATCAGGATCAGGCCGACGTGCGCCTCGATCACAAGCTCGCAACCGGCCGCGACCAGTTGTTCGGACGGCTGACATACTTCAGTGATCGCGCCGTCCCTGTCACGCCGTTTGCCGACGGGAGTGGAGCCATTCCGGCCGGCAGCGTCGCCGTGGGTCCGCAGGACACACGAGCATGGGCGTTCGCGTCGAACTATCAGCGCACCTTCTCCAACAACCTGCTGAACGAAGTCCGCGTCGGTGACACGCGCCGCACCGTCGAACGGAGCGCCGTGCAACTGGCCACGACCGCGGGAGCCGCGCTCGACATTCCTGGCATCCCGACGAACGGTCAGTTTGCCAACACGCTGCCCAACTTCGCGCCCAACGGGTACCAGCAGATCGGGTCTCCGCAGAACACCGCATCGAACTTCGGCACCAGCGTCACGGAGATCGCTGATTCGCTCACGTGGCTCAAGGGCAGCCACACGGTCAAGATGGGGCTCGACTGGCGCTGGGAACGGCTCAACGTGGTTCAACCGCCGTGGCCGACCGGTTCGTTCGTCTTCAGCACCGTCGGAAGCGATTTGCCAGGGGTCGCCAACACCGGCAATGCGTTCGCGAGCTTTCTGCTCGGACAGGTGCAGACCTTTGCGATCGACATCCAGCAGACGAAGATTCAGGAGCGCGCACATTTCCAGGAGTACTTCATCCAGGACGACTGGAAGGTCTCGAACCGCCTGACCATCAATCCGGGATTGCGATACACGTTGAATTTTCCATCCACCGAGATCAACGGCCAGGTCGCCGTGTTCGATCCGCAGACGCGGCTGCTCGACTATCCCGGCACGGACCCTGTGCGGCCGCTCGAGAAGAACAACTTCGGTCCTCGCTTCGGCGCCATCTATCGCCTCACGGACAAGACCATCGTCAGCTCGGGCTACGGGCTCATCTGGATCGAGATGGCTGGTATCACCACGCCGTTCACGACCCCAACGTTTCCGTTCCTGCAGGACGTGACGCTGCGAACGCTCGACAACATCACGCCGGCGTTCGTGCTGGCGAACGGACCGACCGTCACCCCCGTCGGCACGACGCCGAGCGCCGGCCTCGGCCAGGGCGTCTTCGCGGTCGACGGTTCGCTCGGATCGGGCTACGCGCAGCAGTGGAACGTGTCGGTGCAGCAGGCGTTGACCACGAACACTGTGGTCGAGGTCTCGTATCTCGGATCGAAGATCACGAACATCGGCATCCCGGACAGCAACATCAATCAGTTGACGGCGGATCAGCTGGCGCTCGGGTCCTTCCTGCTCGAGCGGGTGCCGAACCCATACTTCGGCGTCGTTCCGCGCTCGTCCTCGATCGGTGACCCGACGGTGACCCGCGCGCAGCTCATGAAGCCGTATCCCGAGTACACCGCGGTCAGCTTCTATCGAAACAACGTCGGCACGACCAACTATCACGGTGTCTCGTTCAGTGTCCGTCAACGGCTCTCGCGCGGTCTGTCCTATTCAGCCGCGTACACCTATTCGAAGCTGACCGACATCGCTTCGTCGGTGTTCGATGCGTCGATTCTGACCGGGCCGCTGACGAATGCCGCCGTGGCAGACAGTCACGATCTCGAGCGCGACCGCGACTTCTCGACCGGTGACATCCCTCACTATTTCGGCGCCTCGCTGGTGTGGGACCTTCCAGTCGGCCCGGGCCGTGCGAAGCATCCGCGTGGCATCGTCGGCGCGCTGGCCAACGACTGGAGCGTCGCGACGGTGATGACCCTGCAGTCTGGTGTGCCGGTCGCCGTGACCCAGGCGAATTCGCTCGGATATGCCGGCTTCACGACGCAGCGGCCGAATCTCGTCGGCGATCCGACGCTGCTCGCCGACCAGCGGACGCCCGCTCACTGGTTCAATACCGCGGCGTTCCAGACGGCCAATCAATTCACGATTGGATCTGCCTCCCGCAATCCGGTGCGCGGGCCGTCGTACCGCGACGTCGATCTCGCGTTGATGCGCCGCGTCCCGTTCGGCGGCGAGCGCGCGATCGAGTTCCGCGCGGAGGTCTTCAACCTGCTGAACACGGTGAATTTCGGTCCGCCGGCGGCGGTGCAGGGTGCGGCGAACTTCGGAACCATCACGTCAGCGCTCGATCCGCGAGTCGTGCAGCTCGCGCTCAAGTTCTGGTTCTGAGGAACAGGTATCGGCCGTAGCCGAGATCTAAATCGACTATAACCGGCTCATAACGGCTGCCACTGGTAGTAGAATCGGAGCATGAGGCAACGCGTCCTCGTGCTGCCGGTCCTCTTGTCCATCGCGATCGCGGCGAGCGGGGGCGACCCCGCGCTCGAGGCGCAGCGGACGACGCTCGCGGTTGCCGCCGCTTCCGACCTTCAGGCGGTCATGCCTCCGCTCGTCACGCAGTTCGAGCGTGATACCGGCATCGGCGCCAAGGTGTCCTTCGGATCCTCAGGCAACTTCTTCGCGCAGATCCAGAACGGCGCGCCCTACGACGTCTTCTTCTCGGCCGACGTCGACTACCCGCGGCGGCTCGTGTCGAGCGGGCATGCGGAGAAGGACAGCCTGTTCGAGTACGCCACCGGGCATCTCGTGGTGTGGACGCGAGCGGACAGCGGCATCGACGTGCAGAAGGGCCTCTCGATCGTCGCCGACGATCGGGTGCGGCGCATCGCCATCGCCAACCCGGAGTTCGCGCCGTACGGACGCGCCGCGGTCGCCGCGCTTCAACACGAGCAGTTGTACGACCGGGTGAAGGACAAGCTCGTGAAGGGAGACAACATCTCGCAGGCGGCGCAGTTCGCTGAAACGGGGAATGCGCAGGTCGGCCTCCTCTCGCTCTCGCTCGCACTCGGACCCGCGCTCGAGGGCGGCAAGTACGTTCAGGTCCCCACGACGTTCCATCCACCCATTCAGCAGGCAGCCGTCGTCCTGACCGCGTCGAAAGACAAGGCGTCCGCGCGGCAGCTGCTCATGTATCTTCGGCGACCCGGGACCGCCAAGCTGCTTCAACGCTTCGGGTTCGCGACGCCTGGACCAGGGAAGTAGGAGCGCAGCGAACACGATGGACTGGCAGGCTCTGGCGCTCAGCGTTCGCCTGGCGGCGATTGTGTCGGCCATCCTCCTCGTGGTGGGCCTTCCGCTCGCGCACTGGCTCACGTTCTCGCGGCGCCGATGGAAGTTCGTGATCGAGTCGATCGTCTCGCTGCCGCTGGTGCTCCCGCCGACCGTGCTCGGCTTCTATCTCCTCATCGCGCTCGGATCGCAGAGCGTGATCGGCCGCTGGTGGACGTCGTGGACCGGCCGCAGTCTGGCGTTCACGTTCGAATCGCTGGTGATCGCGTCGGTCCTCTACAGCCTGCCGTTCGCCGTCCAGCCGATTGCCGCGTCGTTCGCGCAGGTCGACGAGACGCTGCGCGAGGCATCGGCCACGCTCGGCGCCTCTCGGCTGCGCACGTTCGCGCGTGTCACGCTGCCGCTCTCGATCGAAGGGATCATCGCCGGCCTCGTCCTCAGCTTTGCGCACACGATCGGCGAGTTCGGCGTGGTCCTCATGGTCGGCGGCAACCTTCCGGGAATTACCCGCACGGTATCGATCGCGATCTACGACCACGTGCAGGCGCTGCAGTACCGCGAAGCGCACGCGACGGCGCTCCTCCTGCTCGCCTTCTCATTCGTCGTGCTGCTGGGGGTGTACGGGCTCCGTCGCAGACCGTGGGCGGCCTCCACCTTGATGTAGATGCTGACCGTTGACATCGACAAGCACGTGTCGCCGCTCTTTTCGCTCGAGGCGCATCTCACGGCTCCGGCCGGCGTCACCATCCTGTTCGGCGCATCGGGATCGGGAAAAACGATGCTGCTGCGCTGCCTCGCAGGACTGACGCGACCCGACGCAGGCCGCATCCGGGTGAACGATCGGATGCTCTTCGATTCGATCGCGGGAATCGACATCCCCGTGCAACATCGCCACATCGGATACGTCTTCCAGCAGCTCGCGCTGTTCCCGCATCTCTCGATCGAAGACAACATCGGCTACGGGCTGACGCACCTGCCTTCGCACGAACGACGCGCCCGCATCGCCGCCATCGCCGACGCGTTCCACATCAGCGTCATCCTGCCTCGAAAACCGGCGCACACGTCGGGAGGCGAACGTCAGCGCGCGGCGCTGGCACGCGCGCTCGTCACCACGCCGAGCCTGCTGCTGCTCGACGAGCCGCTCTCCGCGCTCGACCACGCGATCCAGTCGCGCATCATGGACGACCTTCGGCAGTGGAACGAGACGCACCGCATTCCGATCGTGTACGTCACGCACAACCATCGCGAGGTCTTTGCCCTCGGCGATCGCGTCATCGCGCTCGAGTCGGGGCGCGTCGTGGCGACAGGCTCTCCTCACGAAGTGCTCGATCAACCGGGCCGGCCCGCGCTTGCCAGCCTCGCCGGCTTCGAGAACGTCTTCGATGCCGTCATCACCGAACGCCGGGAAACCGCGGGGACGATGACCTGCCGACTGCAGGGGTCAGAGACCGAACTCGAGGTCCCGATGCATAACGCCGTCGTGGGAGAGACGATCCGCGTCGCGATTCGCGCCGGCGACATTCTGGTCGCGAACCAGGAGCCGCACGGCGTGAGCGCGAGAAACGTCCTCAACGGAACACTCGTCGCGCTCCGGCGCGAGGGGGCGACGATGATGGCGTCGGTCGACGCCGGTCATCGGTTCGAAGTCCACCTCACGCCTGCTGGCGCCGATTCACTGGGCCTGCGTGCAGGGGCACGTGCGTGGCTGATTATCAAGACGTATTCGTGTCGATTGGTTGCGTGAAGGCTCGAATGGAAGGCACTACCTTATGGCGCTCTTGACAGTTCGCACCGCTGCCGACCGCCTCGGCATCGGTTATTCCACTCTCAAACAATGGATCTATGGCGGGCAGGTGAGGACCACCACGACGGCGGGCGGTCATCATCGGATCGCCGAGGCGGAGGTCGATCGACTGATCGCGCGCGCCAACCCCGCGGCGCCGGCGACCGCCCGGACCACGGGACCAACGGGGTTGATCGTGGCGCTCAGCGGGCGCAACCGCCTGCGCGGCTTCGTCGACGAAGTGCGCATCGATGGCCTGATGGGGCAGGTGCGTCTTCGCATCGGCGACCAGACACTCACGGCGATGATCACGGCCGAGGCGATCGAGGAGCTCAAGCTGCGCCGCGGCGATCCAGCGGTTGCGATCATCAAGTCGACTGAGGTCATGATTGCGAGGGAGACCGAGGCTCCCCCCGCATCCCGGCAATCCCGGAAGCACACGAGGCGGCAAACGCGGTAGGCTCTTCTCTCATGTGGACACGCAGGTCGCAGGCGATCGGGATCATGGTGTGGGCGTCGATTCTCACAGTGTCAATTCTCACAGTGTCGACTCTCACAGCGTCGAGCCACAGCGAATCCAGTCAGGCACAACCGGCGGCAAGACCGCAGGCCCCGCCTCCCGCACCCGTCACTCGCGCGTACGTCGGCTCGACTGCGTGTCGCGCCTGTCACGCCCCGATCTACGAGCGCTGGAGCAAGACGCGGATGGCCAACGTCGTCCGCGATCCGCGCGAGCATCCGGACGCGATCATCCCCGACCTGTCGAAGCCGAACGATCTCGTGAAGTTCAAGAAGGATGACATCGCGTTCGTCTACGGCAGCAAGTGGAAGCAGCGCTACTTCACCAAGGTGGGCAACGACTACTACCCGCTCGGCGCGCAGTGGGACGTCACCAATCGCGTGTGGCGCGCGTACATGGTGCAGCCCAACACCGACTGGTGGGTCCCGTTCTATCCGGCCGACAACATGAAGCGCCCGACCGGGCCGCTCTGCGACGGATGTCACTCGGTGAACTACAACGTTCAGACGAAGGCGGTGACCGAGTGGAACGTCGGCTGCGAGCGGTGCCACGGGCCCGGCGGCGAGCACGTGAAGACACCGAGCCGCACCAACATCGTCAACCCCGCACGACTCGACTCGATCAAGGCCGTCGACCTCTGCGTGCAGTGCCACTCACAAGGCAAGCCGCTGAGCAACCCGATCAACGGGCAGTACTACGACTGGCCGGTTGGCTTCCACGCCGGGCTCGATCTCAAGAACTTCTGGGAGCTCGAAGAGCACAAGCTGGGGGAGACGAACTTCACGCACTTCGCTGACGGCACGGCGCACAAGAACCGCATGCAGGGCAATGACTTCGCGCAGAGCCTGATGTACGCGCGCGGCGTCACCTGTTTCAGCTGCCACGACGTGCACGGCACCGGCAACAACGCCGACTTGATCAAGCCGGCGAAGCAGTTGTGTCTGACGTGCCATGGGCCGAACTCACCCAACGGGCCACACGCCGCCAGCATCGAAGCGCACACCCATCACAAGGCCGAGAGCACCGGCAGCGAGTGCGTCGCCTGCCACATGCCGAAGATCGAGCAGACGATCGCCGACGTCAACGTGCGCAGTCACACGTTCAAGTTCATCACCGCGGAGCTCACCGACGATTTCAAGATTCCGAATCCCTGCATCAGCTGCCACGCCGACAAGAACACGAAATGGGTGCGGGAGAACATGCGCGAGTGGGCGGGGATGTCGCCGTGGAGAACGCGGTGACGACAGGGGCTGCGCCTGCGGCGCGGTGGGGCAGGTGGGGCTGGTGGGGCAGGTGGGGCCGGTAGCGAGCGGCTATGTAGCAAACTAGCTATGTAGTATGCTTCCTGCCATGCCTGCGTACTTGTCGTTCTCAGCAACCGCCATTCTGCAGGCGGTCGCCAATGGCTACGGCTACGGCTTCGACATCATGGATGCCACCGGCCTTCCCAGTGGCACCGTATACCCCGCGCTGCGGCGGATGGAAGACTCGGGACTGATCGCCTCGCAGTGGGAGAAGGTGGCGGTCGCACAGAAAGAGCAACGCCCACCGCGCAAGTACTACGAGCTCACCAAGAGCGGCACGCTCGCGCTCGCCGAGGCGGCGGACCGGTATCGCCTCGCGGATCGCTCGCGCGCGTCTGCACGGAAACCGGCATCCGCACGATCGTGACATGCCCATCCATCGCTGGATTCTCGCGATCGCCAGCCGTCTCGTGCCGAGATCGATGCGAGCGGAGTGGCTGGCTGAATGGGACGCCGAGATCCGCTACCGTGAATCGACCCATCGCGCGTGGCCGGCGCACACCCGGCGCCGTCGCCACGATCTGATCGAACACAGCGTCGGTGCAATCTGGGACGCGCTCTGGCTGCAGTCGAGCCGCTGGTATTCACTGCGGCTGTTCGGCCGGCATTGGCGGCTGACCCTCGCCGCGGTGCTGTCGCTCAGCATCGCACTCACCGCGACCGTCATCGGCTTCGCCGCCTACAACGCCCTGCTCTTCCGCCCACCAGGTGTCGGTGACCCCGGCTCGCTTCGCTCGATTCACGTGCGAACCGACACGGAGGCCTACGGGCCGGTGTCGTTCGCGGAATACAAGGACTACCGCGAACGCACGCGCGCCTTTTCGGACATTGCCGCCTTCCCGTACTCCATCACGACCGTCAACGTCAGCATCGGCGATCGGCGGGCCCAGGCCGTTTCCAGCGAGGCGACCAGCAACTTCTTCTCGGTCCTCGGCGTGTCTCCGCGGGCGGGTCGACTGGCGCTCGCACCGGCACGTGGGTCGTCGGCCGACGAAGTGGTCGTCAGCTACGCGTTCTGGCGGACGCTGGGCGCCGACCCATCTCTCGTCGGAGCTACAGCTCGTCTCAACGATCATCCGGTCACGATCGTCGGCGTGCTTCCGGAGAGCTTTCGCGGGATGACGCTTGCCTGGGATCCCGACGTGTGGGTCGCGCCCGAGACGCACGAGACGATCTTCGGGAGTCCGCCCGCTTTGTTGAACGATCGCAGCGAGCGATGGCTGCACATGACGGGGCGTCTCAGACCTGGGGTCGCTGAGTCCCAAGCTCGCGCCGACGTCGGCGTCGTTTCGGCAGGCATCGTCCGCGATCATCCGGCCACCGATCGAGGCCGCGCCGCACTGCTCACGCCGCTCACCGTCACGCCACCGGGCGACCGCGGCTGGATGGGGGTCCTGCTCGGCGGTCTGGTCATCGTCGTGCTGCTGACACTGGTCGTCGCCTGTTCCAACGTGACGAATCTCCTGCTGGGACTGTCCTCGTCACGCCGCCACGAGATGTCGATTCGAGCGGCGCTCGGTGCATCACGTCTGCAGCTGGCCGCTCCACTGCTGTGGGAGAGCGTCGTGCTCTGTCTCGTCGCAAGTGGATTGGGATGCGCCGCCGCGTATGCGATTCTCGTCAGGCTGTCGACGTTCATGATGCCCGCGTTGCCCTGGTTCCCTGCGCCGTCGATCGACCTGACACCGGATGTCGTGGTGATCGGTGCCACGCTGCTCGTCACGCTCGTCGCAGGGGTCGCGGTCGGTCTGCCGGCTGCCTTGCGCGCAGCCGCCGAAGGGCTTTCCGTCTCACTGATTCGGGAGCTCACCGCTGCGCCGAGACAGGCGTACATCCGCAGCGTGCTGGTCGTGATTCAGATGGGCGTCGCAACGATCGCGATGATCGGCGTTGGCGTGTCGATCCGCAGCTTCCTGCAGCTGCGTCACGCGTCGCTTGGATTCTCGGCCCGGAGCCTGCACTTCGCGGAGGTCGACATGCCGCGGAGCGGATACGACGAGCACACGGGTCCGCAGATGTACGAACGCATGCGCGAGCGGCTCGGGGCCGAGCCGGGCGTCGAGGCCGTAGCCCTGGCCAGTGTCCCGCCGCTCGCGGGGTCGCCCCGAGACTTCGTCGTGCGTGAAGGGGACGGGCCTCCTTCGAACGGCCACGGCGCCCCAACCCCATACGCGGTCGTCGATGATCGATACTTCGACACGCTCGGCATCCACGTGATCGGCGGCCGGACGTTCGACTCACGCGATCGACCCGACCGTCCCGAAGTGGTGGTCATCAACGAGACGATGGCTCGCCGCCTCAGGCCGGGGGACAACGCCATCGGTCAACGCCTGCGCATCGAAAACGGCAATCGTCTTGTGCAGGTGATTGGTGTCGTCGCCGACGTGAAATACGAAGACCTGACCGAACCGCAGCTTCCGTTCATGTACTTCGCGTTGGGCCAGCACTACCTCCCGACGGTCACAGCGATCGCGAGAACCAGCACGAGCCGTCCACTCGCCCGCGACGCGCTTCCGCGCGCGCTCGCCGAGATCGAGCCTCGCATCGTCTTCACGGGAATCGGGACACTGACACTGGACGATCTTCTGCAGCTGGCCGCCGTCCTTCCGCGACTCATCATGACGACCGTCACGATCCTCGGCGCTGTCACGCTGGGGCTGGCGATCTTCGGCCTCTACAGCACGGTCTTCTATTCGGTCAGTCAGCGCCGATCGGAGATCGGCATCCGCGTCGCGCTCGGCGCCCAATCGCGCGACGTGTTCGCGCTGGCGCTGCGGCAAACCGGATGGGTCGCGCTGGCAGGCGCAATTACTGGCTTGATCGCTGGCATGTCGCTGCTGCCTCTGGTCTCGTCCTTCTTCTATGGTATTGCGCCAATCGAACCCGGCGTCGTCCTGGTGGTCGCGTTGATATGTGTGGCGATCGCTCTTCTGACCACCTACATCGTCACGAAACCGTGGACACACGCAGCCGCGCTGGACCTGCTTCGTCGCTGAACCTATTGAACCCTCCGGTACGACACCTTCACGCCTGCGCGCGTCGTTTTCACTTCGATCCGACGTGTCTGTCTCGACGGATTGGCCCTGTTCGAGTAGAAGCCGAGCACGTAATAGTCGGTCGTATCGGCATCGATTCGCCTGAAGGCCTTGTCGAAGTCGTTGATATTGACGACCGCAGTACCGCCGGTCCCGGCGGCCATCACGCGAAGACTGTCCTGCGAATCCCGTACGAAGGCGTTCCAATCCTGCGCTCTCACGTTCTGCGCGATGTCGGGGCCATCCACCAGGCCGCGCGGGTCAATCGTGTAAAGCGTCGCGTTGGCGCGAATGGCGTCCTTCACGATCTCGGCGAGCTCGCGAACCAGATCGGTTTCAGAGAGCAGCTGTCCGCTCTGCGACTCGCGCAGGAACGGGTCCGACTGGAGGTCGGCGGGATCGACCTGGAGACGACGGGCCTGTTCTTCGAGCCGCGCCGTCGCGAACGGATTGAAGTCGTAGCCGCTGCTCAAGTAGATCACCGCCTTGCGGCGCCCGCGCACGCTCTCGAGATTGCGAAGCAGGTCGTGCACCGTGGCGAACGCGACATGCGCGCGATGCCTCAGCTCGGTCGGACCTTGTGGACCGTTCGAACCTTGAATGATCTCCTCCGGGCTCAGCGCCTCCCCCTTCATGCGCGCGATCGCCGATTCGAGCACCTGGCGATCGTATGTAAGCGGCTCGGAAATAGAGGAGGTGCCGGTCGACACGATGCCGAACATATCGCCGTCGTGAATCAACAGGCGGAGCATCCGCGTCACCAGGTCGCGGACTCGCGACGTGCTGCCAAAGTCGATGTGCAGATCGTCGAGCACGATGACGAAGATGCGTCCGGACGCATCGTTGGTCGGACGCGCCGCAGGCAGGATCACCCCTTCACGCGCAACCGTCGTCGGCGCCGTGAGATCGAGCACGCGGCCGCCGTGAATCAGCGTCAGCCAGGCCACGTCCTGACGCACGCCGTCCTCGTAGACCTCGAATTCGTTCGGCTTGAGATCGGCAATGAATTGATCGTGCGGATTGCGCGCGACCAGATCGGTCTGCACGAGGTTGACATCGACGTGGAAGGTCGGTGGTGGCTGAGCGGTTTGTGCCGCCAGAGTCGCGCCGAGCCCTACGACGCACGCGAGTGTCAGCCGTCTCACGCGAGGTTAGACGTGTGTGGAAAGGGAATTGGCGGACGTCAGCGATCCGAGGATAATCGCCACGCAACCGTGACACCGGTCGTAGAGCGCACGCGTTCGCGTGCGCGAAAAGGAGCGCTCAATGAAACCCCTCTTCTGCGCGCTGCTCGTTGTACTGCTCGTGATTCCCGCAACAGCGGTCGGCCCGACCGGTAAGCCCGAGGAAGTCGGCGTCTCGACCGAGCGCCTCCAGCGCATCACGCAGATGATCAAGCGCCGCATCGATGCCGGCGATCTCGCGGGCGCCGTCACGCTCGTCGCGCGGCGGGGCAAGGTCGTGCACCTCGCCGCGCGGGGCGTCTCGGACCTCGACTCGAAGCAGCCGATGACGCCGGCGAACATGTTTCGTATCGCGTCGATGACCAAGCCGGTCGTCGGCGTGGCGGTCATGATGCTCGTCGAAGAAGGCAGGCTGCGGCTGAACGATCCGGTGGCGCGCTACATTCCAGAGTTCCGCAATATGAAGGTCGGCATCCCGCAGCCCACGGCCGGCCGCGCGGGCGGCGCCGCGGGGTCGACACCAGCGTTCTACACCGTGCCCGCGCAGCGTGAGATCACGATCAAGGATCTGCTCACGCACGTCTCCGGTCTGGGCAGCGGGCCGATGGGCAACAGCGATATCGAGAAGGTGGCGCGCAAAGACGGCGAGACGCTCGCCCAGTACATCCCGCGGCTTGGCGGCACCACGCTCGAATTCCAGCCGGGCTCGCGTTGGACCTACAGTCCCGGCGCCGGCTTCGAGACGCTCGGCCGGATCGTCGAGATCGCGTCAGGCATGCCGCTCGACAGGTTCTTTCGCACGCGCATCTTCGATCCGCTCGGCATGAAGGACATCACGTTCTGGCCGACAGAGGCACAGTGGCCGCGAGTCGCCACCGTGTACGCGCGCGGGGCCAACGGACTGACGAAGCAGACGATGCCAAACGACACGATGTCGAGGAATGTGTACTTCCGC
>DATFRP010000068.1:0-5394 GCA_035263125.1 Vicinamibacterales bacterium
GAGGGAGCACATGGCCGTTCTGGGCATGAGGGGCACGGGGACGTTCAGCAACGTCGAGCGCCCGCAAAACTGGCGTCAGGGGATCTTGCTGTACTTCCCGAACGGGGATGCGCCGCTGACGGCGTTCATGTCGAAGCTGAAAGATCAGCCCACCGACGATCCCCAGTACCACTGGTTCGAGAAGGGATTGCCGATCCAGCGCGGTACCATCCGGGGCGCAGGCGCTGCGGATGCGCCAGCCGACGATGCGAGCGTCGCGGCGGGGCAGACCGCCGACGCCTATCTCAAGATGTACCCGGACGGCACGAACGCGAACGACGTGTCGATCTACAAGGTCGGCCACGTCGTCTTCAACGAGAAGACCGAGGAAGCGATGCTGGTGACTGCCGTCACCGCCACCTCGATCCGCGTGCGCCGGGACATCGGTGACAAGTTCGTCACGAACCCTGCCATCACGGGTGGCGCGGTCGGCACCGGCGACGCGCTCGTCATCATCGGCACGGGCAACCCGGAAGGCGCGCAGCTCGGCACCGCCATCGCCTACAAGCCGGTCAGGCAGTATAACTTCACGCAAATTTTCCGCACGCCGCTGTCGCTCACTCGCACGGCGCGGAAGACCCGGCTCCGCTACGACGACGAGGGTCCGTACCGCGAGGCGAAGCGCGAGGCGCTGCAGATCCACTCGATCGAGCTGGAGAAGGCGTTCTTGTTCGGGGAGAGAGAGGAAATAATCTCCCTCACCTCGGCGTCGGGCCCGCTCGACATCACGTCCCAGGGACAGCCGCTCCGCACCACGCGCGGGTTCCTCAACTGGCTCCCGGCGGTGACGACCACCACGATGTCGGTCAACACCGATCTGACGGTCTTCAACCCGCCCGGATCGCTCACCGAGAAGCTCTGGGATCAGTTCCTCGAGGTCGCCTTCCGCTACGGCTCGCGCGAGAAGCTCGCGTTTGCCGGGAGCGGCGCACTGCTCGTCCTGAACGAGTTGGCGAAGAACAAGGCCAGGATCGAGCTCGCGCCGACGGACGATACCTACGGGTTCCATTTGATGAGATATATTACTCCCTTCGGAACCCTCATGTTGTACAACCACCCCTTGATGACGGACAACCCGTCGTGGCGCTATGACTTGTTCGTCATCGATCCGGACAAGCTCGTCTACAGGTTCTTGGACGACACACGATTTTTGCGGAACCGCCAGTCGCCTGGTGAGGACGCGAGCCGCGACGAGTTCCTGACGGAGTGCGGGTTCGAGATCCACTGCACCGGCGTCACCCCGGATGTGAACTCGCCGTCGACCGTGCCGCTGCAGTCGGCGCACGCGCGCCTCAAGGGCATCCGCGAGTACGGAGGCTGATCGATGGCTGCTGGCGATGCCTCGAGCGGGGTCAAGTGGAACAAGCAGACCACGCCCGCCCAGGTGAACAAATCGAACGGGTTCAACGCGTTCCGCTACGACGTGGGCGACGTGCCCGAAGCCGACTGGGACGACTTCATGCAGGATGCATCGCCCGCGCCGAAGTCACAGGCGTCTCGTGCTCCGACCGAGGATGAGCGCAGCCGTGGCTTCGTCCGTGGGGGTGCTGGAGGCTGATCATGGCAAAGACCACGAAGCACCCAGGTGAGGAAGAGCACCTCCCACCGGACGACGAGGAGCCCGAAGAGGAGAAGCAGCCGTCCGAGGCACCTCCGGAGGGCGTGCGGCGTGAAGGACCGCCTCCCGCGCCGCCGAACGATGCGCCGATTCCGCCCCAGAACCTGCCGAAGGAGGAGGAGAAGGGGGAGAGCTGATGGCACTCGGCGGGAACGCAACCTTCACGAACACCATCGATCAGGGTCGCCGGATCTTCAACATCGCGAACGGCGGCAAGATCATCGTCACGGATCTTGGCCTGGTGACGGCGGCGAGCGTCATCGTGACGGGAGCCATCACGCTCGACTCGACGGACTTCCGCCGGATGGGCCTGTCGAAGATGCTGGGCATCCTGCACGCAAGCGGGTGGACCTCCGCACCCGCCTTCGTGCCGCTGACGGCGCTCTGGGACGGCAAGACGAACAAGATCATGCTCTACGATCTCCTGGGCGCGGCGCTGACCGCAGCCGCCATCGGCAATGGCGGCACGATCCGCATGTCCGTGCTCGGCATGTGAGGTGAGACGATGGCACGCGGCGTAGGCGACGGCACAGGAACGAACACAGTCCCCGAAGATCAGGCCTTGACGGCGGATCAGGACACCATGCCTGAAAACCCCGCTGCACCGTTCGACTCGAACCGGGGTGGACGAGGCCCGGAGGTCCAGCCCGCACGCAGCACGCCTCTCGGAGCAGACTGAAGGGAGCTCGCCGCCCGTTCTGACGCCCAGCGGCTGTGGCGGGCGGAAAGCCGCACGCCATGGCGACCCTAGCGAATCTTCGCACCGACCTTCGCACCTGGACCAGCACGCACGCGAACATCGCGGTGCTGCCGGATCGGATCTGCGACGAGTGCATCAATGCGGCCATGCGCCTCATGGAGGAGGCGCACCTCTGGCGGGGCGCGGAAACCACGTCCATCGCGCTGTCGTACGCCGCGAACACCGAATCCATGTCCCTGCCGACGGATTTCGTCGCCCAGAAGGCGATCTATCAGCAGACCGACACCGGCTCGATCCCGCTGCTCGCCTACATGGAGAAGACGCTGCGGGACGAGTGGATCCGGGTCGAGAAGCCGGTCGGCGGACTCCGCGATCCGGAGTACCCGCAGGTGGCCCCGGCAGGGTCACCGGTCGGCTGGCCCGTCTGCTACGCGATCTGGCGGCAGTCGCTCTATCTGCTGCCGGTGCCGTCCGTCGACCTCCAGCTCATCCTCGACTACTACCGCCAGCAGCTCCCACTCGCCGCGCCGGATGACTCGAACTTCTTCACGGAACGGTATCCCCACGTCCTTCGCATGGGGGCGCTCGCGGATGCCTACGCCTATCTGCAGGAGGAGGAACGCTCGAGCGTTCACCGGCAGATGTTCGAGTCCATGCTCGCGCGCGTGATCCTCGATGACAAGACGACCATGCTCGCGGGGGGCACCACCTCGCGCGGAGCCTGAGCCGTGGCGAGCGAGTGGGTCACCGTCCCCACGTTCGGCGGCGGGCTGAACTTCAACGCGCTGCCCTCGGCCATCGCGGAGAATGAGTGGGCCTGGTGCAACGGGTTCTTCCCCGATGAGCAGGGGGCGATTCCACTCCCGACCTATAACCAGCTCATCCCGGCATCGTTCTTCTCGGGCAAGACGCCCTCACAGACGGTCTTCGGCGTCCTGATGAATCCCTTCAGCCCAACGCAGGCGCTGCTCATCCTGACGTACGACACGACCGGGGCTGATCCCGCGCCCGTCTACTTCTACCGCTCGGACGGCACACCCGCGAACACGACCGAGATCACCTGGGATGGCGTCGGGAGCCGCCCGACGCGCTACAAGACCCATCAGACCGGCCCGATGAGTGCGTTTCTCGATGGCTGGCTCTGCATCACGGTCGGCAGCGGCGACGTTGGCTTCTCGATCTTCCGGTGGAATGGGACGGGGACGTACTCGACGCTGATCCAGGGCACGACGTTTCGCTGCGCGTATCTCGTCAGTTTCGGCGGGTTCCTGATCGGCGCGGCGTGGGGCACCAACCAGGCAGACATGCGCCGGGTGAAGATCAGCGACTCGAACTCCACGACGGTCTGGGCGCCCGCCATTAACAATGCCGCCGACGATCTCGTCCTCGATGACTCCGTCTCGGGCATCGTCGGGCTGGGCATGCTGAACGCGAACGCGCTCGGCATCTTCACGCGCGCGGCGCTCTACGCGCTCGCCCCCAGCGGGAACATTCCGCCCTTCACGCGCTCCTACATCGGCATGTACCCGGCGACGGACGGCGGGTCGCAGCAGGGCATATCCCCGTCGTTCTACGCGCAGACGACTCCGCTGATCGGGGAAACGCCCTACGGGCTCGCGCATGTCGGCTACTCGAACGTCTACGTCAGCCTCGAGAACCCGGTCGGGACAAAGATCTGGCGCTTCCTCGCCTACCAGATCAGCCCGCCAGCGAACCTGCCGCAGACCCTGCCGCGACTCCTCTGGCATCACCGGCTCCGGGCGCTGATCACGCCAACCATCGCGCATCCGGTGCCGAACGACGGGTTCTTCTACTACAACCCGCAGACGGAGGGCTGGGGCTGGCAGCATCTCTCGAGCGTGCCGATTGGCCGGGATCACACCATGGTGCATCTGGGCACCGGGACCGGCGTTCCGACGTGGACGCACATCGTCGTGGATGTCAACGGGAACATCTACGGTGAGCTGCCGCCCGCGAGTGCGCGACCCGGCATCTACGTCGACACGAAGGACTTTGCCCTCCCGGCGGATCGCTACATCGACGCCATCAAGCTCGACTGGGAGCCGCTCTTTCCCAGCACGATTCTTCGCATCTCCTGCCTCGCGCGCGAAGGGATCAACGACGGACTGGATCAGGGCGTGATCTACGGGACGCCGGGCTACGAGCAGAACCTGACCGATCTCTTCGCCGCCGTGCCCGACTGCCAGCGCTGTGTCCTCTCGCCCGGTGCGAGCGAAAACGCGCTCCGGGCACGCGGGAAGTACAACCGCTTCCGGTTCGAGGTGGTGGCGGGTCTGGCCCGCATCCGGGGCTTCGCCTTCCGCCAGGCGATGGCGAGCGACCGGCTGACGAACGTGCGGCTCGTCGTGCAGCCAGCGAATGCCGGGATGTGGAACGGGCAGGCATGGAATCAGCGGTTCTGGAGTACGCTCTGAGAAGGAGATCGTGAATGGCGACGATCCAACGTCCCCTCAAGACCTACGGCAATCGCACCTACGTGGCCGAGGTCGCCGCCGCGCCCAGCAACCAGGATCCGATCCTCGCGAGCGAGGTCGATGGCGATATCGACACCATGTACAGCGCGTGGAACGGCGGCGCGGACACGGTGAACATCAAGGACGGCGCGATCAGCCGGGTGAAACTGAGCACGACGGACGTGCTGCCCTCCCTGCCCCCGGTGCCGACGGCGGCGGATGCGAACCGGACGGTGGTAGTGAACTCTGCCGGGAACGGGCTGATCCTCGGGACCGGCGGCACATTCGCCGGGCCGACGCCGCCACCGACGCCGCAGGTTGGGCAACTCTGGTGGCGCAGCGATCCGGATGGCAACTTGTTCATCTACTACGACGACGGGAACTCGAAGCAGTTCGTGCCCGCCGTGCCGTCGTCGGTCGGGCCGTGGAGCGTGTCGGGCGCGACCGTGACGCCGACCGATGCGACGAAGACCGTCACGATTCCGGCTGGACCTAGCTCCGTCACCTTCGGCTCTCGTACTACGAAGGGGCACCTTATCGCGCACCCGACCTTCGATGGCGTC
>DATFRP010000069.1:0-2730 GCA_035263125.1 Vicinamibacterales bacterium
GCAAATGCGGGAGCGAGGAGAATCCCCTGACGAGCCAGAACGCCCGCCGCGAGCGGGATGGCGAAAATGTTGTAGCCCGCTGCCCACCAGAGGTTCTGAATCATCTTGCGGTAGCTCGCTCGACTCAGGGCAATGATTCGAGGCACGTCTCTCGGGTCGCTGCGTACGAGAACGACGTCGCCCGCTTCGACAGCGACGTCAGTTCCGGCTCCGATCGCGATTGCGACGTCGGCCGTGACGAGAGCTGGTGCGTCATTGACGCCGTCGCCGACCATCGCTACCCGTTTGCCTCGACTCTTCAGCTGTTTGATCGTGTCGACTTTGTCGCCCGGCAATACTTCGGCGAACACGGTGTCGATTCCCAAGTCCTGAGCCACGGCGCGTGCGACCGCCTTGGCATCTCCCGTCAGCATCACGACCTCAATCCGCTGATCGTGCAGGCGCTGGATGGCCTCTCGCGATTCCGGACGAATCGCGTCGGCTACCGTCAACGCGGCGATCGCGTTCGTGGCGCTGAGCAGGTACACGGACGCCTGGCCTCGTGAGGCTGCGCGGTCCGCAGCCTCGCGAACCGCCGTCGCGGGTTCGACCTTCAGCCGGCGGATCATAGCCGGGCCACCGATGTAGAACTCGCGGCCATCGACGACGGCACGGACGCCATGGCCCGGGATGGCTTCGAACTGCTCGGCCCCTGGGATTCCGAGCTTGCGCTCCTCCGCGCTCTTGAGAATGCCTTGAGCGATCGTGTGCTCCGAATCGCGTTCGACGGCGGCGGCGATTCGCAAGACATCGTCCGGAGTCATGCTTCCATCGGTCGCGATATCGACGACCCGAAACTCGCCGCGGGTCAGCGTGCCAGTCTTGTCGAACACGACTGTCGTCAATAGCCGCGCCTCCTCGAGGCCTCGGCGATCCCGCACGAGCAGTCCCGACCTCGCGCCCAGTGTCGTCGAAATCGCGATGACCAGCGGCACCGCGAGACCGAGCGCGTGCGGACACGCCACGACCAGCACGGACACGACGCGTTCGACCGCAAATGCCCCCGGCGCTGCCAGCGCAGTCCAGACGATGAACGTGACCACGCCTGCGCCGATCGCGACGAGCGTCAGCAGGAAGGCCGCCCGGTCGGCCAGCGCCTGGGCGCGCGAACGAGAGGTCTGCGCCTGTTCGACGAGCCTCATGATGTTGGCGAGTGCGGTGCGTTCCCCTGTTCTGGTCACCTCGACGCGAAGCGACCCAGCGCTATTCACAGTTCCGGCAATCACGTTCGAGTCCTCGGTCTTCTCGACAGGAACTGATTCGCCGGTGATCATCGACTCGTTGACCGCGCTCTTGCCAGCGCGAACGATGCCGTCTGCCGGAATGCTCGCCCCCGGCTTGACCAGCACCAGATCGCCCTCATTGAGGGCCATGATCGGCACCTCCTCGATGCGATCGCCAACGATGCGCAGCGCCGTGCTCGGGAGCAGCTTCGCGAGCTCCCGAATCGCGCCACTCGCCTGAGCGATCGATCGCATCTCGATCCAGTGGCCGAGCAGCATGATGGTGACGAGCGTCCCGAGTTCCCACCAGAGTGGATCTCCCGGATACCCGAGCGTCACGGCGACACTGAAGAAAAATGCGACGCTGATCCCGAGCGAGATCAGGGTCATCATCCCGGGAAGTCGATCGCGCAGCTCGCGCACGGCTCCCGCCAGGAACACGGAGCCGCCGTAGACATACACGGCTGTTCCGAATATCGCAGGAATGTAGACAGATCCTGGAAACGGAGGGACGGTGAATCGGAACCACTGCTGAATCATGTGGCTCCATACGAGCGTTGGGATGGTCAGCGCCAGCGTGATCCAGAACCGGTCGCGGAACATCTCGACGCTGTGGCCCGCGTGACGATCGTGTCCACCCTCGAGGTGTGCGCTCGTCACCGGCGACGCTGCGTGCGGGTGAGCGCCAGCGTGGTCCCGTGTTGGCGTCGCGGTGTGATCGTGCTCGTGTCCAGCCGAGTGGGACCTCATGAGGCGCTCCGATAGCCCAATTCAGGAATCATAGGGCGCTTGCAACAGCCGGGCACTCCATCACGATCCAAATTGCGGTTCGATGGCGGTGCGAGCGGGCGGCCTCGACCGCCCGCTCGCCCGACTCGCGCACGGCGACTCAGCGCCCAATGTTCGCGAGCTGTTTGTGCATCTCAGCGGCCGCGGTCGCCTCCTTTGCCGCATCCCGCGAGAGCTCCGTGAGACGATCGTGGTGAACGGCCGCTTGCGCGATCCGGGTGCCGCGATACGTCTGCGCCAGCGCGGCCTCGTTGTCCGCGTCTGTGGTGTAGCGCCTGGCCAGCGTCAGGAAGTACTCCTCGAGCGATCTGTGCTCCGCCGGCGTGCTCGCCTTCGCTGCCAACTCATTCAGCTCCTTTTGGGTGGGTTCCGGTGCGCCCGCTCCACCTTGGAATCGAGCGGCATCGCGTGGCAGCGTCGCGGCCGTGCCGCCGGCCAGCTTCTCGTGATACGCCGCGAGCTCGCGCGAGGTCGTCGCCGACTGCGTGTTCAGGTCGGCGAGCCGCTTGCAGTGCGCGCTCATTCCCGAACCCAGGTTGCGGCTCGGATTCCCGTTGAAGCTTTGCGCCATCGAGACATGCCGCTTCGCTTCGGCGGCGTACCGATCCGCGAGCGCGGTGAAGTGAGCGCTGAGACGGGCGTTATCGGCCGGCTCGGCGCGAGCGACCAGCTCGCGCAC
>DATFRP010000070.1:0-36751 GCA_035263125.1 Vicinamibacterales bacterium
GGCCATCGTGACGCCGCGGCCCGACAGACGGCCGGCGGTGCTGGACAGGCCACACGGCGAGTACTCGCCCGCCGTGGATCGACAATCGATCTGCGACGTCGTCATTCGCGGCCCGGGACTCCCATCTGCCAGAACGAGCGCGTAGATCGGGAACGCTTTCGACCCGCGGTGTGTCTCCAGCTTGAACCGTTCGACCAGAAACGATCTCGTCATTTCGTTCATCTGCTCCCGCGTCGCGGGGGATGGTGCCTTCGCGACGAGATCGAAGCGATCTGAGTCGACCCACTGAGGCAGGCGATCGATATCGATCTGGTTGGGGCCACTCAGGCCATTGTCTTCCCTGAGCTCGTCGCTGTACGCGAACCAGACCAAGGCACGCACTGAGACGTTTGTCGCTTTCAACCATTGAACACGGCCGGCCGAGCCGCCCCCGGGTGCGCCGCCTGCATCCGCCGAGACGGACATCGATGACGGCCCACCAGTCTGGTTGCGCGTGAGCGACGCCGTTTCGAATCTCGGGCGAGGCGCGGCACTGCCGGTTGCCTGCGTCTGCGGCATGGCGCGGGCAACCGTGAGTGGAGCAACGCCGAGAGTGGCAATACCTGCGATCACAATGGACGCGGCGGCCCGGCGACGTCCAACACGTCCGCGCGCGTGATCATCATCAAGCAGGGCGCCGACCCGCGCGGCGAGATCGTCGCGACCGGCCATTGTGAGAAGCGGCCTCCGCCGGTTCGTCCGTTCCTGCTGCGCGATCGAGACGAGCAACAACGCGTACTCTCCTGCATCGTCCTCCCGCACCACGGCATCGTCACAGGCCCGCTCTGCTTCCAATCGCAGTCGCCGCCACGCGGCCCAGACCAACGGATGGAACCAGTACGCGGCGCAGACGATCCTCGACAGGCAGTGCGTCAGAAAGTCCCAGCGCGCCACGTGCTCGAGTTCGTGCCTGAGCGCACATCTGAGCGCCGTGTCATCCCAGTCTTGCGCGCTCGCCGGCAGGATGATCGCCGGCTCGAGCAGTCCGCAGGTCATCGGGCCCGTCACTTCGTCGTGGAGCAACGCATCGATCGGTCGTTGTACGCCCAATGTTGCGGCGAGCGTCTGCGCAATGGCCTCTCCTTTGGTCCATGGCGATGCACGTTGGCGCAGGCGACGTACCTGCCAGAGGCCGGCAATGACCGGCATGAGAAAGAGCACGACGCCTGCGAGCCAGGTGGCCGTGATCAGCTGTGCCGCCGACACCCGCATCGTGGGTGCCGAATCACGCGAGGCGGAAGAAGTGTCAGGTCTCACGAAGTTTCTGCCTGCGCTCGGCGGCATGGCCGGCGTCACATCCTGTGTTCCAGACGATTGAGGCATCTCACTGACTGGCACGGCTACGGCTACAGTTGGCAACACGAGATGCGCGACGGGAATCGCGACCAGAGCGGTGAACGCAAGCGCGAACACCAGATGTCGAACGGCGGCGCGCGCGCCGGCATAGTCGCGCGAGGATGAACGCCGCTCCACACACGAGGGTCGCCTTCACAACCGTCACCACAGCGAAGGACATCATCGACTCTTCTCCTTGCGCGAGCGCCTGCCATGACGTGTGCGGCAGCGCGGTCTCTCGAGATGCGACAGGCGTCGCATGTTAATGCGACAACTGTCGCATGTCAACCGGAGCCGGCCGCGAAGCGAATCAAATCGCTGGGGGGAATTGCGACGAACAGTCGTCGCGTCAATTAGGCCGGCGAGCTGATAGCGTGGTGTAACACAGTTACGACTCATCCGCGTGTTCGAGCTCGTGGCCACGATGACGTGGCGATTCCCTGTCCCAGTTTCCCCGTTATCCCCGTGTTGTTCCCGTTTCCACCGTGTTCTCCGTTATCCCTGTGTGATCCCGACGCTGCATATTCTCTTCTACAGCGACATAGTGTCCCCAGGTCGAGGAAACAGCGTATTGGGATCCACGCCTGCGCATGGTTCGATCGTCAGCAGCAAGACGAGGCCCCACGCATGTCCGAAGTCAGCTCGAGCGTTGCGCTATCCAACAGACGCTGGACGACTCGCAGGCTTGAAGACCGCATCACGAACGCCAAGGCCGGAACAGGTCCGATTCACCTTGTGCGTACGCAGAATGTCCACTGGCAGTCGCTCGACGTCGACAAGCCGGCGCGGGCCGGGCTCAAACGTCAGAAGCCCTGTGTCATCTGGTTTACCGGGCTGTCCGGAGCGGGCAAGTCGACGATCGCAAACCTGCTCGAGAAGCAGCTGCATGCGGCGGGACGGCACACCTACCTTCTCGACGGCGACAACGTACGACATGGCTTGAACAAGGATCTCGGCTTCACGCATGCCGACCGCGTCGAGAACATCAGGCGAGTGGCCGAAGTGGCGCGCCTGATGGCGGATGCGGGGCTGATCGTGCTGGTGGCGCTCATCTCGCCCTTTCAATCCGAACGTCAGATGGCCCGCGAGCTCCTTCCAGACGGTGAGTTCATCGAGGTGTTCGTCGATACGCCCCTTCCGGTCGCTGAATCGCGTGATCCGAAAGGGCTGTACAAGAAGGCGCGCCGAGGGGACTTGAAGGACTTCACCGGAGTCGATTCACCGTACGAAGCGCCGGCTCATCCCGAGATTCACCTGGATACGACCCGGCTCACCGCCGAGCTCAGCGCCGCAACGATTCTTCAACGATTGCGGGCGACCGGAATCGTGGGCCTCGACTAGCGCGGACCGCACTCGCCACGATCAGTCCATGACCGGCACGCGGTGAACGGAGAAGACCGCGTTCATATCGACCTGCTCGAGGTCCACTTCCCAGCACAACCGGCCGCGGCTGATGTCGAACATCGCGATCCGCGTTGGAAACAGATGGCCGCCTTCGCCGCCGAACTTGTGCTTCACCCATTGGATGTTCTGCTTCCATTTCGTGGGCCGCAGCCGTGAGAATCCGATGACGAGGTGGTCTTCATCGATCACTTCGAGTCCGCGCGACCATCCAATCGACGTGCTGCCGTCGTACATCTCGTTCAGGTTGCAGAGGCGGATGACGCTCAAGGTCGCTGCGTCCACAATGACCACGTGGCCGCTTACGACGGTGAAGTAGATGCGTCCGTTGCGAACGAGCCCGTCGTGGACCAGCTCGTCAGCCAGCTGAAGCGGGGGACGGTCCCGTGTGAGGCACAACGCATCGTGCTGGTTGCAGCGCGTTGTCCAGATCTCGCCATCCAGCATGAACACGTGATTGGGATGCGACTTGTGCGGCTTGGTGGTCACCTTCTTGCGGTAGTCCACCTCGCGTGAGAATCGCGTCCACAACGGCTCGCCGATGACGACGCTCCATTCGCGCCGCACGACGCCGTCGCGCGTCACTTCGACCACCATGTCCAGCCCCGTATTGGCGACGAGCAGCGTGCCGTCCGGCCCCGGGCTGACATGATGCACATCGTTGAAGCAGGGGAGCGACACATATCCGACGCGTTCGAACGAAGGAATCGAGTAGATCAGGAGCTCGGTCTGCGTCGGCACGTACAGAAAATTGCCGACCAGCGTTCCCGACTTGAAGAGGATCGACGGATCGTGCTCGGACGCACACGCGTCCGGCGGGCTGACGTGCTCGGCGCATGGCCGGACCAACCCTGATTCAGCATCGACGCAGACGATCAGTCCTGCGCCGTAGTGATGCCATTCGTCCGTCTTGGTTAAATCGACTCCGACCTTCTGGCGTCCTCCGACTACGAACAAGCTGGTCACGGTGTGACGGATTTTATCCCACAGCCGTTACTCATCTGTGAGTACAGCTCTGCCGATTGTCCTCTGACGACGCAAGCTTGCTGCCGATTGTCGGTGCGATCCCTCTGACGACAGTCGGTGCGATCCGCACCGACCAAACTCAGGATCGCACCGACTGAACTCAAGATCGCACCGACTGAACGCAGGATCGCACCGACCCGACTCAGGATCGCCGGACCAAATATGCTAGCGCTGTGCATCTGCTGCTCGCGCTGGTGTCGGCCGCCTGCTACGGCGCGGCCGACTTCATCGGTGGTCTCACATCCAGACGCGCGGACACCGTCGCGATCGTCGTTCTCTCGCAGTTCACGGGGCTGGTTCTGCTGGTCATCATGCTTCCGTTCGTGCCCCACTCGACGTTCTCGCGCGCCGATCTGATCTGGGGTGTCGCCGCCGGAGTCACGGGGAGCGTCGGCGTCGCCCTCCTGTATCACGCCCTTGCCGTCGGCACGATGGCTGTCGTGGCACCTGTGACCGCCGTATGCGCAGTGACGATTCCGGTCGGCGCGGCGATCATCACAGGCGAGCGGCCGGCTGCAATCTCCTACGTCGGCATCGGGATGGCAGTGCTCGCGATCGTGCTCTTGAGCCGTTCGCACCCCGCCGACGGCGAGTACGATCGCCGGCGATCGGGAATGGGGCTGGCGTTTGCCGCAGGCATCGCGGTCGGCTTCTTCTTTCTCTCCCTCGCGCGGACCGGCCCCGACGCGGGGCTGTGGCCGCTGGTGGTCGCGCGACTCGTCTCGGTGCCGTTCTTCGGGCTCGTCGGCCTCGTCGGTCACCGACCGCTGGGCATGCAGCCGCGTGTGGCGCTGGCGGCAATCACCGCCGGCGCACTCGACATGCTCGCCAACCTGCTCTACCTGATCGCCACGCACCTCGGACCGCTCACCATCGTCGTGACGCTGTCGTCGCTCTATCCCGCCAGCACTGTCGTCCTGGCACGCGTGACGCTCGGCGAACGTCTCACCGAGGCGCAGCAGATCGGAGTCGTGTGCGCGCTGGCCGCTGTCGTGCTGATCGTCGGCGGGACATCGTAATCGGGGTCGGAGGTCGGATGGGGTCGGGAGTTAAGGGTTCCGCTTCTCAGACCCTTAACTCCCGACCCCATCCGACCTCCCCATTTCGCGTGCTAGGATGCGCCGCATGATCCATCGACGAGATCTGCTGATGTCGCTCGGTGCGTTCGCGATTCCGCTCGCGACTCGCCTTCGCGCGCAGTCGTCGGAGCTTCCACTCAAGACGACCGGTCTGGAGCACATGGGTCTTACCGTTCCGGATCCTGAAGCAGCGGCACGCTTCTACGGTCGCATCTTCGATCCCCAGCTCTTTCAGGAACGCGATCCTCCGCCGCGATTTTACGTGCGACTCGGTACTGGCTACCTCGCGTTTGGCGGAAACAAGACTGCGTCGCCGACGATCGATCACTTCTGCGCCCTCGTCGACGACTACCGCCCACAGGAGCTGCGCAAAGAGCTGGAATCACAAGGTGTCACGTTCAGTGGCACTGGTCCGCTGGGCATGGCGACCGATCCGGACGGATTGAGGCTGCAATTCCTCGGCGTGCCCGGCGGCCTCGCGCGGACGATCATGCCGGCCGCGCGCATCTCACAGGACGATGCGCTGGTGCAGGCCATCGGGCCGGATCACATCGTCGTCAAGGTCACCGACCTGGGACGATCCACAGCGCACTACCGGAAGATCTTCGGCCACGAAGTCTCGACCACGAAGCACCTGGCCCGTACGTGGTTCACCGTCGCGCGCACGAGGCTGGGCCTCGAGCAGGTAGCCAGCGCTGAGAAGCCTGGCATCCACCACCTGTGCGTCCGCGTCGCCGGGTTCAAGCGCAACGCGATCGCCGATCGATTGAAGAGTGCGGGTGCTGCCCTGATCGATTCAACCGAAGACGATGTGGTGCGATTTCGGGATCCACATGGGTTGGTGATGGAAGTGAAGGCAGGATAGACCTGCCTTCTCATTGTGCGTACTTCCCCAACGCATCCAACCACACCTTCACGCTGTCGTTCGCCTTGGCCTTGCCGTCGAACACCACGTTGCGCGTCGTCAATCGCGGGCCGTAGAAGCGCATGTTCGCATCCTGGTCTTCCTTGATCGTCGAGCCTTCGATCGTCGCGCCGGCGAAGAGGCCGCGGCTGCGCGAGTAGCTCAGGATTTCGGCGCGCAGCTGGATGTCGGTGGCGGCCTGAGCATCGCGACCGACCGGACCGCCTGTCACTGCTGCGCCTGCGCCGACTTTGAACTCGTTGCGCACGAGGTTCTCCAGGCCGCGACGGTTCTGAATCACCAGGATGAGATCTGTGGCGCGCAGCCCGATCTGCAGGCCGAGACTGCCGCCAGTGATGGTGAGAAACGCGGGAGTCGACCACATGTTGGTCTTCTCATCGCGTGCGCTGAGGATGCCACGTCCTCGTTCAGCGCCGATGATGAACCCGCCGCGAACGGTCCCTGGAAAGACGGCAATGCCGACCGCCTTGTCTATGACCGACTCGGGAATCGCCTGGTCGGGCGCGGCCATGATCTCGCCAAGTACAGTGGCCGATTCCTTCACGCGATCCGCTTCATCGGAAGCATCCGCTGCGAATGGTCGCGCGGAGATTGACGTCAGGAGAGCGATGCACGCGCATGCGAACAGTGATTTCAATCTCATGACTTAACTGGTATCACGATTCGACGAGCTTGGAACTCAGGTATTGGCTCTAGCTCGTCAGCTGGGGTTGAGACGAATGCCAACGATCTAAGGATGAGCGTTGGAGCCAGGCCACACCTGAGTGTAGGAATCCAGTACGGCGTGCCTTCACGACCACCAGCGAGGGTTGCCTTTCTCATGGGCTTCCTCGAGTAGATTATCAAAAACCCGCGAGATATAGCGGCTTTCGCTCATCAGTGACTTTTCGGTCCGAAGCTTGCCTCGACTCCCCTGGTGCCAGTTCAAGGGAGGAACGCGATGGTAGTGTTACGTCATTGGAGCAGCACGAAGATCACGCGTCTCATGTCGATTGCGGCGGTGGTGCTTCTGCTGGGCTCGTCAACAGCTTGGGCGCAAGGACATGTGAACCTGTTCGTCGGCTCCAATTTCGCCGGCGATGCGGGACGTTCACTCAGCGAGGCTCTGAACGACGGAAGTCGCCTGACGTGGGGCGCCGATATCGGCGGCATGACGAAGGGCATCTTCGGCGCGGAACTGGATACGGCGTATTCGCGCCACTTCTTCGGCAACGATCCACGGCTGGGGAACAACTACGTGTTCACGATGGTTCCCTCGCTCATCCTCGGCGTGCCAGTCGGCGGTGAGAAGGGCCCTGGCATTCAGCCGTACGGGACGGTTGGATTCGGATTGATTCGCCGCAGCCTCGCGATCGACGGCGTCGATGCGATCAAGGACAACAGCCTTGGTTACAGCATCGGGTTCGGCGTCAACGGCTATGTGGGTTCGGGCTTCGGCATCAGAGGGGACTACCGTTATTTCCGGAACGTGACCGGTGATGAATCGAACAACATCGTCGGCATCGCGTTCAATCCAGGTACGTTCAACTACTCGCGCGGAACGGTCGGCGCGATCTTCAGGTTCTAACGAGTCTGTAAGAGGGTCGGGAGTCATTTTGGGGCACCCGCAAAAATGACTCCCGACCCCATCACTACATGACGTTCTCGTTGTGGGCGACGGTGCCACCGACGATCGTCAACACCGATCGGATCTGTCTGATCTCCTCATCGGGCACGCTGAAGTAGTCGCGATCGAGCACCGCGAGGTCGGCGTGGTTGCCGACTTCGATCGATCCGAGGTCGTCTTCCCAGATGAACCACTTGTTGGCGGCGGTCGCCAGCCACAGCGTCTGCTGCCGCGTGAGCATTTGGTCTCCGAGGATCGATTGGCCCGCGAGGTTCTTGCCCGTGATCATCGTGTAGAGGTTGAGCCACGGATTGATCACGGTGATGTCGCCGCCGTCCGAGTGATAGCCGACATGGATGCCGTGGCCGATGAGCATCTTGTACGGCGGCCCCACGTTCGTCCCGGTGCGCAGCGGTCCCCATCCGACGAGCACGCCCATGCCGAGTGCATGCGCACGATCGGCGAGCTCCGTGGGAAACTCGGGGACATGCGAGATGATCCAGCGCAGGTTCGTGATCGGGATCTCTTTGTTCACGATCTCGCGATTGGCGATGAGGCCTGTCGCACTGGCCAGATTCAGCGTGTGATCCTCGCCGCGCCAACCGGCTCTCGCGATCGCGCGCAGGCCTTCGATTCCGCCGCCGGTGAACTCGCCAATACCGCCCGTCTTCAACCAGTCGTCTCCGAATCGCGGAAACGAATTCCGCAGACGTGGCCCTAGTGTCGGTAACGGCGGATCGGCCGTCGGCGAGTCCTGATGCAGGAAGTCGATCCGCAGACGCGCAGGCATGCGCCCTTCCGCATGGAGCGCGTGAAACGGATTGTGCATCGTGTAGGTGTTCTCGCTCGCGACTCCCGTCGCGGGCTCGTCGGCGTGAAACGCCCCTGAGTCACGATGGGTGGTGATGCCGAGACGCGTGTAGTACTCGAGCGCATCGAACGCGCCACGCTTCCTGGTGTCAGCGGTCAGCAGCTGCTTGCGCAGCGTCTGCAGTGCGAGTCCCGCCGCGGGGCCCGCGATTGCACCGTCAGCCCCGACGGTCACCCCTCGCGCCTCGAACCACGCCTTGCCCTCGCTGTTCGTTCTCGCGCCTCCTTGCGCGGCCTGGATGAACACGGGACGGCCGACGGCATCGAGCTCGGTGAGGTTCGGCAATCGCCGTTCGTCGAACTGCATCGCCGCAACCGGGCCGACGGTCGTGATGAACGCGCCGGCAGGAACTGCGGCTGCCCGAGTCTTCAGCGCCGCGATGGCAGCGGGAATCGTGAGCACGTGCTCGAGCGGCGTGTGCCATCCGGGCCGGTTGCCGACGAGGACGATGTGATTGTGTGCGTCGATGATCCCGGGGATGGCCGTCTTCCCTTTGAGATCGACGATGCGCAGGCCGGCTTCGCGTCTGACAACGTTGTTGCCGACCGCAGCGAACCGGCCGTTGCGGATCAGGACTTGTGAGACGACGCGGTTGGCCGCATCCATCGCGTGTATCTTTCCGTTGATCAAGCCGATGTCGATCGTCGCGCGTGTGGCTGGTGGTCCCTGCGCGCGAACCGATGCGAAGCGGCCGGCGAGGGACACAGTAGCGGCGGCGAGAAATTGACGACGCGAGAAAGTAGTCAGCATTGGGATTGCGGGGCCTCGAGCACTGGGCATTGTAAGGTTAGAAGATGCAGGATCCGATCATCGACGTGCGTGTCGTGAAGAAACCTCCCGGGATCTGTTAGGCTTTCTGCACGAATCAGGGAGCCGCGCATGTCGATCCGACTCTGCAGCGTCGTGCTTGTGGGTCTCTCGCTGGCCTCGTCGATGGCGACCGCGGCGGCCACCGATCCGAGCCTCGCGGATGCGATCAAGCGCGAGGATCGCGCGGCGGTTCGCGCGCTGCTGCGGCCCACCTCCGCCAAGGCTACGGCGCACAAGCAGAAGGTCGACGTCAACGCGCCGCTCTCCGATGGATCCACCGCCCTGCACTGGGCCGTCGAGACCGACGATCTCGAGACCGTCGGTCTGCTGCTCAACGCCGGCGCCAACGTCAACGCGAAGAACCGGTATAGCGTCACGCCGCTGCATGTGGCGGTATCCAACGGAAATGCGGCGATCGTCGGACGCCTCCTCAAGGCGGGTGCGAACGCTGAAGCGGTCGATGCGAGCGGCGAGCCACTGCTGACGATCGCCGTACGGGGCGGGAGCATCGATTCGCTCGAGCTGCTGCTCGAACGCGGCGCATCGGCCAACGCCGCAGATACGACAGCGAAAGAGACGCCGCTGATGTGGGCGGTGCGAGCACATCAGCGCGAGGCGATCGCGCTCCTCCTCTCGCACGCTGCAGACGTCAATGCGGTCACGCGGACCGGTAACACGCCGCCCTGGGTGCTGCCCAACGCCGGCGGCGGATCGCATGGGCTCGGCATCATTCGCGGCGGGTGGCCGGAACGCGGCGCACGCGCCGCGATTCCGGGTGGCATGACCGCCCTGCTCTATGCGGCCCGCGACGGCGGTGCCGACGTGGCACGCGAGCTCCTCGATGCGAAGGCCGAGGTGAACCAGGTCGAGGCAAACGGCATCACACCGTTGCTCATGGCGATCACCAACGATCGCATGGATGTCGCGCGTGTGCTGCTCGAGCGCGGCGCCGACGTCAACGCAATGGACTTCTGGGGCCGGACGCCGCTCTTTGCCGCCGTCGAGATCCGCAATCGCGACTACACCAGGAACAACGAGCACGGGATCGATCGCGCCGCCGCGCTCGAGATGATCACGGCGCTGCTCGATAAAGGCGCCAACCCGAACGCGCGCACGAAGGAGATCCCGCCGCTCCGGCGATGGGTGACGCCGCTCGGCGATCTCACGTGGATCAACATGACCGGTCAGACGCCGTTCATCCGCGCGGCGCAGTCGGCCGACATCACGACGATGAAGCTGCTGCTCGCGCGCGGTGCCGATCCGACGATCGCGACGTTCGGCGGCACGACCGCTCTGGTGACCGCTGCCGGCGGCAACGTCGCCGTGCAGCAGTCGTTCGTCGAGTCGCGTGAGTCGTCGATGGCTGCCGTGAAGCTCTGTCTCGAGCTCGGCATCGACGTGAACGCAAAGAACGAGACTGGATTCACGGCGGTGATGGGTGCCGCCAACAAAGGGTGGGACGACATCCTCGAGCTCCTCGTGAAGTCGGGCGCACGCCTCGACGTGGCCGACAAGGACGGGCGCACGCCGCTCCGATGGGCCAAAGGGGAGTTCATCGCGCTGCATCCGCCGGAAGAGAAGCCGACGACGGTTGCGCTGATCGGGAAGCTGTCGAAATGAAAAGGGTGACCGCCGCGGCCGTGCTGTGGCTAGTCGCGCTCGGCGTCGCGGGTGACGCGCAAGTCGAGTCCAACGCAGGGGCCATCCCTGGCGCGCCGAAGCCGCAAGGCGAAGGCGGCCGGCGTCCCGAGGACCAGGCGCTCGTCGAGAAGTACTGCGTCACCTGTCACAACGACCGCACGAAAACAGGAAACCTCACGCTGACCGGCCTCGACGTTGCGCAACCCGGGGAACATGCTGAGACGTGGGAGAAGGTCGTGCGGAAAGTGCGCGCGGGCCTGATGCCGCCGAGCGGCATGCCACGTCCCGATCGTGCTGCGCTCGACGCCTTCGCCGGACGCCTCGAATCGGGCCTCGATCGCTACGCCGCTGCGCATCCGAATCCCGGAAGTACCGGTCTGCATCGGTTGAACCGTAACGAATACGCCAATGCGATCCGGGATCTGCTGGCCCTCGATATCGACGAAGCGACGCTGCTCCCCGCGGATGATTCGAGCGAGGGTTTCGACAACATTGCCGACGCGCTGCGCGTCTCGCCGGCGCTCGTCGAACGCTACACCGCGGCCGCGGTGAAGGTGAGCCGTCTCGCGGTCGGCAACCTGCTGCTCAGCGCCTCGACCACGACCTATCGAGTGCCTGGCGATCTGATGCAGGCCGAGCACATCGAGGGGCTGCCTCTGGGCACCCGTGGCGGCACCCTCATTCAGCACACCTTTCCGCTCGACGCCGACTACTCGATCCGCATTCGCGTGCGCGGCGCCGCAATCGGTCTCGCAGCCGCGAACCTGCAGGGCGAGGAGATCGAGCTCACGATCGATGGCGAGCGCGTGAAGCTCCTGCCGGCGACGGCGCAGATCGATCTGAAGCTGCCGGTCAAAGCGGGGCCGCGCGCGATCGGCGTGTCGTTCGTGCGCAAGCCGCCGCCGGGAGCCGACGACATCTGGGCCACCTTCGCGGCGAACTCCGGCGTGCAGAGCGTCGCCATCACCGGGCCGCTCACGCCGACAGGTCTTGGCGACTCGGCCAGCCGTCGCAAAATCTTCACGTGCCATCCGCCTTTGCCCGCTTCTGCACCTGGCGGTGCTTCAGCGGGGCTTCGGCGAGACCCGCCGGCTGACCGCGCCGGCGGGGCCCAGAGTACGGTCGAGGAAAATGCCTGTGCGCGGCAAATCCTGTCGACGCTCGCGCGGCGTGCATTCCGTCAGCCGGTGAGCGATGCCGATGTGCAGCTGCTGTTGTCGTTCTATCAGACCGGCCGCGCGAACGGCGGCTTCGATGGCGGCATCGAGCAGGCACTCGCGCGCATCCTGGTCGATCCGCGGTTCACGTTTCGCCTCGAGAAAGAACCTGCAAGTGTTCCAGTCGGCCGCCCATATCGCCTCTCCGATCTGGAGCTGGCCTCGCGGCTGTCGTTCTTCCTCTGGAGCAGCATCCCGGACGAGGAGCTGCTCGATCTAGCGATCAAGGGCCGCCTGCATGAACCCGCGGTGCTCGACGCGCAGACGCGGCGGATGCTGGCCGACCCGAAGTCCGATGCGCTCGTCACCAACTTCGGCGGGCAATGGCTGTTCCTGCGCGAGTTGAAGAACGCGAGGCCGGAGGCGCGGTTCAGCGAGAACCTGCGTCAGTCGTTCCGACGCGAGACGGAGCTGCTCTTCAACAGCATCATCCGCGAGGACCGAAACGTCCTCGACCTGCTGAACGCAGACTACACGTTCGTCGATGAAACGCTCGCCGAGCACTACGGCATGCCGAACGTCCGCGGCAGCCGCTTCCGCCGTGTGGCCGTCACCGATGACGCGCGGCGCGGTCTCTTGGGGCAGGGAAGTTTCCTGCTCGTGACGTCGGTGGCGAACCGGACGTCGCCGGTGGCGCGCGGGAAGTGGGTGCTCGAGAACCTGCTGGGTGTGCCGGCGCCGCTGCCGCCGCCCAACGTCCCGTCGATCGATGAAGGATCGGATGTGACAGCGATCAAATCGCTGCGGCAGCGCATGGAGAAGCATCGCCAGCAGCCGACGTGCGCGGCGTGCCACAAGATCATGGACCCGATCGGCTTCTCGCTCGAGAACTTCGACTTGATCGGCCGCTGGCGCACGAGCGAAGGCGGCACGCCGATCGACGCGACGAGTCAGCTGGTCGATGACACGCCACTCGATGGTCCGGCAAGCCTGCGTCGTGCGCTGCTCGCGCGCCCGGAGGTGATCGTCCGCACGATGACCGGCAAGCTCATGACCTACGCGACCGGACGCGCGCTGCAGTATTACGACATGCCCGCCGTGCGCGCGATCGTCAACGACGCGTCGAAGAATAACTACAAGTTCTCATCGCTCGTGCTGGGAGTTGTTCGAAGTGATCCGTTTCAAAAGCGGATGAAAATGCTCGAGGGTACTCAATAGAGAGCTGATTCGACATGCTTGCGCGGCGGGCCTGAAGAACCAGGCCCGCCCTACACTGCTTGGAGTCGGACGATGTCCTTTCTAACCAAGAAACATCTGCCTCGGAGAACAGTCCTTCGAGGGCTGGGCGCGACCATCGCGCTGCCGTTCCTCGACTCGATGGCGGCGGCACAGACGCCGATCCGGAAGACCGCTGCCGCAGCGAAGAGCCGATTGAGCTGCATCTACGTGCCGCACGGCGCGACGATGGACAAGTGGACGCCGGCGGCGCAGGGCAAGGGCTTCGCGTTCACTGAGACCCTGGAGCCGCTCGAAAAGTACCGGGATCGCATCACCGTCGTCTCGAATCTCGCACACGCCAACGCAGGCGCTGTCGGCTCCGATGCCGGTGCCGATCACGCGCGCTCGGCGGCCGTCTTCCTCAGCGGCGCCAAGCCGGCGAAGGATGCGATCGTCGTCGGGCCGACGATCGATCAGATTGCGGCGCAGCACATCGGCCAGGACACGCCGCTCCCATCGCTGGAGCTGTCGATCGAGGACGTCGCCCTCAGCTGCGGCTCGGGCTACGCCTGCGCCTACTCGAACACGATCTCGTGGAAGAACGCGACCACGCCGCTGCCGATGGAGAACAACCCGCAGGTGGTGTTCGAGAAGCTGTTTGGCGACGGCGGCAACGACGCCGATCGCGCCGCCCGGCGGACGCAAAGCCGCAGCCTGCTCGACTCGGTGCTTGGACAAATCGCGTCACTCCGTCAGGACCTGCCGGCAGCCGATCGCGTGCGACTCTCCGAATACCTCGACGATGTACGCGAGATCGAGCGGCGCATTCAGAAGGCCGACACACAGTTCCCGAGCGATCTCAAGCTCCCCGATTCGCCCGTCGGCGTGCCCGAGTCGTTCGACGAGCACTTCAAGATCATGTACGACCTGCAGGCGCTCGCGTTCCGGGCCGAGATCACGCGCATCGCGACGATGATGTACGCGCGCGACACGAGCCTGGCCGTGTACCCGCAGAGTGGCGTGCGCGAGAGCTTCCACGTGGCGTCGCATCACTCCAACGCCCGCGCTCAGATGGATCGCTTTGCGATCATCAACCGCTATCACGTGCAGATGCTGGCCTACTTTCTCGACAAGCTGAAGACGACGCCGGATGGCGACGGCACGCTGCTCGATCACTCGCTGGTCCTCTACGGCAGCAGCATGAGCAACGGCAACCAGCACGACCACGATCCGCTGCCGATCATCGTCGCCGGCGGCGCGTCGGGGCAGATGGACGGCGGCCGTCACATGCAGTACGCGCCGCATACGCCGATGTCCAATCTGCTGCTCGCTGTGCTCGCCAAGCTTGGGATCGATCAACAAGCGCACGGCGACAGTACGGGTAAGCTGGCGATCTGACAGGAATCAGGAATCCATAGCCTTCGCGAGTCCGTCCAGCTTTTCACCGTGCCTGGATTGCACGTCCGCAATCTTCTTGATGCGATCGGAATTGCTTTCCTCGAGCATGCGCAGCTCCTGCATGTCGGACTCGAGCGAATCGAATCGCTCATCGACCTTGTTGAATCGCTCGTCGATCTGATTGAACCGCCCATCGTGGTTGTCCAGCCGCGCGTTCACCTCGCCGAGCTGCTGGTTCGCGGTGCCGAGAGCCTGTTCGATCCGGTCGAGCCGTTCACTGACGTCTGCCATGTCGAGTCCTCCAGCATCGTCGATCAAGCGAAGGGCATGTCGCGCGACGACGATGCCATCGTCGGAAACAGATTTCAACATCAAAGCAGATTTCATTTCGGCGATGTGTCGAGCGGATTGCGGGCAGCGCCCCTGTTGCGCTTCCACCTTCGCGCTTCGCGCTACGGCGGACAAGACGGTGGCCGAGGAAGGCGGACACTAGATCTGACGCGGTCCGGCTGAAGCCGGACACTACATGCGCTTGATCACGACGAGCGATACGTCGTCGATCGGATCGGCGAAGGCGACGAGATCTTTCTTGATCGCCTCGTAGATCTCGCGTGCCGACAGATGCTTTACCTCGCGGAGCGCGCGCTCGAGACGGGTGGGGAAGTACATCTGATCGCCGTCGCGATGATCGCTGAGGCCGTCGGTGTGAAGCAGCAGGATGTCGCCGTGACCCATGAGCGTCCACTCGTTCATCTCGTATCGTTCCTTGAAGCCAAGGAGGCTCGTCGTCGTGTTGCGATCGATCACGTTGAACGACGGCAGCATGCCGAGCGGCGGGAACGATGCCTTGAGATGCGGGTCGACCTCCATGAAGCGATCGTGCCTGTTCGAGAACACGGCCGGGAACGGCTGGCCGGCTGACAGAAAACGGAACGTCGAGTCCTCGGCGATCTCGCCGTAGATGACCGACACGAACTTGTGCGTGCCCGAGGACTGATAGAAGCGCGTGTTCAGGTTCTCGAACAGCCGCCTCGTGATCTGTCCCCAGCGATCGAGCTCGTAAGTGGCGCCGAGAAGAAACGCCTGATGGAGCATGGCCGCCAGCAGCGCATCGGTCATGCGATGGCCGGCGACGTCGATGACGGCGATGCCTGCCTTGCGCTTGCAGTGTTCGAGGTTGTCGATGACCTCGGGCTTGCTTTCGCCGCGGGCGCGCTCGATGCGCGCGTTCAGATCGAACCGCTGCTTGAAGTCGACGTAGGTGATGTGATCGCCGCCGACGTCACCATTGAGCGGGCGGGTGCCGCCCCAGACCTCGATCCCATTCAACTGCGGGACCTCGCCAGGAAGCGGCACGAGATATTTGGCGATGTTCTGAAAGTTATCGAGCTCGCGTGTAAGGCGCTGCAGCTCCTCGGCTGCATCCAATCCGGTCATCATGAACGCATCGCTGCTCCGTCCTCTACTGCTGAGACGAAGATGAACCGGTACGGGTTGCACTGTTGGCGTAGACCTCGATCTGCGCCACGTCCACCCAGCCGCCCTGTCCGTGTCCGCTGCCCGGCATCAGGTCCACGAATCCGATCTCGTCGACTTTGCTCAGATCGACCTTGTCGAGAACGGAACCGGTGGTGACCGCCCGGGTGATATCGAGCTTCATCCAGTGCACGTCGCCGAACGAGAACTCGGTGAAGAGCCAATCGCGCACGGTGCCATCGGTCCGATCGCCCACCAGCCACGTGCCGTCAGCGAGCTTCACGATCGGGCGAATCTGATGGAAGCCCGAGACCTTGGTGTTCCAGCGCATTCTGGCGAGGCCGGTGAGGTCGGCGGTCTGCGTCTTGTGGCGCAGCGCGACGGCGCAGGGCGTCGTGCACATGCCGGTCCAGACGTGGATCGGATTGAGCTCGTCGTTCGCGGCGCCGGTCATGAGGAGCTCTTTCGCCGTCGGTCCGTAGACCTTCAGTTCGAGATTGGAATTCGAGAGCGCCGAGGTGATCTCGATCGGATGCTCACCGCCTTTCTCGGTCTGCTTCCACTCCTCCTTGAAAAAGAGCGGCGGGCGAGTCACGCGTGCGCCGGCGCCGCGGCCGCCGCCGCGGCCTTCCTGTGCGGCAGGTGCCTGCGCGAGGGCGCTGGTCGTGAATACGAGAGCGAATGCGCTGATAGCAATAAGCTGTTTCATACATCCCTCACGCCGGGCCTACAAAGCAGGCCCGGCCTACACTGACAATGTTCGAAGCGAACGGTGTAGGCCGGGCCTGATCTGAAAGGCCGGCACCCCTCGATTCGAGCAAACCTTGGCCACCTAGGATACGGCATTCATCTATACTCCGCATTCTCACAGCGAAAGGAGCGGCGAATGCCTCGTCACGATCCTGCGACCAGACTCATCGTAGCGTGCACGCTCTTTGCGATTGCGGCGATCGGGTGCAGCACGCCCAACGCGCCCGCGTCAGCGAGCCAGACTGCCCAGACGACCGCGCCGGCGACTCGCAACAGCCATCAGGATTGGCCGACCGGCGACTACAAAGTCGTCGAAGGCTGGCCGAAGCCGCTGCCGGACACACGTCATTCTCACAACGGATGGACCTGGGGGTCGTTTGGCGGCGTGTACGCCGAGAACCCGGACCGCATCTGGGTCGCGATGCGAGGCGAGCTGCCACTGCCGAAGGACGCCGCACCCTGGACGCCCTACGCCGCGCTGCAGCCGCCAAGAGGAAACGCGACCGGCAACTCCGACGGCCTGTCTGCAACCTGTCAGCCGGAACCGAAGCGAGGCTGGGAGCGGCGCTTCCAGCATTCGATCATCGTCTTCGATCGTCAGGGCAATCTCGTCGACGAGTGGCCGCATCTCGACGAGATGTTCTCCAAGCTCCCCTGCGGTCGCGGACCGCACCAGATCAAAATCAGCCCCTACGACAAGGAGAAGCACGTCTGGATCATCGACGACCAGCTCCACATGATCTACCGCTTCACCTACGACGGGAAGCTGGTTCACAGCAAGGGACAGCTCGGTGTCCGCGGCCGCGGCCCGAATACGTTCGACCGGCCGACTGACATCGCGTGGCTCCCTGACGGCACCTACTTCATCACCGACGGTTACGGCGGCACGCGTGTCGTCAAGTACGACGCCAGCGACAACTTCGTGATGGACTGGGGAGGGCCGCCCAAGGATCCGAAGAACCCCGGGCCGAACGAGTGGAACACGGTGCACAGCATCGCGATCAGCGCCGACCGCCGCCTGTTCGTCGTCGACCGTGGCCATTCACGGATGCAGGTCTTCGACGAGAACGGGAAGTTCCTCGACATGTGGCCGCTCAAATCGCCGCATTGGCCCGCCAGTCAGAACACGCTCATGGTGAATCACTTCATCGACGACAAGGGGTTCATCTGGGTCGGCGATTCGCCCACGAGCCGGATCCTCAAGTTCGATTTGAAGGGCAACTTCCTTTACAGCTGGGGCGCGCCGGGTGGACAGCCTGGCCGTTTGAACTGCTCGCACGGCATCACGACCGATCAGCTCGGCAATCTCTATCTGGCAGACTGCTTCGCGGGTCGGGTGCAGAAGTTCGAACCGATTCCCGGCGCCAATCCCGATCGCATCGCAGGCCAGATCCTGCGCACGTGGGATACGTGGAAGAAGTCGTAACGCGTAATTGAAAATTCAAAATGCAAAATGCAAAACGGCGAAGCGGTGTTTGCCGAGTTTTGCATTTTGCATTTGGCATTTTGCATTACGACTTCTACGGCAACGCAAACACAAAAACGTTCGCGGCGTTGCCCGGCTTGAACTCCGACGTGATGCGGTTGTCGGAGCCCGCGACGAGCGACGGACCGGTCGTCACGGCCACGTACTGTTTGCCATTGACGGCGAACGTCACCGGGAAGCCGCTGACCGGCGAACCGAGATTCACTTCCCATAGCACTTTGCCGCTGCGATCGTCGAACGCGCGGAAGCGGCCGTTGGCGTCGCCGCCGAAGACGAGCCCGCCGCCGGTCGCGACGAGCGAGAGCGCGCCGGCGCGCTCTTCGTGCTTCCAGAGCGTCTTGCCGGTCTCGGCGGAGATCGCCCACACGGTGCCGACGTTCTTCGCGCCTGGTGCGATGATGCCCGGCATGTCGAGGCCGTACACCTTCGACGGATCGCGCGTGTCCACGGTCGACGTCGCGTTCATGCACATGTTCTGCAACGGGTAATACATGATGTTCGTCGTCGGGTTGTAGGCGCCCGCAGGCCAGTTCTTGCCGCCGTTGCTGCCCGGGCACACCATGCGGGTCTGCCCTTTGGCGGTGAAGAGCACCTCGGGGTTGACGGTCACCTTGCCGGTCGCGCCATCGATCGTGCTGACGACGTTCTGATAGACAGTTGGCCGCGCCCACAGGAACTCACCCGTTTGCCGATCGAGCGTGTAGACGATGCCGGTCTTGCCGGGGATGCCGGTGATGACCTTGCGCTTCTCGCCCGGCTTGATCTTCGGGTTGATCCACGCCACTTCCTTCGGATCGGGTGCGATCGCGGTTTCGACGAGCAGCCGCTCGAACGGATGATCGAGATCCCAGTGATCGACGATGTGCTGGTAGTGCCAGACGATCTTGCCGGTGTCGGCGTTAATCGCGAGCGTCGAGTTGTGGTACAGGTAGGTCTTGTCGTTGCCCGCGAGCGTGAACTTCGGCGCGGGAATCGTCACCGACGTTCCCACGTAGATCATGTTCGTCGACGGGTCGTAGCTCGGCACCATCCACGTCCCGACGTGCCAGCGTTCGTTCATCGGCACGTCACCCCACGTTTCGTATCCCGGCTCACCGGGCAACGGAATCGTGCGCGTACGCCACAGCTCCTTGCCGGTCATGGCATCGTGCGCGGTGATGATGCACGAGTCGTTGCCGGCGTCGGGCTGACACTGACGGCCTGTGATCACTTTGCCGTTGGCGATGATCGGACCTGAGCTCGCACTGGCGCGCTTCTTCGCATCGAGCACCTGCGTTTCCCACACCAGGTTGCCCGTGCGCGCGTCGACCGCATAGATCGAGTTGTCCGAGCCGGCGTCGATGAGCGTCGACCCCCACATTGCCATGTTGCGATTGGTGCCGCCGTTGACGCCGTCGGGATATTTTCGGCGATACTCCCACTTGAGGTCGCCCGTCTTTGCGTCCATCGCCATGATGACGTCGCCGGGATTCGGGATGTACATCGTCCCGTTGTAGACGAGCGGCGTGGCCTCCTGCGTGCGGCCCGTACCGATGCCCCGCGTCCACACCATCTTCAGTTTCGCGACGTTGTTGCGGTTGACTTCGTCGAGCGGACTGTAGCCCCAGCTGTCGAGCGTGCGGCGCCACATCAACCAGTCGGCTGGATTCGGCTTCCACAGCATCTCGTCGGTGACGGGGACGAAGGGCTTTTCGGATTTCTCCTGAGCGATCAGGCGCAGCCCGGTGACAGTCATCGCGGCGAGCGCGCAGGCCAGTACGAGTCGCTTCATGGCGATTCCTTTCGGGCGGTACTCTACACGATCGCGAGGACGGAGGGCCCAGGGCTCAGGCCTCAGGAAGTGCGCAAATGTCCGACGTCCCAGGGACCAAATTCAAGAGCTCAAGGCCCGCGACTATGTAGAATTTTCGACATGAAGACTTCGCTGACTGTTCTCGTACTGCTGCTCGTGATCGCGCCGTCAGTGCGTGCGCAAGGTGCTTACGTAAGCGCGTTCCTCACCGGCGATGTCGTGCGGCTCGATAACGTTGAGGGAACGGGGCGCGGCGAATCACGGAACGGCGAAGCGATCGGGTTCGCGCTTCGTCTGGGGACGGAGCTGAGTCCCAAGTGGGGTGTCGAGCTCGAGTTCGCAAGGCCGGCGGAGATCGAGACTGTTGATTCTCCAGGCATCGTGCCCCTCCCGGCAGGGCCACCAGTGGTGGTGAGCCCTGGGGGTGGTGGTATCACGATCCCAGATTCGAGTGTCCTCCCGATCTTCTCGTATGGCCTTCGTACGAGACAGCGGAACACGACGCTGTCACCCGCGCTCTGGGTGCGTCAGGAGCTCTCGACGAGAGTGTCGCTCGTCTACGCTGCTGGCGCCGCGTTCCGGCGCCAGACGTCCGAGCTGACGATCGAAGTCCAGCCTACACCCATACTCGGCGCTCCAATCGTCTTTCCCCCGACGGTGACGAAGACGACGGTGTACGACGTCGGCGCGTTCGCGGGCATCGAAAGCCGCATCGGCCTCACACAGAATGTACAGCTGGTGCCCGGGATCAGGTTGCTTGGGATCTCGAACGGGTGGCTGCTGCGACCGAGCGTGGGGATGGGGTGGAGATTCTAGCGAGGCCCGCCTCAGACCGGCGAGCATGTCGAAGCCGGCCCGCCCCGCCTCGCTAGTCCCAGTGTTGGCTTTGCTCCGCTTCGCGGCGCGAGCCGTCTTGACCGGGGAACCTTGACTCGTTTGTCAGCAATCCAGGCGGTCAAGACGGCTAACGAACCCCGCTTCTCCTGAACGCATCCCGCGTCGTCACCGGTTCGATCAGCACGAATGCCACCACGGCGCCGATTGCGATTGACGGCAGGATCAACGTCAGCGGCGAGTGCTCGTCGCGAATCAGGATGCCGCCGGCTGCGAGCGTGATCGCGAACGTCCAGTCGGCGATGTGGATCCAGATACTCGACCGGCGATGCACCCACTCCAGTTCAGTCGGGTAGAAGCGTGATGTGAACCAGAGGTGCAGACGTGCTGCGACCGCGACGATCGCGCTGGCCATGAGGGCGATGAAGAACGTGCGCCCCTGCCAGCCTCCGATGAGACCGCGCGCATACCAGGCGGGAACGGTCGTCGCCGAATACACGAGCGCGATCATCGCCTGATGGAATTCCCACCAGAACCGGCCGTCCCGTACGTAGTGTCCGGCTTCAGCCGGACTATCGGTGTTGGCCGCGGGAAACGAGCTGTCCGTTTCGAGCGCGCTCATCAACTCTCGCGCGCTCGCGTATCGCGCTGCAGGATCGGCTTGCACGCATCGTGCGATCACTATGCCCATGGTGTCACTCGGGACATCGCGCGGTGCCGGCGTGCTCCCGCCGCGGAACGGGTGTCGCCCGGTCAGCAGCTCGCTCAAGACGATGCCGAAGGCGTAGATGTCCGCGCGTGCGTCGACCAGCCCTCCGAGCAGCTGTTCGGGTGCCATGTACGCCGGCGTGCCGAGCATCGCGCCCGCTCGTGTCAGCCGTGTCGACTCCGGAGTCTCGATCTGTGCGATGCCGAAGTCGACGATCTTGATGCTGCCGTCGGCCTTGATGAGGACGTTCTCCGGCTTCAGATCGCGATGGATCACGCCGGCCTCGTGCGCCGCGCCGAGCGCGCTCGCCATCTCCATGGCGATCGTCCGCACGCGCGCGGCAGGAACCGGGCCGCGGGCGATCGCAGTGCGCAGCGTCTCTCCGCTCACGTACTCGGAGGCGATGAACAGGTGGTCGTCGACTTCCTCGAGCGCATAGACGACCGCCACGCCGGGATGAGAAATGGTCGCGGCCGCCCGTGCCTCGCGTCGAAGACGTTGGCGCAGCTCCGGCGAATTCGAAACCGATGCCGGCAGCGATTTCAAAGCCACACGCCGCCCGAGCCGTTGATCTTCAGCGAGGTAGACGACACCCATGCCGCCGCGACCCAGTTCCTCGATCACGACATAGCTCCCGATGCGCGTGCCGGGTGGAAGCGTGTCGAGATCGGCAGGATCCACCTGCGCCGGTTCCTCGAGAAACGAGCCCGCAGTCTCATGCGACTCGAGCAGCGCTTCGGCTTCGCGCAGGATCGAACGATCGTCGGCGCACTGCTGGCGAAGCCAGTCACGCCGGGCAGGGGCAGGTTGATCGAGCGCGGCCTGGAAGAGGGTCTTGAGTCGTTCCCACTGCGCCTGATTCATCTCGAGGTCTCGTCGATTGACGAGGATGGTTCGCCATCGAGCGCGCGCTTCAGCCACGCACGGGCGAGCGCCCACTGCCGCTTGACGGTCGCCGGTGAGCTGCCGACGACGTCGGCGGTCTCCTCGACGGTGAGCCCGCCGAAGTATCGGAGCTCCACGAGCCTGGCGAGGTCGGCGTCGAGCGCGGCCAGGCGCGTCAGCGCTTCATCGAGCGCGAGGACGTCGATGTCGTCTGGTCGACGGAACGCCGGGGCCGCGTCGAAGCCCGCCTCGGCATGCGCGGCCATTTCGTCATTCAGCTCGACGCGCATCGGTGCGCCGCCGCGCTTGGCCGCATTGCGGGCGCGGGCGCGCTGTACGAGGATCTGCCGCATCGAGAGCGCCGCGATCGCGAGGAAGTGGGTGCGGCCGTTGAACTGCCGCGCACGTTCGGCGGCGAGTCGCACGAACGCTTCGTTGACCAGTGCCGTTGCCTGCAGCGTCTGCCCCGGTCGCTCGTTGCTGACGTAGCGTGCCGCGATGCGGCGCAGCTCGTCGTAGACGAGCGGCATGAGATCGCGAATGGGGTCGGGAGTCATTTCGGGATCGTAATGGGGTCGGGAGTCATTTCCCGATTGCGTGCCTGGCGGAAAATGACTCCCGACCCCATTACACAATCGAAATGACTCCCGACCCCAATTTCATTTGCGCTCGATCTTGATCGTTTGGATAACGACATCCTTCACTGGACGATCGTTCGCGCCGGTCTTCGTGCTGCCGATCTTGCGCACGACGTCCATGCCGCTTTCGACTTCGCCGAACACCGAATGACGGTTGTTGAGGTGCGGCGTCGGCCCCAGGGTGATGAAGAACTGACCACCATTGGTATTGGGCCCTCGGTTCGCCATCGACAAGATGCCTTCCTTGCTGTGGCGCAGGTTCGGATGGAATTCGTCGGCGAACTCATAGCCGGGTCCGCCTACGCCCTTGCCCAGGGGATCGCCACCTTGGATCATGAAGCCGTCAATCACGCGGTGGAAGATGATGCCGTCGTAGTACGGCTGCTTCACCTTCCTGCCAGTGCGCGGATCGGTCCATTCCTTCGTGCCCTCCGCCAGACCGACGAAGTTGGCCACGGTGTTCGGCACCTCCGCGTCGAACAGCCGAATCCGGAAATTTCCTTCGCTCGTGATGAAATCAGCGTAGACGGCCAACCTCAACTCCTCGTGTGACTCATCCTGGCGCTATTGCCGGGCGACGGACTGAGGATACCACCTTGGCCACGCTACAATTTCCAGGTGAGCGGAGCTCTCGAGACGCGCGACGATCGGCTGATCGCGGCCGTCGCCATGGGAACGAGCGGCGATCCGTTCGCCGTGCTCGGCCGGCATCCGGTCATCGTCGATCATCGGCCCGCGGTCATCCTGCGGACGATGCAGCCGACGGCGACGCGGGTGGATCTCATCACCGGCGATCGCGTCACACCGATGGTGCGACGCCATCCCGACGGGTTGTTCGAAGCACGCATCCCGATCGACGGCCCCGCCGATGCGCTCGTCTACCGGTTCCAGGTCCATGAGCGCGACCGCACCCGCCACATCGTCGATCCGTATCAGTTCGGGCAGGTGCTGTCGGACTTCGATCTGCATCTCTTCAGCGAGGGCACGCACTACCGCGCGTGGGAGAAGCTCGGCTCGCATCTGACGTCGGTTGGCGACATCACCGGCGTGCACTTCTCCGTGTGGGCACCCAACGCGCAGCGCGTCAGCGTGATCGGCGACTTCAACAACTGGGACGGGCGCGTGCACGCGATGCGGAAGCTCGTGCCATCAGGTGTCTGGGAGATCTTTGTCCCGGGTGTGTCCGAAGGCGCCTGCTACAAATACGAAGTCCGCACGTCCGCGGGACATCTGATCGAGAAGGCCGATCCCTACGCGCGGCGCTTCGAAGTGCCGCCGCGCTCGGCGTCGATCATCTGGCAGGACGCCGGCTACGTGTGGCATGACGGCGACTGGATTCGCGATCGCGTCGCTGCCAACGGCTGGCACGATCGTCCGATGTCGACCTACGAGGTGCACCTGGGATCGTGGCGGCGCGTGCCGGAGGACGGCAACCGGTATCTGACGTATCGCGAGCTCGCCGACACGCTGGTCCCGTACGTCCGCGAGATGGGCTTCACACACATCGAGCTGATGCCCGTGATGGAACATCCCTTCTCGGGCTCGTGGGGATACCAGGTCCTTGGCTTCTTCGCGCCGACGAGCCGCTTTGGAAGCCCCGATGATTTCCGGTACTTCGTCGATCGCTGTCATCAGCTCGGTCTCGGCGTGATCCTGGATTGGGTGCCGGGCCATTTCCCGAAAGATCGACACGGGCTCGCGGAATTCGACGGCACGTCGCTCTACGAGCATGCCGACCCGCGCCGGGGCGAGCATCGCGACTGGGGCACACTCATCTTCAACTACGGCCGCAACGAGGTTCGGACGTTCCTCCTCAGCAGCGCGCTCTGCTGGCTCGACGAGTTCCATGTCGACGGGTTGCGTGTGGATGCCGTGGCATCGATGCTCTATCTCGATTACTCGCGAGAGCACGGCGACTGGATCCCGAACCAGTACGGCGGACGCGAGAACCTCGAGGCGGTCTCGTTTCTGCAGCAGCTCAACACGCTCACGCACGGCCGCGTGCCCGGCACGATCACCGTCGCCGAGGAATCGACGGCGTGGCCCGCGGTCAGCCGGCCGACGTACGTGGGCGGGCTCGGGTTCACGTTCAAGTGGAACATGGGCTGGATGCACGACATGCTCGAGTACATGCGGCAGGATCCGATCCATCGCCGCTGGTATCACGAGAACATCACGTTCTCGATGTTGTACGCCTTCACCGAGAACTTCGTGCTGCCGTTCTCGCACGACGAAGTCGTCTACGGCAAGCGCTCGATGCTCGACAAGATGCCGGGTGATCTCTGGCAGAAGCACGCGAACCTGCGGACCCTCTACGGCTACATGTTCGGTCACCCCGGCAAGAAGCTGTTGTTCATGGGCGACGAGATCGGGCAGTGGCGCGAGTGGAACGCCGAGGAGAGCCTCGACTGGCACCTGCTCGAGCACCCCGAGCACGAGGGGCTGCGCCGCTGGGTGCAGGATCTGAACCACGTCTACCAGCGCGATCGTGCGCTGCACGAAGTCGACTTCGAGTATCCGGGCTTCGGCTGGATCGATTGTCACGACAACGAGAACAGCGTCGTCTCGTTCATCCGCAAGGCGCGCGACGCCAACGACTTCACGATCATGGCCGCCAACTTCACTCCCGTGCCGCGCCCGAGTTATCGCATCGGCGTGCCCGGCGAGGGCTGGTACCGCGAAGTCCTCAACAGCGACGCGACGCTCTACGGCGGCAGCAACATGGGCAACAGCGGCGGCGTCCACACCGAGCCCGTTCCTGCCCACGGCTACGCGCAGTCGCTGAATCTGGTCATCCCGCCCCTGGCCTTTGTGATGTTCAAGAAGTAGCAGTGTAGGCCGGGCCTCTAGAACAGGCCCGGCCTACACTGCTTCAGCCTGGCCCAGAGCTGCTTCCTGATTCCTGCCTCCTGATTCCTGTTCTGTTCACTTGACAACCCAGTGGACCATGTGCCACCGTTCACTGGCATGCCAAGTGAACGGGTCGAGCTCCTCCAGGGCACCCTCGATCTCATCGTCCTGCGCGCGCTGGCGACGATGGGTCCCCAGCACGCGTATGGGCTGGCGGCGCGGCTCGAGCAGGTGGCGGAGCACCCGCTGATGCTCAATCAGGGCACGCTGTATCCGGCGCTGGTCAGGCTCGAGCAGAAGGGCTGGATCAAGGGGGCGTGGCAGCGCACCGAGAGCAATCGCGAGGCGAAGTACTACAGCATCACCAAGGCCGGCACGCGTGCACTCGAGAAGCAGGCGGAGCGCTGGCGCCGGCTCGCGGGTCTCGTCGACAAGCTGCTGATCAACGAAACGTAAGTCGTAGTGTCCGCCTTCAGGCGGACCTGACACGGTCCGGCTGAAGCCGGACACTACGAGGACTCACATGCGACGTTTCATCGCGAGACTGATCAACGTGTTCCGGCCGGAGCGTCCGGAAGAGGATCTCGAGCGCGAGATCGCCGCGCATCTTGCGCTGTTGGAAGACGAGTACCGTCGACGCGGGATGAGCGAGGACGAGGCGCGCTTTGCTGCACGTCGCGCGCTCGGCGGCGCTCGCCGGACGCAGGACCTGCATCGCGACGCCCGTTCGTTCGTCTGGCTCGACGATCTGCGTCGCGATCTCGCGCACGCTGCGCGGTCCCTCAAACGCACTCCCGGCTTCACCCTCGTCGCGGTGTTGACGCTCGCGCTCGGCATCGGCGCCACCACCGCCATTTTCACGGTGATCAGCGCCGTCCTGTTGCGGCCGCTGCCATACGTTGATGCGGATCGCCTCGTGCAGGTGTTCGCACCCCCCTCCTCGAATCCGATCGTCTCGCGCCGGCTTCGCGAGCCGTCGTTGTATCCGAGGGACTTCGACATGCTGCGGCGTCAGTCATACACGCTCTCGCACGTGGCCGGCTACATCCTGACGACCGCGACGCTCACCGGACGAGGCGATGCCGTACGACTCACCGGTGTCCAGGCGTCGGCGTCACTGTTTCCGGCACTAGGCGTCGCACCGTTGATCGGCCGTTCGTTCTCCGAGGCTGAAGCGAACGGGTCGGATGCCGTCGTCGTGCTGAGCCACTCGGCGTGGCAGCGGTACTTCAACGGAGATCGCGTAATTGTCGGACGCGTCATCGCGTTGGACGGCCGCGGGCACACGGTCGCCGGCGTCATGCCGGAGCGTTTCGCGTTTCCCGACCCGACAGTGCAATTCTGGACGCCGTACATATCACCGTCGCCCAAGGCCGGTTCGTTCATCAGCCCGGCGGTCTTCGCCCGTCTGCAGAATGGCGTGTCGCGCGCGGCCGCCGAGGCGGAGATCAACACCGTGCTGCAGCCGGAGGCCTCTTCGGGCGGCCGCTATCAGCTTGCCGGAATGCAGGAGGAACTGGTGGCGCCGGTCAAGACGGCGCTCCTGATCCTGTCGGGCGCGGTCGGACTGGTGCTGTTGATCGCGTGCGTCAATGTCGCGAACCTGCTGCTCGCTTGCACTGCGGCGCGTCAAGTCGAGATCGCGCTTCGTCGGGCGATCGGAGCTTCGCCGGGACGTCTGATACGACAGCTCCTGACCGAGAGCAGCCTGCTCGCGCTGCTGGGGGCCGTGGCGGGCACTGTGCTCGCCATCGGCGGAGTCGAGCTGCTGCGCGTGCTGGCCGCCAGCCTGCCTCGTCGCGATCTCGGCCCGGGGGTGAGTCTGCCGCGGCTGGACGAGATCACGGTCGATGCGCGGGTGCTGATCTTCATCATCGCCCTGACGCTGCTGACCGGCGTGATCTGCGGGCTCGTGCCCGCGTTACGTCACTCGCGTCCGCGCGAGGCCGATGTCCTGCGTGAACGCGGTGCCAGTCCGCGCGTGCGTGGCGTTCTCGTCGTCGCCGAGATTGCGATGGCGATGGTGCTCTTCGTCGCGGGCGGCCTGCTGATGCACAGCTTCTACAAGCTGGCAACGACAGATCGTGGGTACGACCCGGCGCGCGTGATGACGTTCCAGGCGACCGCCCGGCCAACACCACGGACGCAGGCGCGTGCGTTTGTCGATCAACTGCTCGATCGGATCGCGGCTCTCCCCGGCGTGACGGCGGTCGGCTACTCGAACAATCTTCCGCTCGTGCAGCAGGGCTTCGGCCGCGACGTCTATCCGCAGCCTCCGTCACGCGATCAGAGACCGCGCCCTCAACCGGGCCTGCACGCGATCAGCCCGGGCTTCACAACGGCGATGGGCCTGCGCATCGTTGACGGTCGCAGCTTCAGCGTGGGCGAGGCCGCTCGACACGAGACCCTGGTGACGCGCGCGTTCGCGCGCAGCGCCTTCTTCGATGGACGGGCACTCGGATCCCACATCTACAGCGGCAAGGACGAGTGGGAGGTTGTCGGGATTCTCGAGGACATCAACCAGTTCTCATTGCAGCAGCGCCCCAATCCCGAGATGTTCATCGTCGATTTCATTCCGGCGCCGCCCGGCCTCGGCGGCAACTATTTCGCCGTGCGCACGTCGTCGGACCCATCGGCACTGGCCGGCGCTGTCCGCCGTATCGCCGGGCAGCTGGACGCGTCGGCGACCGTCGACAACGTGGCGACGATGGATCAGATCGTCTCCAACGCGATGTCACGACCGCGACTGTACGCGGTGCTGCTCGGCCTGTTCGCGGCCGTCGCGGTCGCGCTCGCGGCGATCGGCATCTACGGTGTGCTCGCGTTTCACGTCGCGCATCGCACCCGTGAGATCGGGATTCGCGTCGCGCTGGGCGCGCGTCGAGGTCAGGTGATGACGCTGATTCTGCATCAGGCTGCGGTGCTGGCCGCGATCGGGATCGTGGCTGGTGTGATCGGGGCGGCGGCGTTGAGCCGCTCGCTCGAAGGGTTGCTCTTCGGCCTGACGCCTCTCGATCCGGCGACGTTCGTGGCTGTGATCGGCGCGTTCGCGGCAGTGGCAGCCCTGGCGTCGTACGTGCCGGCGCGCCGCGCGACGCGGATCGAACCGCAGGTGGCGCTGCGGGCCGAATAACGAGTACGTAGTGTCCGGCTTTAGCCGGACCAACGGTCCGCCTGAAGGCGGACACTACGAGCGTGTGAACGCTCGCGATCGATGGAGTGACATGACCAGATTCGCCACGCTCTCGTTCATCGTCGCGGCGATCGTCTCAGACGCGATGGTCCTGTCCCTGTCCGCGCGGCAGGAATCCGAGCGCCCGCGGTTCGACGTCGTGTCAATCAAACCCAACGTGAGCAACGATGGACTGGTCTCGATTCAGCGAACCGGATCGCGATATACGGCCCGCGGCGTCTCGCTGGCGCTCCTGATCCGCAACGCCTACAACGTCCAGGAATTTCAGGTCATCGGTGCGCCGGCCTGGGCGCAAAGCGACCGCTTCGACATCGTCGCCACGATGCCGGATGGTCCGGACCCCGCACCGGTCCGCGCAGGAGCGCCGTCGGGTCAGGCCTTGATGCTGCAGCGGCTGCTCGAAGAGCGATTCCATCTCGCGTCTCACGCAGAGACGCGCGACATGCCGGTGTACGCGCTGGTGCTGGCCAACAGCGATCGCAGGCCTGGTCCCGCGCTTCGACGATCAGCGGTCGATTGCGCCGCCGTCATCGCGTCCGCGCGCGGTCGCGGCAACGGTCCCGCAGCACCACCGCCGCCGGGCGAGCTCCCACCCTGCAGCAGCAGTGTGGCTCCAGGAACAATCATCGTGCGCAGTCAGACGATGTCGGAGTTCGCGACGGCGCTGTCGAGACTGACCAATACCGGGTCATCGCTCGGCCGTTTGATCGTGGACCGGACCGGGCTCGACGGCTACTACGATCTCGACCTGCATTTCACGCCCGATCGCATCCCCAACTTCGGTCCGACTGGTCCACCCCAGGGTCTGCCGCCGATCGATCCCGATGCGGCCTCGATCTACGCCGCGATGCGTGAGCAGCTCGGGCTCAAGCTGGAATCGCAGCGTGCGCCCGTCGCCGTCATCGTCATCGATCGCGTGGAGAAGCCGGCGGCGGATTGAATGTAGTGTCCGGCTTCCTTGGCCGCCGTAGCGCGAAGCGCGAAGGTGGCAGCCGGACTGACGGTCCGCAAAAAGGCGGACACTACGACTGAGTTGTTATGCGACGAGTTCTGGCTCGATTCCTCACGATGTTCCGCGCACGCCGCGCCGAAGAGGATCTCGTGCGCGAGATGGCGTCGCATCTCGCGATGCTCGAGGAGGAGCATCGCCGTCGTGGGCTCACGCCTCACGAGGCCGCGCTCGCTGCGCGTCGCGCGATGGGCAGCGTCGCGCTCGCCAAAGATCACCACCGCGATGCGCGGTCGTTCGCGTGGGTCGATGACCTGCGCCGCGATCTTCGTTACGCGGTGAGGAACCTGCGGCGCTCGCCTGGCTTCACCGTCGTCGCCGTCGTTGCCCTCGCGCTCGGTATCGGCGTCAACACGACCTTCTTCACGATCGTCAACGCGATCTGTCTGCGTGGCCTCCCAATCGACTCGCCCGAGCGGGTGATGTACGTCTCCACGCGCGATGCGGCCGACCGGCCGGGCAACCTGTCGTATGCCGAGTTCGACGAGCTTCGCGCGCGGACGACGGCGTTCGCGCGTCTCGGCGCGTACACAATCACCATCGCAGCGCTTGCCGACGATGCCCAGCCGCCGGCGCGTGTGCCAGGCGCCTATATATCTGCGGGGGCGTTCGAGCTGCTCGGCGAAAGGCCGATCCTGGGACGTACGTTCCGGGCTGACGAGGATCGGCCGGGCACGCCAGCAGTCGTCATCCTCGGTGAAGAGCTCTGGAGCAGCCGCTACGCCAGCGATCCGAATATCGTCGGGAGATCGGTCACCATCAACGGCAGTCCCACGACGGTCATCGGGGTCATGCCGAGAGGCTTCCAGTTCCCGGCCAATGCCGATCTGTGGCGACCGATGGCGAATCTGCCGCCGGTGGTGAGGCAGTCGCGCACGGAACGCAGGCTTGCGACGTTCGCGCGTCTGGCCGCGAACGCGACCGAGGAACAGGGGCGCGCCGACGTCGAGGGCATCGCCGCGGCGTGGCGGCGTGAATGGCCGGCGGCCATGCGTGACATCCACATGCGCGTGGTGCCGATCAACCAGCAGGTGAATCCCACGGTGTACCAGCGCGCGTGGATCGCGTTCATCACCGCCGGCGTGCTCGTCCTGCTGGTGGCCTGCGCGAACGTCGCCAATCTCCTGCTGATGCGCGCCGCGACGCGGGGACGCGAGATGGCGATTCGCAGCTCGATCGGCGCGTCGCGAGGACGGGTCGTGCGTCAGTGGCTCGTGGAAAGCGCGACGCTCGCGGCATTCGCCGGAGTGCTCGGCATCTTCTTCGCATCGGCCGGGCTGCGAATCCTCGAAGGCATCGTGCCGCCCGAAACGCTGCCCTATTGGATGGCATTCACCATCGACGGACGCGTGCTCGGCGTGACGCTCGCTGTCTGCCTGGGATGCGTGTTCGTCTGTGGGCTGCCATCGGCGCTGCAGGTGTCCAAAGTGGATCTGCGCGACGCACTGACCGAGACAGGATCGGTTGCGAGCGCGCGCCCGGCCCGGCGCTGGATCACGGCGCTCCTCGCGGCTGAATTTGCGATCACGATGGTCCTGATTTCAGTCGCCGTGAATGGCATCCGCAACAACCAGGAGACCCGGCGCACGGAGTTTCAAATCGATCCGACGTCGCTCATGACGATGTGGGTGGCGTTGCCTGCGGATCCCTACGGCACTCCCGCGGCCCGCCTGGCGTTTTTCGATCGCGTGAACGAGCAGGTCAGCGCCTCGCCCGGAATCGGGTCGGTTGCTGTCGCGGGGACGTTGCCATATGGCGGCGGCGCGCAACAGCCGCTGTCCATCTTCGGCCGGACTCCGGCAGAGAATGCCCCTCGAGTCTCCGTGGTGACCGCGAGCGACCGATACTTCGACGTGCTGCGGATTCCGATCGTGCGCGGCCGTGGGTTCGGGTCCGGCGACGGCCAACCCGGCAGCGAGGCGGCGATCGTGAACGAACGCTTCGTTCGGATGTTCATGCCGAACGACGATCCGATCGGCGCGCGGATTCGAATCGGTGCCGGCGAATCGCCCTGGATGCAAATCGTCGGGGTCTCGACAACCGTCCGCCAGCAGATCATCGGGCCCGAGCCGGATCCAGTGGTGTTCCTGCCGCTGCGCGCGTCGCCACCGGCGACGGCTGTGATGATCGTGCGTTCGACGGCGGACCCTGTGTCGGTGACTTCGGTGCTGCGGCGCGAGGTGGAGCGGTTCGATCGCAACCTGCCGCTCTACCGGGTGATGTCGTTCGAGCAGTCGGTGCGCAACGCCGTCTGGAACGGGCGGCTGAGCGACACGATCATCAAGAGCATTGCCGTGGTCGCGTTGCTGCTCGCGCTGATCGGGATTTACGCGGTGACCGCCAATACCGTCCAGCGCTGGACGCGGGAGCTGGGTCTTCGCATGGCGCTCGGGGCGAACACGACACGGGTCGCGTGGCTCGTGATTCGGCGTGTGCTCACGCAACTGAGCCTCGGACTTGCCGTCGGTGTGGCCGGTACGTTCGCCTTCGATCGGGCATTCGGCGATCCTGCCAACGCAGCCGCGGAAAAAGTGCAGATGACAGATCCCGTGATGTTGGCGCTGATCATCCTTTCGATCGCCGCGATTGCGGTTGTGGCGTGCCTGGTGCCGCTTCGCCGTGCGGTGTCGGTCGATCCGGTCGAAGCGTTGCGTACGTAGGGACGCGCTGCGCGCGTCCTGAAAGGAATCAGGATGCAGGAATCAGGATGCAGCCATCCTGATTCCTTCAGTTAGCCGGTTCGATCTTCAAGACCATCCCGTCGGTGACCGTCCCGCCGCTTGCGCCCTCGGTGGCGACGTAGATATAGCCGTCGGGGCTCTGCTGCACGTCGCGGACGCGGACGCGCAAGCCGACGAGCAGGCCTTCACGACGCTCGGCCTGTGAGGGCTGGCCGAACGCGACCCGAATGAGCTGCTGCGTGGTGAGCGCGCCGACGAACAGGTTGTTCTTCCAGCGCGGAAACTTGTCGCCGGTATAGAACATGATGCTCGACGGGCTGATCGACGGCACCCAGAACATCCGCGCGTTGTCCATGCCCGGCCGCGCGAATGGTTGATCGGAGGCGAGCGTCCCGGTGTAGTTCCGTCCCATCGAGACCAGGGGCCAGCCGTAGTTGTGACCTGGCTGCAGGATGTTCACCTCGTCGCCACCCATTGGTCCGATCTCCGCCTGCCAGAGCTCGCCGGTTTCCGGATTGACCGCGAGGCCGTAGCCGTTGCGGTGGCCGTAGGTGTAGATCTCGGGTTTGACGCCTGGCTTGCCGATGAAGGGATTGTCTTTCGGCACGCTACCGTCGTCACGCAAGCGCAGCGTCTTGCCGACGTGGTTGTCGAGCGCCTGCGCTTTCATGCGAAGGCTGTTGTCATCCGATCCGTCCGCACGCTTTTGCTGCGCGTTGCAGCAGATGCGATCGCGATCGCCGATGGTGACGTAGAGATCCTTGTCCTTGCCGAAGAACACGCGGCCGGCAAGGTTGCCGCCGGTTTCCCAAGCGTCGGCGACGAAGATCTCCTGCACGTCGCCGAGCGTATCGCCCTTGAGGAACCCGCGTGCGACGGCAAGCGTGGTCCCCTTCTCACCCTTTTTCGGGTAGGACACGTAGACGAGGTGGTTCTGGGCGAAGTCGGGATGGAGCGTGACGAAGTGCAGCGCGTCGTTGGTGTTCCCGCCGCCTGGGGGCGGGGTGTCGACCGGCCTGGTCGGCGATGTCCATACCGGCTGCGGCGCGAGCACGCCGTTCTTGACGATGCGCAGCCTGCCATTCTGCTCCGTGACCAGAATTGTGTTGGCATCGACGAACGCGATGCCCCACGGATGGAAGAGACCGGTGGCGATCGCGGTCACTTTGATCTTGCCGCCCTGCACGTCGAGCACCTGCGGGCTCGTGGCGACAGGCGAGGGCGGCGGTGGTGGCTGTTGCCCGCGCTGGGCGAAGCATAGATTCGCAGTGGAAAAGATCGAGAGCGTGACGATCGACGCGATGCAGTGATGTTTGAGCGTCATGAATGCCTCAACGTAGTGTCCGGCTTTAGCCGGACCGTGAATCCTACATCAGCGCATGAACTTCGTCGAGGGTCGGCACGCTGTCCAATGCTCCCTCGCGCGTACAGGCGATCGCTGCGGCGGCGTTCGCGAACCGGAGGATCTGGTCGGGCCGATCGCCGCGCAGCATGGCTACGATGAACGCGCCTCGGAACACGTCACCGGCACCGGTGGTATCGACCACGGTGACGTTGAACGCGGGGGCGGTATACGAGCGGTCGCCGGCGAGCATCATCGCACCCCGTGTGCCCAGGGTGACACACAACATGTCCTGGTGTGATCGTCGCAGCGTTCGCAAGGCGCGCTCGGGCTCGGCCACGCCGGTCAACGCCGCTGGCATCGGCTCGGCGAGGATGGGTACCGAGACGGCCGACAGCAGATCGACCGTGTGTTCCGTGATCTGATCGAAATCACTGGTTACCGGAATCCCTGCCGCATGCGCGATGGCCGCGGCTGAGAGAGTTGCTGCGCGGTCCACATCATCGACGTGCAGCACTCGCGCGCTGGTGATGGCGGCCGCCGGAATCTCGTCGCCACGCAAATCGAGTTGCGGATCCCGCTCCCACAGCACAGTGCGATCTCCGTTGATGTCGTTGACGAGAATTACCGCGTTTCGACTCCGCACGTCACGGACCACGCAGTGGCTCGTATCGACGCCGCGGAGCTCCAGTGCTTCGCGCAGCGTCGAGCCGGCCGGGTCGTCGCCGAAGGCGCCGACGTAGGCCACACGCAGACCGAGCGACGCGCACGTCGCCAGCGTCGTCGCGACCTGACCCCCCAGCATCACACGTCGACCGACGATGGGAATCTTGATGTTGGGGGCGACGGCCGCGGGTACGCGGCAGATCACGTCGACAGAGTTCTCGCCGACGCCGACGACGTCGAATGCGGGCATGGACCACGAGTATATGTGGCCCGAATGGCGCTACTATCCGTCCATGCAGATCAGGCCCACCGCGCCGAAGGCGCGGCCCTACCGGGCCGGAACGGCCCGGCCCCACTTGCCCTACCACGCCAAAGGCGTGGCCCTCATCGTGAGCGTACTCCTGTTCTTTTTTTCGACTGCGACGGCGCGAGCACAGGCCGCCCGCACGCTCGACATCTACTGGATCGACGTCGAGGGTGGCGCGGCGACGCTCGTCGTGTCACCGTCTGGGGAATCGTTGCTCTACGACGCAGGCTGGGAAGTCGACGGTCGCGACGGCAAGCGGATCGCCGAGGTGATCAAGCAGGTAGGACTCAAAAAGATCGACTACTTCGTCATGAGTCATTACCACCCTGATCACGCCGGCGGTCTCACCGTGTTATCGAAGCTGGTGCCGATCGGCCGCTGCTTCGATCGCGGAGATTTCGTGGAGTCCGCCAATCAGAAGTGGAAAGACATCTACATGTCGGCGTGCGCGAGCAAGCGGACGATCGTCAAACCGGGCGACATGATTCCGCTCAAAAGCGTGCGCGTGGAAGTCGTCGCATCGAACGGACAGCTCATCGCGAACCCTGTGCCTGGCGGTGGGCCCAATCCGCTGTGCGCGTCCGCGGAGAACAAGCCGGCCGAGGGACCCGAGAATCAATACATGGTCGGTTCTCTTTTTTCGTACGGCAGATTCAGATTTCTCGATCTCGCCGATCTCGACTGGGAGAAGGAGATGGAGCTGGCGTGTCCAGTGAATCGGATCGGACCCGTCACGATCTATCAGGCCGGCCGTCACGGTGCGCTCGACGGCGCCGGCGCACCGGGGTTGCTCTACGCGATCAAGCCGCAGGTGGTCGTCATCAACAACGGACCGCGCAAGGGGCTGGGCGGTCCGTCGGCCGGTTCGCCCAAGCCGCTGACGAAACACTACGAGCGCATCGCGAAGACGCCCGGCATCGAAGGCATCTGGCAAGGCCATCTCTCGCTGCTGGAGAAGGACGCGAGCTCGAATACCTCGGAAGAGATGATCGCGAATCTCGAGGACTCGGCCGACTGCAAGGGTCACTGGATCCGCGCATCGATTTCACCAGATGGAAGGTTTACGATTACCAACGGCCGGAACGGATTTACGAAGTCGTATACAGCGCGATAGGAGTACCCGTGAAACCTCTGAGCTCGGTATCGGCGATCGGTATCGCGTTGGTGATCGGTGTTGTGATCAAGGGCGGAGGAGACACGCCTGCTGCGCAGGCTCCCATCACCTTCAGCGAACACGTCGCGCCGATCGTGTTCAACAACTGCTCGGGGTGTCATCGACCAGGCGAGGCGGCGCCCTTCTCGCTTCTCAGTTATCGCGATGCGCGTCCGCTCGCGAAGGCGATCGCCTCCGCGACCGCGGCGCACCTGATGCCGCCGTGGAAGGCCGGCCCGAGCGACTACGAGTTCACCAACGCGCGGCGCCTCAGCGCCGAGCAGATTGCCACCATCCAGCGCTGGGTCGCTGACGGCGCTCCTGAAGGCGATCCGAAGAAGTTGCCCGCGTTGCCGCGCTTCACAGAAGGGTGGCAGTTGGGCACGCCCGATCTCGCGGTGACGATGAGCGAGCCGTTCGACGTGCCAGCGACCGGCCCCGACGTCTATCGCAATTTCGTGGTGCCGCTCAATC
>DATFRP010000071.1:0-22964 GCA_035263125.1 Vicinamibacterales bacterium
AGAAGGGACAAGCCGGATGGCCGGTGAAATCTCCTGAACATTGCACGCTCCTTGTTGAGTGCCCCGCGAGAACGCGGACGAGTATACGCCGTTCGTCACGCAAAACGAGCGGATTGGCACGCGAAATTGCCAATCGTCCCAGACAGATATGTCATTTCATGGTGGAAAGGCGCAGAAAATGTAGGGCCACAGCTCAGGTCGCTGTAGAGGCAGGTGGGGCCGCTTCGCCGTAGGGCAGGTGGGGCGGGCTTTCGGCCCGTGGGGCCGCTAGGTGGTGGGGCCGCTACGCGGTGGGGTCGCCGCGTGTGCGCCGCCGTCGCCTTTGGCAAGCACTTGGAGGACGTACTCCGCTCGCTGTGCGACAGGAAGGAGAGGGACGTCGCGGAGGGTGTAGCCACACGAGCGGTACCACCGTACGAGCGCGTCGTGGACGATGACAGCGTCGGCAAACGACTGATCGCGTGCTGCGTCGGTGGAGTAAATGGCCTCCCACGGTGGCAGGATGAACACCAACGGATGAAACGTGTAGGTGGAGAGCATCCCTTCCAGTTCGTGCGCGGGGAGCGGTGAGACCTCCTGCAGCAGACCAAGCGCGTCGACGACGCCGCGATCGAAGAAAATCCAGCTGGACGTGTGCGGCTGATCGACGTACTTCGCGATGTCGCGACGCAGGATCTCTCGGGCGAACGTGGCGAGTTCGGGTCGAGGACTCTCACCGCGCGCGAGCCGCTCTGCAATGATCGCGCGAGCGGATTCTTCGACGGTCGCGTAGCCCATCGCGGCGAGCTCGGTGAGGAGCGTCGTCTTGCCCGCGCCAGGGCCGCCTGTGACGATCACGCGGGGCATCGAAACGTGGCTTCGTTGCAGCGCGCGGCGTCTACGAGATCCAACCCTGCGCTGACGCCTTGCGCGCGAGAACGACGAGCCCGACGCCGACGACAAAGACGAGACCTTGAAGCATGAACGTCGTCATCTCGGCTTGCGAGCCCGCTTCGCTGAGAGCGAACAGATGAACATCCTGGGCAATGATCCCGGCCAAGGACGCCACGAGCGCCCACATTGCCCATCGCTTTCGTAACCAGAGAGCCACGCATCCCAGTGCCCCTGCCCAGACCGCAACTGCCGTTGCGCTGATCGCCCATGACGGCCGAGACGCGTAGAGAGCCTGCTGCGCCGCGCTCATCTTCGCGACGTCCTCCGCACTCAGAGTCACATCGGCCAGATAGGCAGCGCAGCCCAGGAGGTTCCAGATCAGGGCCGCGACGACGACGGGAAGAAACCATTTCGGTGCCGGCGTCACTGCTTCTCGGACGATCATGATCACGAAGCCTCGAGGAAACGGAGAATCAAATCATTCACCCGTGCTGGCTGGTCGATCTGCATCCAGTGGCTGGCGCCCTCAATCCTCTCGTAAGTCCACGAACCCGAGACGCACTGGTGGGACAGCAGCATCTGCGTCTCGGTCAGGTACGCGTCGCCACTGCTCCAGATTCCCAGCGTGGGCGCAGCGACACTGGGGAGCACCCATCGCTCTGCGACGGCGTTCTCTGGTACGACGTTCGCTCGATACCAGTTGAGCGCGGCGGTGAGAGCTCCCGGCCGGCTCAAGTCCTCAATCCACCGGTCGCATTCCGGGTGGTGGCGCACGAAGTCCCGGAAAAACGCCCAATTGTCTCGTGTCAGAAGGTCTTCGGCGAAACGAAACTGGAACAGCAGCATGTACCAGGACTTCTCCCGCTGGCTGAGACCCGCCTTGAAAAATGTCGCGGGGTGCCCGACCGACAGGACGACCAGACGATTGACCCGCTGCGGCTGCATGGCAGCAAGCACCCAGGCGACTCCGGCTCCCCAGTCGTGCCCGACGACGTGAGCACGACGGATGTCGAGCTGGTCGAGAATCCCGACGACATCACCCACGAGGGCAGGCATCGCGTACGCGTCGGTCTCTGACGGCTTGTCGGAATTGCCGAAGCCTCGCAGATCCGGAGCGACGACCTGGAATCCCGCCTTCAGGAATGCCGGAGTCTGGTGACGCCAGAGGCGCGAGGAATCGGGGAAGCCGTGCAGGAACAGAACGGGTTCGCCGCTTCCCTCGCGAACGACATGAAAATTCAGGTTCCCCACGCGCACCGAGGTCGATGGCATGAACGCACCTCGACGATCAATCGGTGAAGACAGTCAGCGTGCGGGACTGAATCAACCACTTGCCATTGCGTTTGACGAGCCGGTCTTCGGATCGGCCCATCGCGGCCGCGATCATCGTGCCGTCCTTGGCGCGACGGACGGTCTGCCAATACGACTGGTGCAACGCCTCGCTCGGCTTCGGGAACGTGATGCGAACGTTGCTGACCATGTGGTACAGATTCGAAGCCGGCAATCCCTTCGCTTTGTTGTCGTCGCGCCGCTGGATGAGGCCCGTGACGATCTTGCGAATCTCGTCGTGCCCTCTGCTGATGCTTCCGTTCGAATCGATGACGGCATCATCGGTGAACACGGCGACGTAGCCGTCGGCATCGAGCGAGTCGACCGCCCACACGTAACGCGCCATCACGTCCTCGACGGCGATGCGATCTTCGTAGGTGCCGAGATTCCCTTGTGCCGTGACGAGCGCAGGTGCTGCGAGGAATGTGATCAGAGCAGCGTGATGCAGTCGCATGGTGGGGGAGTGTAGCGCTTCTCGGCGGTCCTTAGTACTTGGTGCTTGGTGCTTGGTCCGTCCAGTGGTCCTTGGTCCTTGGTGCGCCGTCAGGAGCGAGTGCTATCTTCTACTTGGAGGCAACTCCACTCGCTTACAAGACGAGCGTGGACCAAGGACCGAGGACCCGGGACCGGGGACCCGCCCAAAGGACGGACCAAGCACCAAGGCCCAAGGCCCAAGGACGGATCCGTTAACTGGCAGCCTGCCAGTTGTCGTCCGTCACAGCCGGACGTGTGTGCTCAGCGTGATCGCACTCGTTCCCGAGCCCTTTCACGCGACGTGCGGAGTCGAGCAGCTGCCCGCCCCACCAGTGCGCATCGAAGCTGGCGACGTTCGCCCGCAGGAGCTGCATCCGGTGCTCCTGCTCGGAGGCCGGCATTGCAAGCGCGCTCGCGAGCGCCTCCGCTGCCGCGTCGATCGCATATGGATCGATCAGCACGGCTGCCCGGAGCTGTCGCGCCGCACCGGCGTGCTGACTCAGGACGAGCACGCCCCGCTCGTCGTTCCGCGCGCACACGAACTCTTTGGCGACGAGGTTCATTCCGTCATCGAGGCTACCCACATGACAGAAGTCGGCGGCGCGGTACAGGCGGTACACGTCGGCCGGCTCATGATGCGTGTCCAGCAGCCGGATCGGCTGGTGATCCCTGATGCGGAACCGTGTGTTGATGCGCCGTGCGGTCTCTTCGATCTGGGCGCGCGTGGCGCGGTACTCAGGCAGACGTTCCCGGCTTGGTTCGGCGACCTGAATGAAGGTGAAGCGCTCGCGGATCTCGGGGTGTCGCGCGAGCAGGCGCTCGATCGCCAGGAACTTCTCATTGATGCCTTTGGTGTAGTCGAGTCGATCGATCCCGACACCCAGCCTGACGTCGGCGGGCAATTGGTGCGTCTGAATGATCTCGGCGCGACACGATTCCACAGAGGGCGTGGCCCGCACGATCGGGTTGTTCCACTCGACCCCGACAGGGTAGACGCGCACACAGGTCGGGTGATCACGGTAGATGACGACGTCGTTCGAGCAGAGGACGTCGGCGTCGAGCATGGTGCTGGCGGCATCGAGGAAGTTGTCGCGATCGCCCTGTGTCTGGAATCCAAGGATGTCGCTGGCGAGGAGGCCATCGAGCAGATGCGCCGCCCACGGGCACGTGCTGAATCCGCGCGGGTCTGGCCAGGGGATATGCCAGAACGACACGATCGTGCTCCCTCGAGTGAGCCGGCGTCTGAGAATCCTGGGCGCGAGTGCGAAGTGGTAGTCCTGCACGAGCACCAACGCCGATCCCCCCGCCGCTTCTTCGACAACGGCGGACGAGAACTGGCGATTGGCCTTCCGATACATCGCGTAGTCGTCGGGGCGGAATACCGGCTTCACCGGAACCGCGTGGCTGAGTGGCCACAGGCCCTGATTGGCGAAGCCGTAGTAGTACCCCTCGTACTGCTCGTCGGAAAGTCTGACGTATCGCAGTCGATACCGCTGGTCGGGCAGCGTCACCGCCAGGCCGTTGCCTTGCTGCGCCGCTGCCATGTCGGCGTCGCCATTGGCATGGGCGATCCAGGTTCCTTGACAAGCGTCGACGATCGGCTCGAGCGCCGTCGTGACGCCGCTGGCCGAGCGCCTGATCGTGATCACGCCATCGCCCGAGTGTTCGTGCCGTACTGGTGCGCGATTCGCGAGCACGATGACCCGATCCCACTGGTGCGCTGACTCCGGTGTGAGCCTGCGATCGGGCGTCGGGATGAGGGTGTCGAGGCAATCGGTCTGACGATGCATGTGCCCTCCGATGGTGTGCGTCGGTACTGAACGCAGTAGATACCGGGGGCTGAGGAACTGCCATCGGGTTGGGGGAGGAGAGCCGTCACTTTCGTGGGGGACTGAAAGCTCAGCGATGTCAGCGGCCTTGAGCGCGGGTCTCCCCCCTTTACCGGATGTCGTCGGCGACCGGCCTGTCGTAGCCTGAAGTGGAAGGGCTCTGGGAGGAAATATGCGCTTGAAAACGTGGCTCGTGGCGGCCATCGGCCTCGGGAGCCTCGTCGTGCTGATTGCCGTGTCGATGCTGGCGTCCTCGAACAAGGCGGAAGCGATCTACGCACAGCTCGACGAGCTCAACGCGCATCATCGCCGTGTCGAGGCGAATCTCCAGCGGCTCAGAGCCGATGTGAATCTCTCGGGCATCTTCGTCCGCGACTACCTGCTCGACGTCGCGCGTGAACGCGATCCCGAGTACCGCGAACGGATCGCCGAGTTCCGCCGCACCAGCCTTGCGACGGTGTCTGCACTCAGGACGCTCGTGAAGCCTGACGATCGCATCGCACGGCTGGAGGCGAAGCTGGATGACTACTGGACGACATTCGATCCGTTGTTCGACTGGACACCAGCGGAGAAGATGCTGAAGAGCGCGGGTTTCCTGCGACGCGAGGTGGTCCCTCGTCGCGAAGCCGCGTTGGCGCTGGCGCAGGAGATCGAAGAGTTGAACAACACGAACGTCGCGGTCCAGCGGGACGAAGTGGCCCGGCGCCACGACGCCTTCCGCACGGATCTTCATCGACTGCAGATTCAGACGGTGCTGCTCGGCCTGGGCGTGGCGATCGTGGTGGTCTTCCGTCTGCGCGTGCTGGAGCGGCGATCGGAAGAGACCGAGCAGCAGATGCGCGAGCTCTCGCAGCGGCTGGTGAACGCGCAGGAAGAGGAGCGCAAGAATCTCTCACGCGAACTGCACGATCATGTCGCGCAGGTGCTGACCGGCCTGCGCATGGAGCTCGGACGGATCGAACGGACCGCCCCCGCTGTGCGCGCGGTCGTAGCGGAATGCAAGCGGCTGGTGGACGACATGTTCCAGACAGTACGCAGCCTCGCCCTCGGACTGCGTCCCAGCATGCTCGATGACTTCGGATTGCAGGCGGCGCTCGAGTGGCACGCGCGTGAATGCATGAAACGCTTCGCGATCAACGTCGATCTCCGGATGGACGGCGATTTCGATGCCCTGCCCGACAAGCACCGCACCTGCGTCTATCGCATCGTCCAGGAAGCGATGACCAACTGCGTGCGCCACGCGAATGCCACCAACATTCACGTCGAGGTGAACACGGATGGCCAGGAGCTCCAGGTGTGCGTGCGCGACAACGGCCGCGGCCTCGATCAGACTCGGGATCGTCAGGGTCTCGGCCTGCGCGGCATCGACGAGCGTGTGCGGGAACTCCACGGCACGATGACGATTGCCAGTTCTCAGCGGGAGGGCACGACGGTCCTGGTCAGCGTGCCGCTTCCCCCGACGGAGACAGCCCTTGCGCGTGCTGCTGGCTGACGATCACAGCATCGTCCGGCGGGGTCTTCGCGGTCTGCTCGAAGCCGGGGGCCTGACGGTCGTCGCTGAAGCGGCCGATGGACTCGAGGCCATCCGTCTGTGCGAAGAGCATCACCCCGACACGCTGATTCTGGATATCGGGATGCCGAAGCTGAGTGGGATCGAAGTCGCGGCGCGGGCGCAGAAGCTCGAACCGCCGCCGGGCGTCATCATTCTCAGCGTGCATGGCGACGAGTCGTACATCATGCGGGCGCTGGCCGCCGGTGCGCGGGCGTATCTGCTCAAGAGCGCGACCGACGAAGATCTGATCCCGGCCGTCCGGGCGGTGGCTTCAGGAAAGCCGTTCTTCAGCCCCGCCGTCACCGCGGTGCTGGTCGAGGATTACGTCCGCCGCCTCGAACAGCGCGGGCTGACCGATTCCTATCATCTGCTGACTGATCGCGAGAAGGAGGTCCTTCAGCTGCTCGCGGAAGGACGATCGAACAAGGAGGTCGCCACGCTGCTCGACCTCGGTCTGTCGACAGTGGAAACACATCGGGCGAATCTGATGCAGAAGTTGAATCTGCACAATTCAGCCGAGATCGTGCTCTACGCCGTTCGCAAAGGACTGATCGTCTAGCTCCTGAACTGTCGTTATTTGGGAAGTTTGTCCACGACCCGACCATCGGCATCGAGAAACTCGATGCTCGCCGCTCCATCCGCCTGGACTTTCAACACGAGTCGCGCCTTGCCCTTCGCGTCGGCCATTGTGACGAGGGATGCCCGGTTTCGATCTTTGCCTACGAAGAGGCGCTGATAGCCGGGTTGAGCGCGCGCCCTTGCAGCGCTCACGGCTGTCTTCCGAGCTGCCGGGTCGTTGATGGCGTTGGCCGCGTTCATTGCGTCAATCAGCTCGCTCAAGCGCTGGGTGTCCGAGCGATCCCAGACCTGCAGTCCCGTCGAGCGCTGACCGCCATCTTCGCTGTACTGAATGCCGATCGTCTGATCCTGCTTCCATTGATCGAATGTCAAGCTCGTCGCAGCGAACCCCTGCCCATTCACTTCCTGTCCCGTGAATACCAGGCCCCCGACTTCGTCTCCGACGTCGTTGAAGAACAACAGCCCCGCCTGGGGACGAGGGCGATTGATCGTCTTTCCATCGATGACACCCGGGTGCATGCGATCTTTGTTGGACACCACCATCCGCAACGTGCCGTTGGCGTCGACGACATTCAGGCGTTGGATGGTCAGTTCGTCGATTCGTTGTGTCCCGCTCGACTGGGCCAGGCCAGCTGACACAAGGACGACGAGGGCGAGCGTCGCGCCAGCGGCGTACGCCTCGAGGGCCCGAACCCGACGACGAACACTTCGTCTCATGGACTCCTCCGAGTCAGGGGTTAGGTCAATGTGATGCGAGTGAGATTGGTGACCAGCAGCCTCAGCCGCCGGTGCGCATAATCGCACCGACTATCGACGGGCTGCAAGCGGAGCAGCGTGCCGCGTCGCCAATGTTCGTGCACCCCTTCACGTGGCCATTGCTTTGCAGCCTGTTGCAGCGGAGATGGCAACCGCTCGCCCCTACTCGCACGGAGAGCTCGACGTATTGACAACGACGGTCGAGAACGTCGCCGACTGGGCGCAGCGCTCGTCAATCTGGCCGGTCCAGTTTGGCCTGGCGTGTTGCGCGATCGAGATGATCACGATGGCCACGGCGCGGTACGACATCGCGCGCTTCGGTGCCGAGGTGTTCAGGGGCTCGCCGCGCCAGTCCGACTTGATGATCGTCTCTGGCCGGCTCTCGCGGAAGATGGCACCGGCGCTCAGGCGCATCTACGACCAGATGCCCGATCCGAAGTGGGTCATCTCGATGGGAGCGTGCGCCTCGAGCGGTGGCGTCTTCGACAACTACGCCGTCGTTCAGGGCGTCAGTGAAGTGGTGCCGGTGGATGTATACGTGCCTGGGTGTCCGCCCCGGCCGGAGTCGCTGATTTACGGGATCATCCAACTCCAGCAGAAGATGAGGCAGCAGTCACACATGACGCCGCGCTGGGCAACGCAATCTGGCTGATGACGAACGAGTCACTCCCGCACGTTGAGGCGTTCGCATCATTCCGTAAGAACCACGAGATAACGAGTCAAAGGCGGCCGGCGCCTGCCTTGTAGATCGACGGTCAGGCACGCCGCTCGCCTGCGTAGAGTGTCAAACCATTCACTGCGAGCTCCACGCGAACGTTGGCGAAGCGGGCATCCGCCAGCGCTTGCTGCTGCTCCTGTTCGGTCATGTAAAGCGCGATGCTTCTTGGCGAGTCATCGAACGGCGTGTGGTCGCAGACCAGGAAGAATGCGGGAACGGCGAGGACCTGGTAGACCTGCTCGTACAAGCGTGGTGCGTACCGCTTGTGCCGGAGTTCGTGAATTGCTTGCATGGAGAGCACACAGTCGAATGGACCCTCGACGTGGTGCGTCCAGTCCTCGGACTTGAAACTGGCACGTACAAAAGAGGCCGCTGGAAATGCCGAGAGACGTCCCCGGCTCAATGCCAGCATAGGCTCGGAGAAGTCCATGAGGGTGAAGGCCTCGAGGTGTGGGCATCGCTCCAGCACGCGCTGAGCGAGGAGGCCGGGGCCTGAACCGAGCTCGAGGACCCGCCCGCGCGGCACCAACGTCGCGATTCGGGCCGCGATGTGGTCTCGGATCTCGGCGCGCCACGGCCGCGCCCGGTCTGCCGCTTCGGCATAGGCCGCCGCTTCTGTCGCGCTGTCCCAGTCATTGCCGTAGGGCACATCCTGTTTCTGCAGTAAGTCCATTTCGGTGTTCCCCCTGGAACGTCAAGGCTCTTGAACGAGCTGTCGCTGCACCTCGGTCAACTGTTCCTGAGTCGGTGAGGTGGACCGCCAGGGCGGACGGAACCCGTCGTCGCCGTACCGCGGAATCAAGTGGACGTGATAGTGGAAGACCTCCTGCCAGGCCACCCTGCCGTTGGCTTGGGTCACATTCAAGCCGAGGAGACCGAGCTTGTCGCGCAGCACGCCCGCAACTCGGTGGACGGATCGCATCACGGCACGGGCCTCGTCTTCGGAAAGCGCCCAGATGTCCTCGGCGTGTCGCCGCGGAATGACGAGCGTGTGGCCACGGGTTACCTGTCCCTTGTCCAGGAACGCGACGCTGTTCTCGTCCTCATACACGCGCCAGGACGGCAACAGACCTTCGAGGATTCGGCAGAAGGTGCAATCCACCGGCCGATCATACGGCGACTGCGTGGCCTCGCAGCAGAGTCGCAGACTGTTGCGACTCTATCTGTCCCAGGGGAACTTCGCTGTCGGCTGATTGGCGTAGCGCTTCATCGCCAGCGTCAGCTTCGCGCCCGCGCCCGGCGCGAGCCGCACCGTGAAATCGCGCGCGTTGATCGGCGTGGTTCTCCCGTTCACTTCCACCGACAGAATCTGGTGCTCGCCGTAGCCGCCGCCCTGCATGATGACTGTCCGCGGCGTCATCGGGCTCAGATTCACCAGCGTCACGACCGTGCGGTCGTCCTTCAACTCCGACACCAGCGCGCCTACATCATCCGGAACGCCGGCCCGGCGGCGAACGGGATCGAAGTATCGCAGCCGCGCGCTCAACAGACTGCCTTCGCGACCCGGCACCAGCGCGCCCCACATCAGTTGCACCATTCCGCCAACTGCTGCCGGATTGAATTCTATGGCGTTGTCGGCCAGCCTGGTTTCCGGCGACAGGGCATCCTTCTGCATCGCCGCGATCCGACGCGGGATGCTGTCGAGATCCCGTTTCAACACCGTCTCGGGAAAACCGGGATTGCTGCCCTCGAGATAGTCAACCCAGGCATCGCGTCCGATGCGCGGCCGATCTCCAGGCTTCATCGACCAGTACCAGATTTCGAGCGCGCCGACATTCCAGGGCATGGGCCGCCATCCATACCAGCCACTGTCGCCGTACATCGACGGATACTCGGAGCGCCCGCCGGCCGTTCGGGCGTGCGAATTGACCGCATCGATCATCGCGCGCCACGCATCGACGTACTTCTGATCGCCGGTGACGAGCAGTGCGTTGCCGAATCCGACCGTCGCCCGCGGGATCCGATTGCGATCCTCGCGTTGGCCGGTCACCGGATTCACAGGGCTGAAGCCCCAGCCGTACGCGTTCTTCCACCATTTCCCCTCGGGTCCGCCAATCGTGCCATCGAGTGCCACGTAGCTCGGGATGACGCCGCCGTTCTGCTTCATCCGCGCCAGCCACGCGTCTATGTACTCGACGATCCAGCGCTTGTACTTCGGCTCGTTGTCGAGGAGATAGGCGTCGAGCGGCAGGGTAGTGGCGACGAGATTGAGGAAGTGATCACCGACCACGTCGGTGTACTCGCGGTAGTGCGCGAGGAATTGTTCGTAATTGCCTTCGCCATGCAGCGCGACGAACTTCGAGACGTCGAACGGATCCCCGACCCAGTCGAGCGCGTCCGCATTCCGCAGCATCGGGCCGCGGCTGCCATTGATCATCGACCTGATGATCTTGTGCTGCGGATCGTAGTTCGGCGCGCCAGGATCCTCTCCCATGTAGAGCGCCGCATAGGTCCGCGCCCGTTTCTGGTAAGCGGGCAGCGCCGGCGCCGACAGCGCCAGCACGTTGAACGTCCGAAGTGCCTCGCCATGGTGCATCCAGTCGGACTGCACCAGGAAATCCTTGTAGTACATCCCCTGGCGGGCAATCGGCACGTCGGTCGTCTTCGCCTCGGTGAACTGGCGAATCATCCCCTCCCACGCCTTCAGATGCAGCTGGAGAATCTCGTCGCCGGCCCCCAACGCATGCAGCTCCGGCCACCCGGTCGTGTTCTCGAACGCATCGTCCGGGCCATCATTGGCACCCCATCGGACGACGTGCCGAAAGTAACCGCGCTCGTCGTAGTACTTCGCGAAGAACGCTTTGACCGCCGGTACGCTGTCAGCGAGAATCCGGCGCTCCAGCTTTGCCCACTCGGGCGCAGGCATGAGGGTGGTGATGTCGACAACGGGGCCTGCGGCGCCAAGGAAGGCGAAAAGCAGAAGGCAGCAGACTGAAATTAGCGACACGCGAGGAACCAGATTCATTCGGGACCTCTACGCTAAACGTCTCCGTTCTTGAACATGACCTCAGAGCCGAATGCAGACGTCATGACGACCACCTTTCGTGGACCTATCGCGGGAAGCCCACGGTAATCGGCCCGTGACCATCGACCATCCACCGACACCGCTCTGAGTCGCATCGAAACGTGGTTGTTGGGAGTTGACCTGCGGAAGGCCAGTCGCAACCACGGGCGCATGTCACTTTCACCTCTCCGCGTGGAGCCTCGATGCCGATCTCGAAATCTGCGACGCGGGCTTGAGCCGTGGCACGGCCAGCGGACCAGGCAGCGACGACCAGAACGACGGCGACAACGATGAGGAGCAGTTCACGCTTCATGAGTCGACCTCCCGATCCCGTTGCTCTACGCCTTGAACTGACCAGCGGAGAGTACTCCAGTCAATGGAGATGAAGTGCCGAGCAGTACCGAGCAAGAATTGTTGATGGATTTCGGATGCACGAGGGACGCTGTCCGGAGGTGGGTCTCCAATCGAAGAAGCATGTGGCTGGTAGACAACTTGAAGAATCCATGTGCCGATGAGAACGCGCCTCTGCCAGCCGTCCCATCCCTTCGGTAAGAAATCCCCATCGGGCGGCCCCAATCGCTGGTGAACCTCTGACCGGGAGAGCCCGATGATCGACTCGTTCCACGTCGATGGATAGGCGCTCGCATCGACGACCAATGCCAGAGCACCGACAAGAACTGCGGCGCAGGCGAGAGTATATGGCCTTCTCATGGTCGTGGGCTGAAAGCGATGGTTGTTAGAGGTGAAGCTCTAGATCCGGATACCGAATCGTTCAAGAGACCAGACCATTGCGAAATACGCTGCAGTCGTGAGTACACCGGCGACACCCAGCGCAGCCCAGAAACTCCAGCCGGCTCGGAGCACATAAGTAAGCACAACGAACAGCAGTAGCGAAGGCAGGACCAGCCAGAAAATTCCTATCGAAAGTGTCGCCACTCGCTGCGTGTCACCTGTCTCGAGAAACAACCACACAAATGCCAGAAGGGAGGTGAGCGGGAGGGAGGCCAATGCGGCACCCCAAAACGTGCTGCGCTTCGCGATCTCGGATACCGCCACGACTACGCCGACGGTGAGCAGGACCTTGACGATGTACTGCCACATGTGACCTCCATATCTAACACGGCGGACAAGCTGCGAGCGTCGTCAGCGTCATCCGCCCGTTCGACAGCCGCCGCACGCTACTTTTCTTCCTGGGACCTTCCGGCGCGCGTCACCGAAGCAACGATGACTCCAGCCACAAGAGCAAAGACGACCGCCACTATCAGGCCAGCCAATACAAGCCCAGGGTTCGATCCCCCGACAAACGGAAGCACCACAATCGCCGCGAGGCCTATCGAAGCTCCGACTGGTGCACTCCACGAGCGCCTCCCATAGAAATGCGCTGCCGACCAACCAGCGGCGATCACACTTCCGAGCAGCACGGCGACGAACACGAGAATCCACAGCGCGGAGATCCCCGAATGGAAGCTCAAGCTCAGCCCTGCCACACTCCCCAAAGCCAAGCCAATGAGCCCAAGAACGTACAAAGCGATCGCGCCAACAAAGGTGCCGCCAGCGATCGAAACAGCGAGCCGCTTCATGAATAACGTCGGCCTCGGGTGCAGCGCATGTTAGACCGCATCAATTCGAACCAGAATGGAAATCACGAGACGTGCATCCTCGCGACTCCAGGCCAGCTCGCCATTCGAAGCTTGAAAGCTTCAGTGCATCAAGTCTGATGGAAACATCAAGCCCTTCGCGATGCGGTCTAACGCCTTGCCGCTCGCTTGCGGCACCTGCGTGTCAACGATACGCCGACTCGAACCAATTCATCCAGAAGTCGAGTTCGCCCCAATACTGACCGGGGGATTGAGCAGACGCGGTGGCGCAGGGGCCGTAGTCTGCGAATATGCCCCGCGCCTCCTCTGCGCCAGCTCCGTCGAATAGTTGCCTGCATTGTCAGCACAGCGTACAAGAGTGCACCAACCCGATATACGTCCGCGGCAGCTGTCCGCTCTGGTCGTTCAGATCGAACAGGCTGGAGGGCGTTCGGTTTGAAATGCGTCAGCGTTAGTTATGCCTGGGGGCGGCTGGCCGGCCCTCGCGTCCAGTCGAGTAACTTGCTGCGCGGGATCCGACCATGGGAGTGAGCGATGACGATGTGTGGAAGCTGCTCCGGCTCCGGTCAAGTCACCTGCCCTGGTTGCGGCGGTAGGGGTAGTATCACGCGGATGACCGGCACCGGCGATCTCGAGATCAATAGCTGCGTAGTCTGTGGGGGCAGTCGGCGTGTTCGGTGTGGTTTTTGTGCCGGAGGCGGTCAGGTCAGCGCGGCAGGTCGCACCGAGCAGTTTCCAGTCGCCACACTTGCACGCGCGAACAAGACCAACTCACTGGCAATCGCAAGTCTGGTACTCGGTATTGTGGCGTGGCTGGGTTTATCGTTCGTGGCCAGCATCCCGGCGGTGATTGCTGGCCATGCAGCCAAGCGCCAAATCAAAGCGGCGAATGGAGAGATTCGTGGCGACGGTGTCGCGACTTTCGGTCTGGTGATTGGCTACGCGAGTATTGTAGGGTCGATTCTGTTTTTTGGAATCTTCTTCGGTATGTTCGACACTTTTCTCGGCAATTGATGCTGTCCGTCTCTGTCGGCTTTCTTTCAGAGAGCTCGAGGAGAGCTAGCGGCTGCGCAGGCAACATTGCGACAACGACCTTCGTCATGACGGTGACGCGCAATGAGCGGGCGCGAAGTCCGGCATCGGTCAGATCAACGGCGCAGCGAGTGACGACGAACCGTTAACGCGCTGTAGATTCGCGCGCGTGAGTGATGTCGCGACAAAACTATTGACTCGCGACCGCGCGGGTGTACAGTGAGCGCTCCCTCTCGGCGCAAGCATTTCGCCTTTATCTTTCCAAAGGGGAGCGCCATGGGCACAGTACGTGGACGAGTCGTCCTGAAAGGGACGGACATCGGCGTCCCGCGCGTTCGCATTGCCGCCTACGACATCACTCCGGAGGGCGCGCCAACTGCCGCAGTAACCCCACGGAACCCACGAGACAGCGAAAGAGACGAAACTCGCTGGGTTCCTTGGGGCTCGGTCATCACTGACGTCCGCGGTGCGTTCACGCTGACGCATGACTCTGTAGCGGCCGGGAGGACTCGGCCGAGTCTTGCGCTCGTCGTGTCCGCGGCTGAAGAAACCTGTGCTGAACCGCAAGCGCGTCTAGCGACCTGCATTCGCCGCCAAGTGGGCGAGACTGAAAGCATTCTGATCGGGTTGAGCAGGCGTCAGCTCGACGAGGCTGGTTTGCGCGTGCCTGGCGACAGCGGCAACATCGAAGAGGAAATCAAGCGACACCGCGATGCAGCGCAGCGTAACGACACGCTACTCGCCGAATCGCGGCGGCAGTTCGTCGAGCGACTGAGCAGACGCCGCGAGTTCGAGCGCATTGCCGAGTCCAAGATGGGTCCATTCATCTCGGCGCTGTCCGCAGTGCCCGCCGAGCGGCGCACTCCCGCCGCGCGCTATGTGCCTAAAGGAAGCAGCATCACCGCGGCGAACGAAACGGTCGTTCGGTCTGCCATCTCGCAGCGGATCAACCGATCGACGTCGACCGGGCGAGTCGCGCTCAGCGACGAGCAGGCCTCCCACTTCAGAGGGCCAGATGGCAGGTTCGTTTCACTGGATTCGGCTGCGGCCCCAGAGCGTCATTTGTGGCCGAACCATTTTGGTCGTGGGCGACTTCGTGAGGTACCGGCGGCGCTTCTATGCCGGGAAACCCCCGTCGATCCCTGCGTCAAGCTGCTCGAAGATCTCGAAGCGGAGGGAGAGAATCATCATGAAGATGCCGGGTCTCCGCCTGCACCCGGCCCGCAACCGCCCGTCGTCGTCAGCGTTCCCGCAGACGTTCCGGCACTGATCGCCAACCTGCTGAATCCGGTGACCCCTCCAGAATCTGCCAGCATCTTCGGAGTCGACAAGCGGGCCGAGATTGGGGACGTGGAGGCCGGTGTCAAGAGCTTCGCCCTCCACAGTGGCCCGGCGGACGTTCCCGCGATCTACGAATTCCACCACCTCCAGATTGCGTTCGAGCACGTCTGGCAGGAGCTGTTCGACGATGGCGTCATGTCGGCAGCCAAGGACCTCTACGCTCAGCTGGTGGAGCTAGGCGTGGATCCCAACGAATACCTCATCGATCCGGATGAGGAGAGTTACAACTCATCGAAGATCAAACTGTCGCTTCCGTCCGAAGATGGCCTTGAAGATCCACTCACATCTATCGTCAGTGAATTCGACATCACTGCAAAGCAATGGGGAGCGTTGTCAGAAGATCAACGAAAGGAGCTCGAGACCATCGCGACGAACATCACGAACCAGAAGAAGGCCCGGGACGACGAGATTGCCAAGATAACGGCGCTGTTCAACAGCCTCGCCGCTGTCGTCCAGGTGCCCGCAGCCGCCATTCAGGCTGTGAAGCAGACGATACGAGAGCAGTTTCAACCCGGACTGCGCGAGGAGCGCCAGCGAGGCGAGCGGCTCATTCGTTACGCCGATCACAAGCTCGAAGCACCGGAGCACTTTGAGCAGTTTCATCCCCTGTTGAAGCAGCTCGATACGGCAATGAAAGAGCCGCATCGATTCAGTATTTTCGCTGCGAACCGACGCGAGCGAAGCGTGAACTTCGGCATTGTCGTGACGTACCGGCAGAAGTGGGTCCCCGATACCTATCAAGTAGGCAAACTGGTGAAGACGCTTCCGCTCGCACCAAAGGAGGTCCGACGCTTCACAAAGAAAGTAACAACGCGCAAGAGCCGGGCCGAGAAGGAAGTGGAGAACAGCCTGTACTCACGCAAGACCGAAAACACCGAGACGGTGCGCGTTGAAACGAAGATCGTCGAAAAGGCGCAGAGCAAGACGAATTTTCAGCTCAACGCCAAAGGCGGCGTCAACATTGGCATTGCCAGCGCGTCGGGTTCGACCGCGTTCCAACAGAGTGCAGCGACCGAGTCGCAGGAAGTGAAGAAAGAATTTCGCGAGGCTGTGTTCAAAGCGACGGAGGAGTACAAAGCCGAACGCACGACCGAGATTAACATCGGCACCGGCGAGGAGGCTGGGTTCGAAGAATCCGGCGAGATCAGCAATCCCAACGACGAGATGCCGGTGACGTATTTGTTCTACGAGCTACAGCGCCGGTATGACATCAGCGAGCAGCTCCATCGTGTAACGCCGATCGTCCTTGTCGCTCAGGAATTTCCAAAGCCGAATCAGATCGACGAAGACTGGATCGTCGCGCACGATTGGATTCTGCGCCGCGTCATCTTGGACGATTCGTTTATTCCGGCGCTGAATTACCTATCGAGCAAAGTCGTCGGCGACGAGGTCTCGCTTCAGGAGATGTATCAGAACCTGCAGCAACAGCGCCGCTTACTCGGGGACCTGAAGGAGGAACTCGTCGAACTGCAGCAGCAGAGTGGTCGGCGCTACGCTGCGCTTCAGAAATCAGTCGAGCAACGCGCGCAAGCGATCGACGCCGAGGAGGGAGAAGGGTTTCTTTCCGAAGGGGTGGAAGGGTTGTTCGGCAGTATGGACGCGAGCCCGGAGGCAACGAGGGTGCGCGAGGACGCCGCGAAAGACGCCTACGACCGTGCGGTGAAGCAGGAGCGAGACAAGCAGGCGAGCCTCCAGCGCGAAATGACGGCGCTCAATTCGCTGACCGAGACCTACGCGCGAGAGCTCAGCGATCATCTGAATCGCAAAACGCAGATCTCGCGGCTGCGGGTGCACCTGAAAGCGAACATCATGTACTACATGCAGGCGATCTGGAGTAGCGAGCCTACCGATCAGCGGTTCTTCCGCCTGCATCAGGTCCGCGTACCGAAACTTCAGGGAACGATGACGTACAGCATCGAGCCAGATCCCGACGACATCCCCATGCCGCCGGACTGGAAACAGCCATACAAACTGGAGGTCAAGTGCGCGCTCGACGAGAATCTCGAGTTCCAGACGCTGGAGGAAGTCGCCGATCTCGACAATCTCCTAGGGTTCAAGGGCAACTACATGATGTTTCCCTTGAAAAAAACCAATGCCCTCACCGATTTCATGATGATCCCGTACCTCGATGCCATCACTGGAATTCGCGATCCCGATCTGCTGGGCAACTGGAGCCTCGCGGACTTCATCAAATACGTATGCTGCCTTTTCCGGACGCTGTCCAAAACACGATTCGATCGGCTGCTTCCTGGCCTGCAGGCAGCCTACCAGCGTCTAGTCAACGCCGGAGCTGACGGGGAAAAGATAGTCGTGCCGACTGATTCGTTGTACATCGAGGCGCTGCCAGGTGCGCATCCGATCCTTGAGGACTTCAAGCTGTTCCATCGCGTGGTGGATGTGAAAAAAGTGCAGGCCGATGTGCGGGCAGCGGAGTTGGAGAATCTGCGAGCAGCGGCTCGACTCATGGCCGGTGAACGGGAAGATCCGACAATCGAAAAGAAGATTGTGGTTGAGGGCGGGACCACCGTGGTGGCCCCCGTCGATGAGTAGGTATGCCCGGCGCTGGAAACGTACGAGCAGCTGAGGGCGCTGCCCTGATCGAGGAGCGTGGGACCGGCGGGCGCCTCGCGAGTGCGCCCAAACCGGATGAGCAACCGCAGCGCACTTTGATCGTCGAAAACACCGTTCGTCTCAAGAACAAGCGCACCGGCAAGCTGGAGGTCGTCGACCGATCGCGCGTCACGATCCTTCCCGAAGACGTGATTCACGCCCAGCCGCCTCTCCGTCCACCGAGGCAGGTCGCTGTGCCCACCGCTGAAGATTTCGAGCGCATTGAAGTGATCGGCGATAGAAGCACTGGCATGCCCGCAGTCGCGCAGTCGACAGGCCGTGAGGCGCACATCGAGACAACAGGAGCGAGCGGATCGGAGACTCACAAGCTCGTCGTCGATCCGACCGATGCGGAACTCTTGCAACAGGCTGGTGAAGCGTTTGTTGCCGGACCGCCTCTGCCAGAAGGCTTCGACGATTTGGGGCTCGCCGGTGCTGCGCTCGTTGTCCTTCTACGGCTTCGAGGTGGAGGTTTCCGGTTTCGTTCGACGCGCACGCGATCGAGTCCTTCGGCGACCAGACCAGGCGAAGAACTGCACCCGAGTAGCGGCACACCGCCCGGCACGAGAGCGAGACCGTCGTCTGCGCGTTCAAGCCAGCAGTCTGCAGCTGCTCTCGATGAGGTACGAGGAACGGCCGGTCGCCACACAGAGAGCGGTCTCCGCCCCGTGACGCTGCCTCCACTTGAAGAGCCGAAGGGAATTCAAGGAACGGTCGGTCAACAGTCAGAAAGCGGTCTTCGGCCGATCGCGCCACCTGAAGGTGGGCCGAGGGGGGTTCGGGTTCGGTCGGGTATCAAGGCTGGCGGGGGAAGGGGTAGACGCGGTCCCGAAGCCCCACCACCCGGTCGCCGGCCCGTTCCGGGTCAGCCCATTACCTCGGGCCGACCGGGTACGCCGGAGACCGCACGGCACTGGGAATCGATCGGGCGTGAACACCTTCCCCAGGGTCGTGGACGTGGCAGAGGAACACTCAAGCTGGAAGGGGGGACCATGGACGATTTTCCGCAAAACGAGATCGAGTCGGCGGAGTGGGCGCGCGATCAGGGCCTCGACGTGACTCTGCGAAAGCCGATCGGGTCTCGGTCGGGTGGCGGCACGACCGACACGACCATCAACAGTCAATTGTGGGACATCTATACACCGGAACGCACAACCAGCGTGGAAGGCATCGTTGCTGGCATGGCGGCAAAAGCGGGAAAAGGGAGTCAGGTTGGTCGCGGGGGTGTCCTCGTCAATCTCAACGAGAGTCGGTTCACGCCCGCTCAGATCCAGCAGCACCTTCACAATCAGAATCGCAAGGGGAACAACCCCCTTCGTTCCCTGCGGAAATGGGTGCTGATCAAGCGATAAGCTCCCGAGACGAGTTCGGTCACGGAATGGCAGGCCCACTTTCGCGTCATGCGCTTGCTACGGTTTAGCAAACCTCCGCCCTTCAGCCTCTCGGCCACCTCACCTCAGACGCTATGTGTACGTGAAATCAGTAGTTGTGTGATCGGCTTTTTCTCGGCGACCCGATCGCGGTTCCGAATCGCCCACCCTCGCAGATTCTCTCGGAAAATCGCTCCTTCCACTTCTTGAACACACGCGGACTCGAGGAACTGTGAATCGCGGCCTGCGTATCACTGGTCGAGAACGTCGTCGCCTGCCGCAGCTCGAGTTCTCCGAAAGTGAGGGAGACATGTCGAGGATCGCAGTTGCCGTTCTGTACGCCGTGGCCGGCGCAGCCGCTATAGGAGAAAGTCAGAGGCCGATCAGTCAGTACTCAAACGACTCTCCTGTCACACAGCTGGATCAGGCTCTCTTGGGAATTCAGACTTCGAACCGGTATGACCTTGCCAAGCGTGTGCAGGTTCTGGCGGACCTCGCCAAAGCGCACGACGTCCTGCCGCTGATGCTGGCGAAGTACGACGCTACCCCGGAAACAGAATACAGCGCCCGGCGGCTCGCGCTCGGGATCATCGGCGAGTTGCGGGATGAGCGCGCGCTGGACATGCTCGTCAAGATTCTCTCGTCGAAGCTTCCACCTGACGACAACGACTCTGAGAGTCTCCGGACCGGTGCTCGCGCCAAAGAAGAGACGGTGCACATGAAGGCGACTCACGCGGTGGGCTACCTGCGATCGGCCCAATCGCGGCGGGTCCTGCTGAACACCATGCGCGACCATGAGTCGTACACAGTGCGCGCGGAAGCCGTCAGCGCCTACATGTGGAACAGCACGGACCAATCAGTCGCAGCGCAAGAACTGCTTCGAGTCCTGCCCGACTCACTGCAGCCCGTCGTCACCATGCCAATCTTCGACCGTGGAATGGACCGCGCCGCGTTCGACAAAGCGCTCGCCGAATGGAGGAAGCGATGGTCTCGCGAGGAGTATTGATTGTCGGCTTGATGCTGCTGCCTCTGCCTCTCGCAGCGCAGTCCCGCATCTGTCAGATCGAACAAGGCAGAGAATCGGACGAAAATGCGCGGGCGCTTCTGTTCAGCCGTCACCAGTGCAGGGCATCGACGATCGACCTGTTCAGGCGCTTGTACAACTTCAACGAGCGGCACTGGGACCAGGGCTGGGGATGGGACCGTTGTTCGGCCAACGACTCAGGGTTCGCGTTCCCGCGGATGGTCGATGCCATTTACCTCATTCGCAACGGCATCGATCAACCGAACTTCGGCGGATGGCACGACTCCGTGAACTACGCGCGAGTTCCGACCGGTCAGGGGCGCGATGCGAGCCGTCGACACAGCTACCGCCACGAACCGCAATTCACCGACAAAGAGATGAGTAACAAGGCAATGACCTCTCACCGAGGGCTGTTGACCACGGACAGAGTGGAGATCAAGTGCGACGGGTTCGACATGAGTCCGGCGGACATCGCGAGAGCACTTCTGCACGAGGCCGAACACATCATCAACGGCAGCTGGCACGGAACACTTCACCACCGGCGGTCGAGCAGACTATGCCCAGACAAAGAATGCGCAGATCGCTGGCACGACCACCCCGTCACGGACCCGTCGGCACCGTACGCGATCCGGTCCACGCATTCGATGTATCAGATCGAGGCCGAATTCTCCTGCGACATCAGCACGTTTCATGCGGACTGGGTCACCTGGGACGTCATCGAAGTGGCCGCATCGACCGCGAACAGCATTCTGACCAGCAACATCCTCAACCCGCCCGGGTGGAGATGCGCCAGGCCCCGGCCGATGCATTGGCCCGACGGGATCACGCTGGGAGACACAGGGCCGACGCGTCCCGTGAGCGCGAGGTGAGCGTCGTCGACCCCGAGATCGATTTGAAGACGGTGCTCGGGCGGTTTATGCGCTCACGCAGAGAACGAGTCCGCGTTCAACATGACTCTGATTCTCGGGTGCGGCAATCGCGACTATGCCTTTCTGGTCGCAGACCGATGAGTGACACAGCGTCACGCTTCCCATTGCGGGACCCCATCGGGACTCCAACACACAACCCTATCGTCGGCTGGTGCAAGAATGGCGATTTTTGTTGGTATATTGTGGGGTGGGTGACGGGGGTCGAACCCGCGACTTCCTGAGCCACAGTCAGGCGCTCTGCCACTGAGCTACACCCACCATAGGTGGACGTCCCGATGAAGTCCGCCTGAAGCCGGACACCTCGTTCGATTGCCGACCGTAACGAACAGCGGAACACTCAAGTTTAACACGGTAGTCTGGACGCCCCTGAGTGGCAGTAGGATCGCTCCCTTTGGCTCTGGCGTTCGTCTAAGGGTGTGCCGGAGGACTCATCGATGATTCGGCTCGCTGAACGCAACGAATGGAAGTTCTTCGCCGTGTTGCCACGGGCAGATGGCCTGCTCGCTACAGTCTGGTGGATCGTGCTCGTGCTGCGGGGCGTGCTGCCGGCCGCATTCGCCATCGCGATGGGCGTGCTCGTCGGTGCGGTGCAGCAGGGGCAGAGTCTCGTGGCACCGCTGACGCTCGTCGGCGGCATCTTCGTGCTCCTGCAGATCCTCACGCCGATTCACACCGCGGTCGGTGCCAACCTGGGCGATCGCACCGCGGCGTGGTTGTACGACCGGCTGACCGAAGCGTGCGTACGGCCGCCAGGGATCGGGCACCTCGAAGATCCAAAACTGACCTCCGACCTCACGGTCGCGCGCGACTTCGACCTGGGCATGACCGCGCCGCCGATGAACGTGTCGGTCGATTTCATCGCGAGCGGCCTCGTAGAGATGATCGCCGGGCTCGCATGTACGGTCGTGCTCTTCGGGTTCACGTGGTGGGCGCCGCTGCTCCTGGCCGGTGCGTGGCTCGCCACCCACTGGCTGCTGCGCGAGAGCGGCGTCTGGCGCGATCGCAACACCGACGACGTGCGCGCCGCGCAGCGCGACGCGGACTACGCGTTCCGGCTCGCGGTCGATCCCGCACCCGCCAAGGAGCTGCGAGTGTTTGGCCTCGCATCGTGGACGATCGATCGGTTCAGGAAGCGACGCACGCGGCTGCACGCGCTGCAGTATGAGGCGACGCGTCTGCGTGAACGGCCGGTGCTGTGGAGTCTCCTGATCGTCCTCGCCGCGAACGTGATCGTGTTCTGGGCGCTTGCCAACGCCGCGGGTAACGGCACGCTGACGCTCGCGCGGGCGGTGATCTTCGCGCAAAGCGCTGTGGGCGTCTCGATGATCGCCTTCGGTGGTCTCAACTGGGCGCTCGATGGCGCTGCCGCGCCCGTGGCAGCGGTGCTTCGGCTCGAACCTGCGATGGCTCCGGCGGGTGCGCTCCCGATCGGCGACCGATCGGCCGCGAAGATGCCGGCACGCGAGATTCGCTTCCGCGGTGTCGGCTTCACGTATCCGAACGGCGGCCAGACCGTACTCGAACATTTCGACCTCACGATCCCCGCGGGCTCGTCGCTCGCGATTGTCGGGCAGAACGGTGCGGGCAAGACCACGCTCGCCAAGCTGTTGTGCCGGCTATACGACCCGCAGTTTGGAGCGATCGAGATCGACGGCGTGAACCTGAAGGACCTCGAGGTCGAGTCGTGGCGGTCGCGCGTGACCGCGGTCTTTCAGGACTTCACACACTTCGAGTTGTCGTTACGCGACAACGTCGCACCCGCAGGCGCGCCCGATGACGCCGTACGCAACGCGCTGACCGCCGCCGGCGCGACCAGGCTCGCACGTCTCGACACCGTACTGGCGCGTGGCTACGACGACGGGACCGAACTTTCGGGCGGGCAGTGGCAACGGGTCGCGCTCGCGCGCGCACTGTGCGCCGTCGAGATGGGCGCCGGCCTCGTGCTG
>DATFRP010000072.1:0-4380 GCA_035263125.1 Vicinamibacterales bacterium
AGAACGGCGACGGCTGGCGCACCTGGCTGCGCGCCGCGCTCGTCGAGGAGCCGCCCTGCCGCCGCAACGATCTTCAAATCAGGAAAGTAGAAGCCATCTCACAAACCCCGCAACAGAATGAGGCAGCAGGCGAGGTGTAGCATCCCGAGAAAGTTCTCGGCGAATCGCTCATAGCGCACGACGATCCGCCGAAAGTTCTGGAATCCCTCCACGGGCGCCCTCGGCCGTCTGCGCGGCGCACCGGCTCGGCCAAGAAACGCCCGATAAGGTCCCATTGTTCGTCCGTGAGGTCACGAGGATGAGACGCAGCAAGGAGGGCCATCCAGCCAGAATGGCCGCCGTCCCATCGGGCTATTGACGCAGACGAGCCTTCAGGTAGCTGCGATGGCGTTACCTATTACCAATCCTGCCGATCAGCATGGCCTAAAAAGACGGACGTCCTGCCTCGGACAATCCTCAGACACGGTCTCCGCAAGTCGCCTACCTTGCAGCGCCCTGTGGCCGTTGATCCGGTTCCGAAGCCGACGTGCAATCCAAGTCGAGTCATCGAGATCAAGGTCTCATCCTTGACGCATGCGCTTAGTTACCCCTCCAGCGGGTACAAGTCGTGCTCGGTCAACCGCGCCTCCAGCGGAGACTGAGGATTCCGCGTAATTCTGCGATCGCGATCCATTCGAGCCACGAAATGCCGCGACGGCCGGACCGTCACGCGGCTCAACAAGACTCAGGAGGAGCACGCAATGGCACAGGATCCAAATGTCGGCCGCGAGATTCTTCCAATTCCTGATCAGCCTTATCGGGGCCCCGTCCCGTTCGATGCCAGAAACGCGTCGGCTCCGCCTCAGCCGATGTTGCGCGCGCCGGACGGCGCACCCAACGTCGTGATCGTGCTGCTCGACGACATGGGCTTCGGCATTCCGAGCGCGTTTGGCGGCTTTGTCAAGATGCCGACCACCGAGCGACTGGCAGCCAACGGACTGCGCTACAACCACTTTCACACCACCGCCTTGTGTTCGCCGACCCGCGCCGCTCTGCTGACCGGACGCAATCACCACTCGGTGAACATGGGCGTCATCACGGAATTCGCCACGTCGTGGCCGGGCGCGACCGGCATGATCCCAAACACCTGCGCCAACATCGCGCAGATGCTGAAGCTCAACGGCTATAACACCGGCTATTTCGGGAAGAGCCACGAGACGCCTGCCTGGGAGCAGAGCGCCTCCGGTCCCTTCGATCGCTGGCCGACAGGCTGTGGTTTCGAGAGGTTCTACGGTTTCCACGGCGGAGAGATGGATCAGTTCGTGCCCGTGCTGTTCGAGGGCACGAGCCGCATCGATCCGCCGAGGACGTCGGAGCAGGGCTATCACCTGACTGATGACATCACCGACAAAGCCATCGCCTGGATCCGGGAACAGCAGACCGGCACACCCGACCGCCCCTTCTTCGCGTATGTAGCGTACGGCGCGACCCACGCGCCGCATCACGTGCCGGCGAGCTTCCGCGGGCGCCACAAGGGCCAGTTCGACAAGGGCTGGGACAGACTCCGCGAGGAAACGCTTGAGAATCAGAAAAAGGCCGGCGTCGTCCCTGCTGATGCGAAGCTGGCCAGTCGCCCCGAGGGCGTCAAGCCGTGGGACGAGCTGACCGCTGATGAAAAGCTGGTGGCCGTGCGCCTGATGGAGAACTACGCCGACTTCGCCGAACACGTCGATTTCCACGCCGGCCGTCTGGTCGACTCGCTCGAGGAGCTCGGCATCCTGAACAACACAGTGCTCATCTATCAGCTAGGCGACAACGGCATGAGTGCCGAAGGCGGATTGATCGGCACCTACAGCACCTCTCTCAACTACAACGGCATCGATCCGACGATTGCCGACATGAAAAGGCATCTCGACGAGATCGGCACCGGGAAGACCGAGCCGCACATTCCCGTTGGCTTTGCCCACGCGGGCAATTGTCCGTTTCAGTGGACCAAGCAGATCGCGTCGCACTACGGCGGAACTCGAAACGGTTTGATCCTTCATTGGCCGGACGGCATCAAAGCCAAGGGCGAAATCCGCACGCAGTGGCATCACGTCATCGACGTCACGCCCACCATCCTCGACATCATCGGCCTTCCCGAGCCGGTGACCGTGAATGGCGTGCCGCAGCGGCCGATCGAAGGCATCAGCATGAAATACACGTTCGACGACGCGAAGGCGCCGAGCCGGAGGACCCAGCAGTACTTCGAGATGTTCGGCAACCGCGGTATCTACAGCAATGGCTGGACCGGGGTGACCAAGCATCGAACGCCCTGGTTGACCGGGCAGATTAAGACGCTTCCCTTCAATGAAGATGTCTGGGAGCTGTACGACACGGCCAGGGACTTCAGCCAGGCTGAGAACCTCGCGGCGAAGCATCCGGACAAGCTGGCGGAACTGAAAGCCCTGTTCCTCGTCGAAGCCGCCAAGTATCAGGTGTTCCCGCTCGACGATCGCACGTTCGAACGCGGGAACCCGGCGATCGCCGGCCGGCCCGATCTCATGGCGGGTCGCAAGACGATGAAGCTCTACAACGGCATGCGGTTGTACGAGCTCGGCGCTGCTCCGAACCTGAAGAACACGACGTATACCATCACGACGACGATCGATTCACCGGAGGGCAAGGCCGACGGCGTGATCCTCGCGTACGGCGGCGGCACGGGGGGCGTGAGCTTCTATCTCCACGACGGCAAGCCAAAGGTCTGGTACGACTACTTCGGCTCGACCTCGTCGATCGATGCGCCGGCCAGACTGCCAAAGGGGAAGCACGAGCTGCGCTTCCATTTCGACTACGACGGAGGCGGGATCGGCAAAGGCGGCACGATGAAGATTCTCGTCGACGGCAAGGAGGCCGCGAGTGGGCGCATCGAGAAGACAGTGCCCATTGCGTTTTCGATGGAGACCGTCGATGTGGGGCTGGACTGGGGCCGGCCGGTTGCGGGCGATTACACGAGCAACGTCTTCGCCGGAGGCACGCTTGGCCCCGTTCTGGTCGAACTGGGCAAGGAAGAACCGGCGAAGGACGAGCACCAGGCGCTCAAGTATCACGTCGCCATGGCAAGGCAGTGACCTCAGAAGGGCGCCCCGCTGACGCGTCGTCTCGTGACGCTCCTCGCGCACCACCGCCGCTGTGAATCGAGGCCTCCGCCGGGCCCGAGCGGCACCGCATGCTCGGCGGAGACGGCTGCCCGCATGCACAGTCGCGTACGGCGCCCAACGACGTGACGGGCGACATTCGGGCACCCGGGCCAGTCGCACACGTATTCCGTGAGCACTTCTTCACCGCCGTCGACGATGGTTCTGAGCGTGACCTGAGGCAACGCCTGTTCTCCTTGGAATGGGGCTTCGCGCGACTCTCATCGCCACCATCCATGCTCTCCGATTCTGCTGAAGGGACCTCTTAACCGGCCGTTCTACCCGGCCCTACGCTGGATCTATGACGAGTAGTCGCCACAGTGTTGACCTATTCAGAACGACCCGAGAGTGTTGAGTGCTATTTATGAGACAGCTTCTAGTTACCTGAGACAAAGGCGGCTGCACGCGGCTCCGTGTCACCGTCCACCGACACACGCAGTCCGATGCTCTCGGCCACCAGAAACGAAAACAGAGTCGACTGTTCACGATAAAAGGTGGCGGACATGAACGGAAATGAGCTCGTAAGTTCTGGAGACTGGCGTGCCACCCGGACAAGTCGATCGGCGTCTTGAACGGCAAGGATATGGAACTGTGCCGCGTTCGCCACGTGCAAGGCTGAGAGCGCAACGCCGGCGCCCAGGGTGAGTAGTGAAATCGCGTCGATGGTGAATCCCGGGGCTGCTCGTAGCTGCCGTGCCCCGGACCGGAGATCGCGACCGACATCGTCGAGCCATCTCCATCTCCACACATCCCTTGACTGCTCGCGCAGGCGCAATGAATTGCCGAACCGCCGTCGCGCGCGGCGCAGCGCTTCGGCGTCGGAGAGTCCTTCGGCTCTGAGCTTCTCCTGACGCAGCTGAATGTGAAGCTGCATCTCCTCGTCGAGCTCGCGATCGAAACGCCCGCCTCGAAACAGCATCCGAACCCGCCTGCCGATCTCGTAGAGGCGTGACATGGGACGCTCAGGTCACCTGGAGTACTCGCCAGACCGCAGTGTTCACGCGTGTGAACTGTGAGAACTCTGTGTCGAGTTGTCGCTGCCCCGCCCTGGTCAGTCGGTAATAGCGAGCGCGTCGGTTGCCGGCTGTGGTGCCCCATTCAGCGGAGACCCAGCCCTGCGCGAGCATACGCTGCAACGCGGGATACAACGACCCTTCCTCGACGATCAGGACATCGTCTGAATCGCGCTGAATTGATTCCGCGATCTCAAAACCATGCATCTCGG
>DATFRP010000073.1:0-20629 GCA_035263125.1 Vicinamibacterales bacterium
GGTGCTCTCGGGAATTCCTGCTGCCATTGAACGGGATGTCGAGCAGGCCTACCGTCATCTGGGCATGCAACGGTTGCGCGTGACGTCGCGCGCAGGCTGGATTGTGCTCGTGTTGCAGGCGTCCTGGTAACCGTTCGGTGAAAGGCCGTCGACGACGACAGAATGGAACACGGTGAGTGAACTCGACACCCGGCTGCTCGGCTCGACCGGTCTGGTGGTCAGCCGCATCGGGCTGGGCCTCGCCGCGCTCGGACGGCCGGCCTATATCAATCTCGGACGAGATCAGGATTACGGCCGCGAGCGCACGGTCGCCGTGATGGAGCAACGCTGTCATGCGATGCTCGACGCGGCCTACGCCGCGGGCGTTCGATACGTCGACGCCGCGCGTTCGTACGGACTCGCTGAGTCGTTTCTCGGAACCTGGCTGAGCGCGCGACGTCCGGATGCCCTGACGATCGGCTCCAAGTGGGGCTACTCGTATGTGGGCTCGTGGCAACTCGACGCTCCGGTCCACGAAGTGAAGGACCTGTCGGTCGACACGCTCCGCCGGCAGATCGTCGAGAGCAGGACGTTTCTCGGTCAACGACTTCGGCTGCATCAAATCCACTCGGCCACCATCGAGAGCGGTGTCCTCGATGATGCGCAGGTGCTCGACGAGCTCGATCGGCTGCATTCCGAAGGGCTCGCGATCGGGTTGACGGTCACCGGACCTCGACAAGCCGATGTGATCCGTCGCGCGTTGGAAGTGAACGCGAGACGCGGACACCTGTTCCAGGTTGTTCAAGCGACATGGAACCTGCTTGAACCATCGGCCGGCGCTGCGCTGGCCGACGCCAGGTCCCTCGGATTGGGTGTGATCATCAAGGAAGCCGTGGCCAATGGCCGCCTGACCGAGCGGAATCCCTCCGACGACGTCTCGCCGCTCACGCGATACGCTCACGTCCATCACACATCGTCCGACGTCGTCGCGATCGCCGCAGCGTTGTCGAATTCCTGGGTCGATGTCGTGTTGTCAGGCGCGGCGACCGTTGAACAGCTGACCAGCAACCTGCGCGCCGTCGACCTCGCACAAAACATCGGTGGCGTGCCGGAGATCGCTGAGCCGCCTCACGAGTACTGGGCCCGTCGCGGCATGCTCGCGTGGGGCTAGATCTTTGGTACTTGGTCCTTCGTGCTTGGCCGCGGACCAAGGACCTTAGGACCACTGGAGACTAAGGACCAAGCACCAAGAACCAAGGACCAAGATCCCGCTGCATCGATGTGCAACACGCGCTAGAGATGGCGGATCCCACCGGCGAGGTAGACCCGGCCCGGAATGTCCTATGATCGAAGAAGATTCATCCGTCCGCGCGACGGTCAGGAGACAGTGTTGTGACTGAGGACCTCAATCCCCCCGAGCGTTACGACGCACCGGCCCTCGAGCTGCCTGGCGAGGTCGTCGCTGGCGGGGTCGTCGCCGACGACGTGGCAGTCGCCGCTCCCGAGCTGCCCACGGTGTTGATGAACGGCAATGCGTCGACGACGCCGTGGTGGGAAGAGATTGTCGCGTGGCTCAAGGCGCTCACGTCGGCGGCGCTATACGCAACGCTGATCGTCACGTTCGTGTTCCAGGTGGCGCGTGTGGAAGGGTGGAGCATGGCGCCGACGCTTGCCGATCAGGATCGGTTGGTCGTCAACAAGTTCATCTACCTCCTCCATGCGCCACAGCGCGGCGACGTCGTGATGCTCTACTACCCGGAGGACCCAGACAAGTCGTTCGTGAAGCGGGTGATTGCCGAGCCCGGCGACGTCGTGCACATCGTCGATGGCAAGGTGTTCGTGAACGACGTGCAGCTGCACGACGACTTCGTGCTGCCCGAGTTCCGCAGCCATGACGACTTCGGGCCGACCACCGTGCCGCGCGCCTACTACTTCGTCATGGGCGATCACCGCAACAACAGCAGCGACAGCCGCACCTGGGGTCCCGTCCCGAAGCGTTACATCGTCGGCAAAGTGCAGCTGCGGTGGTGGCCGATCCCGCAGGCGCATCTCTTCTGACGTTGACACCGAGGATGGCGAGGCCCTCCTGCTAGTCCTCCCTCACGGAGCACGAACGCAGCTGCCTGCTGACGCACGCCTCCGCGCGGCGCGCGCGGCCCCACTCGCCTCAGAGCTGAGTGACACCCGATGGCCTCCGTTGAGTCTCCGTGCCTCCGTTTCTCCTGTGAACCGTTCCTCCGATACGCTCCGCTACCTGAGTCGAGTCAGTCCGACTTCCGCCTGAGACGACACGCTCACGTTCACGCTCACGCTGCGGACCCCGCTCAGACGCGAGCGCTCAGCACCAAGGAAGACCGCGGCATGGTTCTAGTAGTTCAAAATACAAACTTCAAAATGCGAAACGTTCTAGTTCTTCCCCTCGGCGAGTTCTCTTCTTGCATTTTGCATTTTGCATTTTGCATTTTGAATTACCCTCAGCTCCGATCGTGAGGAGGCCATTTCATGCGACTGAAGACGATCTGCGTGGTGATCATCGCTGCGTGCCTGGTCTGGACGTTGCGCTCGACGACCGTCGAAGGTCAGGGACGCGGCGGCCGAGTCACGGTCTACGAAGGGGCGCTGCTCATCACCGGCGACGGAACCGCACCGATCCAGAGCTCCGCGTTCCTCGTTGAGAACGACACGTTCACACGGGTGGGACTGAAAGGGCAGATCCAGGTTCCCGCCGGCGCCGCGCACGTCGATCTTTCCGGCAAGTTCGTGATGCCGGCGAAGGTCGACATGCACGGTCACATCGGCTACCAGCACGACTGGGATGGCACGATGGCGAAGGAGTACTTCACCCGTGAGAACCTGATCGATCATCTCGAGCGCCTGGCCTACTACGGCATCAGCGCCACGGTTGGCATCGGCGACCTGGTCGATCGATCGGATCTGCACGGCGGCCGCACGATGTGGGGCGACGTGCCGCTGAAGATGCGCAACGAGATCGTGCCGGGCGCCGCGTTGTTCAAGACCGCGGGACCCGGCATTGCGTGGCCAGGCTCCGGCGCCAACGGTCACCCATCGCGAACCGACGTGCCCTACCCGGTGACGACGGTTGAGGAAGCACGCGAGGCGATGCGCGACTACGTGAAGATGAAGCCCGAGTTCATCAAGATCTGGGTCGACGATCGCAACGGACGCTCGAAGAAGCTGCCGCCGCCTGTCTATCTCGCGATCATCGAGGAGGCGCACAAGGCGAACATTCCAGTGGCCGCCCACAACATCACACTGGCCGACGCCAAGCTGATGATGAAGGCAGGGGTCGAAGGATGGCTGCATCCGCCGGTTCGCAACGGCGAGGTACCCGATGAAGAGTTCCTCGCCATGATCAAGGAGCGGATCGCGAAGAAGGATCGCCCGAACATGTGGTTCAACCCGCAGGCGGGAACTGCTGCGTCGAGCCGCGAAGACTGGGACGATCCATTGCTCCGCGACACGATCTCTCCTCAGCAGATCCAGGCACAAGTCGGTGAGCAGCTGGCGCGGATGACGCCTGAATCGACGGAGCGCGCGCGGCGCACTCTGCGCGAGAGCGGAAAGGACAACCAGCTGAAACTCCGCGCGGCCGGGATGAAGATCGTCCTCGGCGGCGACACCGGACAGACGCGGTTCTTCATCGGCTGGAGCCAGCAGCTCGAGTTCGAGAACTGGGTGCACATGGGACTGACCCCGTCGGAGGCGATCGTGGCGGCCACGCGCGACTCGGCCATCGCCGGCCACTTCAACACGGGAATGGTGGCTGCCGGCAAGTACGCCGACTTCGTGGTCCTCGACGCGAACCCGCTCATCAACATCGCGAACTCGCGAAAGATCTACAAGGTCTTCCTTCGCGGGCTGGAGGTGAATCGCGCCGCGCTCAAGACAAAGTGGCAGGCGAGGTGGAAGAAGGCCTCGCCCTGACGGATCCTTTTGGTGGAACGACCAATGCAATAGATTGGATGGGAGATGCGCTCTCTGAAGCGGTCTCCGCCGAAAGGGGGCTCATATGAAGAGCGTCAGCTGGGTCAACCTCGTCCTCGGGGTCTGGCTGCTGTGCGCCCCTTGGGTGCTGCATTCGAGCGGCCTCGCGATGGCTAACAGCATTCTCATGGGAGTCATCGTCATCGCCATCGCGGCGCTGTCGCTCCTGACCCGCGCAAGAAACCACGTACCCGCATGGTTCCAGGTAGCTGCCGGGTTCTGGGTGTTCTTTTCGCCCTGGGCTCTTGGCATCAATCACGAGACGTCGATCGTCGTCACCAGCACGATCGCCGGCGCGTTGATCATCATCTTCTCGCTCGTCCGCGGATCGGCAGGTGAGCCTGCGATCGCCGGGCACAGGTAGGACGCCGAGGTCGTCACGCGGCTCTCGATGCGCGAGAATGTCCTTCGGGTTTGAAGCCCGACCTGATTCTGCCCGGAGGACAACAATGCACCACGCGTTCGGCCTCGACATCCCTCGCACGCTCGAAGACGTCTGCGATCCGCGCCGCATCGCGCTTGTCGTCTACGACATGCAGGTCGGCATCCTGCGTCAGATTCCGAACGGGGCCGAGATCATCGCGAACGTCGTCAAGGTGCTCGGTATGGCACGAGAGACGGGTGTGCGCGTGTGCTTCACGCGCCATCTCTCGATGCCGAAGGAGCTGATGGGCGTCTCCCAGTGGCGCATGGCCATGGCCTGGCAGCGCGTTGAACGCGTCGAGGACGTGAAGCCATGGTTCCTGCGGGACTCCCCCGCTTTCCAGCTGGTCCCCGAAATGACACCGCGACCTTCAGAGGCGATCGTCGACAAGATCGCGATGTCGGCGTTCGAAGGCACGCCGCTCGATATCGCGCTCCGCGACTGCGGCGTGAATGCGTTTGCGATTGCGGGAGTCGCGACCGAAATCGGCATCGATCTGACGGTGCGCCATGGGGCGGATCTCGGTTACGTCCCGATCGTCGTCCGCGATGCATGTGGCACGGGACACGCCGATGCCGCCGAGCGGGCAATGGCCACGCTCGGCTTTCTCGGGGATGCCCTTTTCACCAACGTCGAAGAGTTCAGCGGCCTCGTTCGCCGACGGCTCACGTCAGGCACCGTTCAGTGATCACGCGGGCGGGACCGCACGCGCTACCCACCAGAGCGCGCCCATCCAGAACAACTGCAGCGGCAGTCGCCACGCCAACGGCGTTGCGGCGCGGCCCGCGACGTCGAGTCGCGCGCGAGCGGCATGAATGTTCGCGGGAAACATCGCGGCCAGCAGCCCGATCAGGCCGTAGGCAGCTGCGACTGAGAGCTGCGGCACGAGGAGGCCGATCGCGCCCAGCACCTCGAACACTCCCGTGATCGAGACCAGCAGCCCTGGAGCCGGCAACGAAGGCGGCACCATGCGAATCAAATCGTTCCTCGTGCGGGGGTGAAAGTGGGTGACGGCGGTGAACAGAAACATGACGAACAGCGCGAAGCGAAGCGAGGCCACCCAGGAATCCGCACCCTTCCAGACACCTGCGACGCCGAGCGAGCGTGACATGATCCACGCCGCCATCATGACAACCAGCGGTGCCATCAGATCCTCCTGCAATCAGATCTAACTGGTCCGGTCGAGGTTCGTCTTGAACGAACTGGCTGCGCATGACGCGGGGCTGCCACACACCCATGCGAGAATGCGCGCATGCTGATCCCGGCCACGAGCGACGCGGGCGCCACAGCCTTCGCATGGCCGGCTGCACTGTTCGTGTGGGGTCCTGGCTCGTGGTCCGATTTGCATCGCCATCACTCCGTGCAGCTGGTGATGGCTCTGCAGCGGACGATCCGCTTTCGCACGAGCCGGCACGGTCGATGGACGACGTGTCGTGCGGTTCTGGTGCGGCCCGACGCGCAACACGAGATCGACGCCAGGCATACTGACGTGCTGATCGGGTTCGTCGACGCAGAGAGCGATCTCGCTGGCGCGTTGACCGCAAACAGCGGCGTATCGGAAGTGGCGGTCATCCCTGCAGGAACGATTGCGAGTTGGCGGGCCGCGTTGGGCGACGCCGATTCCCTGACCGCTGAGCGCGTCGAGCCGTGGGTCCGCAGCACGCTCCTTGGCCAGCCTCAGCCTCTACGGTTGGATCGCCGCATCAAACAGGTGCTTCGGACGCTCCCGGAGAAACTGGCCGAGGCCGACCCGGTGTCGCTGCAGTCGGTCGCCACCAGCGTCGGCCTGTCGCCATCGCGGTTCATGCATCTCTTTACAGCGTCGGTCGGCATTCCGCTCCGACCGTACATCCTATGGTTGCGACTGCAGCGCGCCGCCGCTGTACTGGCCCGGAAACGATCCGTCACCGAAGCCGCCTACGCAGCCGGGTTCTCAGACTCTGCGCATTTCACACGCACATTCCGTCGCATGCTTGGGGCGACGCCGCGTCAGATACTTGAGCGGGGTCTTGCGGCCCGCGACTTTCATCTCTGACACTCCAGCCCCGAGTGACACGAACCCACGGACGCGGCGCCTCAATGCGATAACGGCTCGTCGAGCCGGATGATGATGAACTCGTTCGAGTCCGGCTGGCCCGGTGTCCGCCCCGAACTGCCTGGGTAATTGTTGTCGTTCAGGACGCCGAGCCTGCGGTCATCGAGTGGAATCACGCTCTCGATCGTCACGAATGGGAATGTGAACACCGGCCCGAGTCCGCCCAGGTTGTCGGGGTCGTCGATGTGCAGGAGGTCCGCGACCTGGTGCTTCACCAGGAACCCGTTGGCATCGACGTCGTTCAAATCGACTTTGTAAATGCGCTTGAAGAGCGCGGTCGCGCCCTGTCCCCCATCGCGCTCGATGATCACGAAGGTAGATTTGGTGATCGCAGTCATATCGCCGATCGACTGCCCGGTCTGAATGGGCGCCTCGAGTCGATAGAACCACTGCCGGCCGGTGTACTGCCTCGACTCGATATCGAACTCGTTGATGGTCAACCTTCGCTGATCGGGATCAGTCGTGAGCGCCCCCTCGAGGAGTGGATACAGCGTCTTGCCATCGGGAGTGATCGCCATGCCTTCGAACCCTCGACTGGTTGGGAGGTTGGGTATCCGCCCGGCAAGGAACGGGTTCTGTGGGGCGAAGACACCAGGAAGAGGGATTGGCGCTTCGAGCACTTTTCCGGTGGCATCGGTGTGCAGCAGGAACGGACCGAACTCGTCGCCGAACCACAGCGTGCCGTCGTGCGCTTCGCGAACCGACTCGATGTCGAAGTCGGCGCCGGTCAGATATCGGTTTCTGACGATCGCGATATCCACGGGGATTGAGCTCGTCGGGTAATACGTGGGCTTCTCGGCGACGATCGGAAAATTGATCTTGAAATCGGGATCGCGCAGCGTGAAGAACGACTCGAGTGTGACCGCACCGGATCCGCCCGTCTTGGTCTTGAAGTCGGGCGAGATGCGATGGACTCGAAGCACATAGTCCGCCGAATTCTCCTGCGCCCCGAAACCGTTGTCCGACATCACCAGGAAGTCGCCCTTCGACGTGCGGAGAACCGACGAGACACCCTGTACGGGTTGTCTGTCAGTGAAGGGCGGCACGCGGCCGTTGGCTGCAGTGACGAACTGACCGGACGTCGGCCCGGACTCGAACGTGTCGGCAGGCAGGACGGCGTACGCCTCGAGCGTTTGTGCGGCCACCGGTGCCCACGCAGCACAGCTCACGAGCGCCGCGGCGAGCGCGGTCGGAGTCTTCAGCATTGGCAATGTCCTTTCGAGGAAGGCTGTCAGCGTAGCGGCCGGAAATGTCGACGCTGTGTAGTCGGCCGCACGAACATGCAACGACGAGACGACGACGGTGTGAGCGGTTCTGGACCGCCCAGCGATATACTGGCTGCATCGTCGCCTCAGGTAGGTCAGGTAGGAAGCGACGCCCGCGAGCGCAGTTCCCGATCATGCAACTCTCGGCCGAGCCCCCATCGTTCCGCTTCGCGAGTTTCGAACTGGACGTACGTTCGCGTGAGCTGCGGACTGGCACGCGACGGATTCGTCTTCAGGATCAGCCTTTCGAGATCCTTCGCATGATGCTCGAGCGGCCTGGCGATGTGATCACCCGCGACGAGCTCCAGCGGCGGCTCTGGCCGGACGGCACGTTCGTCGACTTCGAGCATGCGCTCAATGCCGCGGTCAAGCGCTTGCGCGCGGCGCTCGGGGACGAGGCCGAGCGCCCTCGGTTCGTCGAGACATTGCCTCGGCGCGGCTACAGATTCATCGCGAAGCTCGATGGGTTCGACCGCGCGCGTGATGATGCGGCACCGCGGAATCAGTCTCACCCCCGTCTGCTCGTCCTCCCGTTCACGAACCTGAGCGGCGACTCAGCGCAGGAATATTTCAGCGACGGCCTCACCGAGGAGCTGATCGCACAGCTCGGCGCACTGTGTCGTGGGCGCATCGGCGTCATCGCCCGATGGTCGTCGATGACCTTCAAGGGCACGACGCAGCGTGCACGCGCGATCGGCGAGGCACTGCACGCGAACTATCTGCTCGAAGGCAGCGTGCGACAGGAGGCCGACCGGATCCGGATCACGGCACGGCTGATCGAGGCGGCGAGCGAAACGCAGATCTGGTCCGACTCGTACGAGCGGGACCTGTCTGACTGCTGCACCCTGATGGCCGGCCGACTCTCGATTCAAACTGACGTCGCGTCACGCGTCGCCCGCGCCCTCGCGTTGGAGATTGCGCCGGCGCCTTCGCCATCACCGACGCAGACGCTCGCGCCCTCTGCGTACCAGGCGTACCTCAGAGGCCGATACCACTGGAACACCCGGGGAGCAGAAGGGCTCGACGACGCCCTGGCCGCATTCACACGCGTCGTCGAAGAAGCGCCGGGGTTCGGGGCCGGATATGCCGCGCTCGCCCGGGCACGGATTGCGCAGGCCGAGTATTACGACGGCGTCCCGCGACACCAGCTTGCACTCGCGCGCGACGCGGCCGTCCGTGCGCTGGAGCTCGATCCCGATCTGTCCGACGCACACCTCGCGATCGGGGACGTGCATCGGATGCTGCACTGGGACTGGCGTTCCGCCGAAGACGCGTACGCTCGTGCAATGATGCTGAATCCAAGCTTCGAGAACGTGCATCGTTCGTACGGCGCGCTGCTGATCGTCCTCGACCGGCCGGAGGATGCTGTTCGCGAAGTCGAGCATGCGTGCGAGCTGGATCCGTTGTGCCTGATTTCCACGCTCACCGCGGCGCACGTGCAGTACTTCGTGGGCGACTACGATCGCGCCGCCGAAAAGTGCCGCTACACCATTGACGTGGAACCGGAGCGTGCGTCGGCCCATCGACTGCTTGGAGCGCTGCTCCTCCAGTCGGGCGTTCCCGAGCAGGCGCTCGCGGCACTCGACGCTGCGCTCGCGGTTGAGCCCGACGATCCGATCACACTCGCCTGGCTCGCGCACGCGCGGGCAGTGACCGGTGATCGTGAAGGCGCCACTGCCCTGCTGCAACGGCTCCGCGAGTCATCACGGTACGTCTCTTCCTACCACCGCGCGGTGGCGCACGCTGGTCTCGCGGATCTGGACGCCGCATTCGCCGCACTCGATGACGCGTGCGCCGATCGCGACCCGATGGTGTCGCTGGTCGCGGTCGAACCGCGTTTCGAACTGCTACGGCAGCATCCGCGTTACCTGACGCTTGCCGACCACCTCAGATCGAATCGTTCCAACGCGTAGATCCAGCCGACGTCTGATTGGGCGACGGCCGCTCCACTACAACCCAATCTTGATCCGGACCAGCGCTTCGCCCAGCAGGCCGCTCTCGGGATAGAAGTGGCCGCCGATCACGTGGATGCCGACCTCGGCGTCGATCGCAAGCGTGTCGCCGGCCTGCACTTCGATGCCGACATGCCCGTAGGGGCCGGCGCGCCAACCGCTGGCGGGGGCTCGATCGAAGGTCGCCCTGTAGATGCCGATCCCGAGGCCGCCGTACGGCGCGATCGGGGCGAGTGACCGCTTCACTCCCGCCAAGCTGATTGTCAGGCGCGTAAAGCGGGCGGTGTCACCCACGTCGCTGCGATAGACCAACGCCGGAATCGCCTGTCGTGTGCGAGCCGCTTCGAGCCGAACCCGCGCCGAGTCCCCAATCGGCAGCTCGTAGGTGCCGGAAAGGAGCAGGTTCTTCCCATCCCCAGACCAGTTGCCATCGTCGGAAACGCCGACGCCGATCGCGAACGTCGGCCGCGGGTGGTCTTGCGAAAAGGCGGGCTGGGCTGCGGCAGGCACGGTGGCCGCGACAAGCATCGTGAGAAGAAGGAGTGTCGCGCGCATGCCGATACTGTCCTGCATGCGCTGCCCGGAAGTCCTGAGCTACTCCTGAAATCTCCTGAACCCGTTACGATCACAAGCCGTCAAGCGAGGGGCTGAGGACACCGTCACGCCGAAGGCGCCGCAGCGTCCATCCCGTATTTCCGTTTGATCGGGATGTGCTCAGGGCCGGCCATGAATGACAGGAGGGCGCGGGCCGCATCCGGCTGGGTCGACGTCTGCGCGATGCCGCCTGAGAACGTTGTGATCGCCTGAATCTCCTGTGGCAACAGCCCCACGACCTCGATCCCGTCGACGCCGATCAACTCGCTCAATTGTTGAAAACCCAGTTCGATCTCACCTCGTGCGACGAGACTGCCAACCGGTACGCCAGCCGGCGCCACGGTGATCCGGTTCTGCAGTCGATCCTCGGTGTCCCAGGTCTTGAACAGCTTTGCGAGATACGCACCACTCGGCCCCGTGGAGTAGCCGACGGACCGAGCCGAGAGCACCGCGCGTTTGACCCCTTCCGCGGAGCCGATGTCCGGATGTGGTGTGCCAGCCGGAACCGCGAGTGCGATTGGAGATACTGCGACGTCGATCCGGCTGCCCGCAATGATTCGGGAGGCGGCCGTCAGATTCTCTATGGCGTCCTTTGCCAGCACGACGAGATCGAACGCTTCGCCTGCGCTGACCCGCTTTGCGGCATCGACGCCGCCGATGGATTCGAGCGAGACACGGTGCGATGAAGTGGCCTCGAACTGCGCTGTCAATTCTGCAAGCAGTCGTCGCGTCGCCATCGACGAGACGACCCGAATCGGAGATGGGAGATTCACTGTAGGTTTATACCTCGCGCCGACCATCTGCCTCACCTTGGAGGCGCGCAGGCGGCATTGCCGAAGCAGTGCGACAGCAGGTTGAGGGCGGTCAGCGACACACCATAGAATGGCCACCGTCCGCGAACGAGCGCGGGACGGTGATCCACGCCATGGCCGGGCATAACGACCTCGGCGGTAACAAGAACGGGCTGCTGACCCGATCGGTCGAAACCTGGGAGCGCCTCGACGCCATTGTCCAGTTGGGGAGCGACGCGATCGTGGTCGTCGATGAGCGTCAGCAGATACTCGTGTTCAATCCGGCCGCGGAGCGCATGTTCGGCTGGCCGCGTCAGGATGTGATCGGCAGCCAACTCGAGCGGCTCGTGTCTCCGCGTTTTCGATCGGTACTCGATGCGGGCTTCGATACGGTGCGTCAGACCGCCGGTCACTCGCGCGATGCCGGCGCGCCGCTCGCCATCTACGGCATGCGCGCTGATGGTGAGGAGTTTCGGTGCGAGGCCTCGATCGCTCAGTTCGCAGTCGGAGGCCGGCGCGAGTTCGCGGTCAGCATCCGGGACATCACGGAGCGAAAGCAGTTCGAGAACGCGATCTACCGTCAAGTCGAGTTCGAGGCGTTCCTCCAGGATCTCTCCAGCGCGTTCATCGGATTCCCTGATGAGACAGTCGACGTGAACATGGTGCAGGGCCTCGCGCGTGTGGGCAACTTCCTGCGACTAGATCGCGTGACGATTCTCGAACTGACTGCAGATCGCAATGAGATGGTCGTCGCCTACTCCTGGAGTTCGCCCGGAGTCGAGGCTCCTCTGCCTCGATTCTCGAGACAATCGCAGCCGTGGTGGTTGGGTCAGGTCCTGCGGGGCGATGTGAGCGTTGCAACGCATGTGGACGATCTTCCCGAGCAGGCGGCACAGTACCTTCGCTCGAGGGGCGTCGCGTCCGTTGCGTCGGTTCCGCTCAGAGTGGGCGGTGAGATTGCGGGGGCCATTTCATTCGTCACGGTGCATCGTCACGAAACGTGGACTCCGGAAACGGTGAACCGTCTCAGGGCGATCGGCGACATTCTCTGGAACGCGTTGAAACGCCGGCAGGCGATGCAGGCGCTGCTCGCCACGCAAACGCTCGTGCGCGAGAGTGAAGAACGCTTCCGGCTCGCGATGAGCAACGTGGCCGCAGGCGTGTACACGCTCGACCTCGAGGGGCTGGTCACGTACATGAACCCGGCCGCCGAGGCGATGTTCGGATGGACGATGGCCGAACTGCTCGGCAAGAAGATGCATGACGTGACGCACTACAAGCATCCTGACGGGTCTCCGTTTCCGGCCAGCAACTGCCCGGGTCTTCAGGTTGTGCAGAAAGGCATCGAACTCCGCGAGCACGCTGATACGTTCATTCGGAAGGACGGACGGTTCTTCCCCGTTGTCTATACGGCGTCGCCCGTGAAAAGAGACGGGACGATCGTGGGCATCGTCGTGGGATTTCGGGACGACACCGAACGCCGCGAAGCCGAACGGGCGGTCCGGGAAAGCGAGGAGCGCTTCCGTCTCATTGCGAACACGGCCCCGGTCATCATCTGGATGTCGGACGCCGACAACCACGGGACGTTCGCCAACGACTCGTGGACGAACTTCACTGGCCAGTCGATGGAGACCGCTCGTGGAGAAGGATGGACGGTCGCGATTCACCCGGAGGATTTCGAGCGATTCCGTGACGTGTACATGACCGCGTTCGATCGGCGCGAGCCCTTCCAGGCGGAATACCGGCTCCGTCGACATGATGGCGACTTCCGCTGGGTATTTGCTCAGGGCGTCCCGAGATACGACGCGACCGGCTCGTTTGCCGGTTACATCGGCTCGTCAGTCGATGTCACGGAACGCAAGGAGGCCGAAGAACTGCTGTCGACGCTGAGTCAACGCCTGATCGAAGCCCAGGAGCAGGAACGGTCTCATCTCGCGCGCGAACTTCATGACGACATCAATCAGCGCTTGGCCCTGCTGGTGCTCAGTCTGGAGACCGTGAAGAAGCCGCTTCGGACGTTGGCCCCTGAGCTCGCCGAGCAGATCGGAGAGGCAGTCGACAGCACCATGCGTCTCACGAGCGATGTGCAGAGTCTGTCTCATCGCCTTCATTCGTCGAGGCTGCACACGCTGGGCCTCGAGGCGGCGGCACGCGAAGTCTGTCGGGAATTTTCAGAACGGTCCGGCGTGACGATCGAATTTCAGAGAGAAGGCGTCGTCGCCGGGCTCGGAGAAGCGGTGTCCGTCTGCGCGTACCGCGTGCTGCAGGAGGCGCTCCAAAACGCGATCAAGCACAGCCGCACGCGGGACATCGCGGTGTCGCTGCACGGCGACGTCAGCGCCCTCACGCTGACGGTGCGCGATTCGGGGATCGGCTTCGACCCGAGCAAGGCCCTGAAAGGCAGGGGACTGGGTCTCGTCAGTATGAAAGAACGCTTGAAACTGGTCGACGGACAATTGACCGTGGAAGCTCATTCTCCTGGAGGAACGACGGTTCGCGCGCGCGTGCCGCTCCGCCGCAGTGTGTGACGATATGGACCGCTCTCGGTCCTCATCACAAAGACAGAAGTAGGCAGTGCGCGCGGATCTGACGCACAATACGCGGGTCCTATCTGTCTGAAGGAGCGTTCGATGCGCATTCTCCTGGCTTTCGGGCTTCTGTGCGCCATGGCCTCACCCGCCGACGCGCAGGCATTCGCGAATGCGAGCAGTTCGCTCGCGAAGTACACCGTCGCCGACGCCGCGCCGTCGAAACCGTGCGAGGGCCTGTCGTCGTTCAAGGGGGAAGGCGTCGTGTCGATCACGGCTCGCGTGGTCGAAGCGACCGCCGACACACCTCGGCACTGCCGCGTGACCGGCATGATCACGCCGGAAGTCGCCTTCGAGATCAACCTGCCCGAGAAGTGGAATCAGCGGTTCTTCATGACCGGCAACGGCGGCCTCGCCGGCGATGCGCTGGATACGCCGAACAACCCCGATCGCACCTCCGCGCTGACGAACGGGTTCGTTCACGCGCGCACCAACACCGGCCATGACGCCCGGAAGGAACCAAGCGGCTCGTTCGTGCTCAGCAATCCGCAGAAGGCGATCGACTACGCCTACCGCGCGGTGCACGTCACAGCGGAGCTCGCCAAGCAGGTTGCCAAGGACTACTACGCGAAGCCGGTGACCTTCTCCTACTGGAATTCGTGCTCGAACGGCGGCAGACAGGGTCTGCTGGAAGCGCAGCGCTACCCCGCCGACTTCGACGGCATCGTCGCCAACGCGCCATGGGTCGATCAGACCGGGTTCATGATCGGCGCGATGTGGAACCAGAAGGCGATGACGGAAGCGCCGGTATCAGCTGCCAAGATGACGCTCGTCGCGGAGAAGGTGATGACGAAGTGCGACGCGGTCGACGGTCTCAAGGACGGTCTCATCGACGACCCGCGGAAGTGCAGCTTCGATCCCGCTCGCGACGTTCCCGCGTGCAGCGAAGGCGCGGACGCGGCCGACTGCCTCACCGCTGCGCAGGCGTCGACGCTCAAGAAGATCTACGGCGGACCCGTGAGCAACGGAAAGGCATTCTTCCCCGGCTACATGCTCGGAAGCGAACAACCGGTGCCGGGCCAGGGCGGCGCCGTCAACAGCGCGTGGTCGGGATCGATCATCCCCGCCCAGCCGAACGCCAAGCCGGCAGACTTCAATCTTGCCGAAGGCATCATGAAGTACCTCGTGTTCGAGCCGCCCAAGCCCGAGTACGACACCATGACGTTCAACTACGACAAGGATCCCGCGCTGGTCGCGCGCTGGAGCAAGCTTGCCGACGCGAAGGACGCGGACCTGTCGAAGTTCCAGAAGCGCGGCGGCAAGTTGATCATGACGTATGGGTGGGCCGACCAGATCCTCCAGCCGGTGATGGGCGTGAAGTACTACGAGTCGATCGTCGCCAGGGACAAGAAGGCCGCCGAGTTCGCGCGGCTGTTCATGGTTCCGGGCATGACGCACTGCGCCGGCGGAATCGGACCGGATCGCAACGACGCTGTGACCGCCGTGATCGACTGGGTCGAGAAGAGCAAGACTCCCGATCAGCTGATCGCGAGCAAGGTGACGGACGGGAAGACGGTGCGCACACGTCCGCTGTGCCCGTATCCGCAGGTTGCGCGCTACAGGGGGCAAGGGAGCATCGACGACGCCGCGAATTTTAGCTGCGTGGCGCCGAAGTAAATCGCGCTCAGTGGTCCTCCCTCGTCAACTGGGTCCCTACGAGATTCTCGCCGCCATCGGCGCAGGCGGAATGGGCGAGGTGTATCGCGCGCGCGATGCAAAGCTCGGTCGCGACGTCGCGATCAAGATCCTGCCGGCCTCGCTCGCCGACGATCCCGAACGGCTCGCGCGGTTCGAGCGCGAGGCCAAGGCGCTCGCCTCCCTCAACCACACGAACATCGCGCAGATCTATGGCTTCGAAGGCCACGCCATCGTCATGGAGCTCGTCGACGGCGGCACACTCGCGGATCGGATCGCCGGCGGGCCGTTGAATGTTGCTGATGCATTGGCAATTGCGCGGCAGATTGCCGATGCACTCGATGCGGCACACCAGAAAGGCATCGTCCATCGCGATCTGAAGCCATCGAACATCGGGTTCACAGGCGACGACATCGTGAAGGTGCTGGATTTCGGGCTGGCGAAGGATGCTAGCGGCGAAACACAAGCCTCGTCGTTGACACATTCGCCGACGATGTTGAGCCCGACGATGACGGGCATGCTGCTCGGAACGGCGCCCTATATGTCACCGGAACAGGCGCGGGGGAAACCGGTCGACAAACGTACCGACATCTGGGCCTTCGGCTGCGTGCTCTTCGAAATGCTGACCGGCACCCGCGCGTTTCTCGGCGAGACAACCACCGACACCATCGTCGCGATTCTCGAGCGCGAGCCTGACTGGGCAGTCCTGTCCTCCAGCGTACCCGACACGGTGGTGACGACGCTGAAACGCTGTCTAGAGAAAGACCCGAAGCTGCGGCTTCGCGACATTGGCGATATCAGATTGGATCCTGTGTCGGGAAGATCGCCCCAGCTTCGCACTCGTCTGCAGCTACTGCCGTGGGCGCTGGCTGCCGTGTTCGCATTGTCCGCAGTGGCGCTGGGTGTGGCGCTCGCGCGACGTGAGAATCCGGCGGCCGCTGCAAAGCCGGCGTGGGCAACCGAGGGCGCGACGTTCTCGATCCAGGCTCCCGTCGATCATTCGGATGCCGTGATTCCCCAGCCGACAATCGCCATTTCGCGCGATGGCCGGTACATCGCCTGGGTAGGGAACGTCGGTCCCGCGCAGCAACCGTCCCTCTGGCTTTACGAAGTATCGAATGGCACCACACGTCAGATCGCTGGTACCAACGGTGCCGGCACTCTGTTCTGGGCACCCGATTCACGTGCGATCGGATTTCAATCGCAGGGAATGCTGCGCACGATTGACGTGACCACCGGCGCGATCCGTTCGCTCGCGCCCAATCCTCAAGTGTCTGCTGGTGGGGCATGGAGTCCGTCCGGCGTCATCGTCTTTTCGACCCGCTATTCACTGCAGATGATTCCCGCGACCGGCGGCGAGCCGCGCGTAGTGGCGACGCTGAATGCCGAGTATCAGGAGAACTCGCTGCGCTTCCCACGTTTCCTACCCGATGGCCGTCATTTCCTCTACGTCGCGCGAAGCGGACGTACCAGTCGAAGCGCGGCCTACGTGGGTTCGATCGACGGTGAAAAACCAAAGCGACTGTTTCCGGTGTCGTCTCATGTCGAGTATGTCCCGCCGGGCTATCTCGTCTACATCCAGGACGAGCAACTGGTCGCACGTCGCTTCGATCCCGATCGCATGACTGCAGAGCCCGAACTGACGACTGTTCTGAGTCGCTTCGGCGGAACAGACGGCGGCATGCGCGGCCATTTCACGCTGTCGGACAACGGCGTGCTCGCGTATCTGGCGGAACCAGCCACCCCGAGTGTTCGATTCAGATGGGTGGATCGCACCGGACGCGACGAAGACGCCGGGTTTCCAGCCGGGGACTACACCACGTTTCGGGTTGCACCAGACGGACGACGGGTGGTTGTGGACAATCGGACCGAGCACTCGATCGCTCGTGACGTGTGGGTCCTCGATCCCTCGGCGCCGCCACGTCGCGTCACATTCGGTGGGAGCGACGACTGGCAACCGTTCTGGTCTGCAGATGGTCTCAAGCTGGCTTGGATGTCGTATCGCAACGGCACGGGTGACCTGTTCGCGAAGGAACTCGACGGAGCGGCCCCGGAAGCTGCCGTGTTCAAGCCGAGCGAGTTCCAAGACGACCAGCGAGTGCCTGGCGACTGGGCGCCCGACGGCCGGTCGATTGCGTACTGGACCGATCGTTCGGACACACGCGGAGACGTCTGGGTGCAGTCGCTCGATGGTTCGAAACCCATCGCGATCGCCGCGACATCGTTCAACGAAATGCGACCACGGTTTGCTCCTGACGGACGCTTCGTCGCCTATGAGTCCGACGAATTGGGACAGAACGAGATATTCATTCAGCCGGTCCCGCCGACTGGTGGCAAATGGCAGATCTCCATCAGCGGCGGATCTGGACCTTCGTGGCGACATGACGGCCGAGAGTTGTATTACGTCAACTCGAGCGGCGATCTGGTTGCCGTACCAATCACAACATCGGACAGGACCTTGTCCGTTGGCTCGCCGGTCCGCTTGTTTTCCGGCCTGGGATTCGTCACCGCAGTTCGCCAGTACGATCCGGCGCCGGACGGTAGCCGCTTTCTCGTGCGGCGCGTGAGCGATCCTCCGGCGCAGCCGATCATGGTGGTGTTGGATTGGACGGCGCGGCTGGTTCGGAAATAGGACGGCGACGGAGAGAGCCGGACGACTTCGCGGTGTGAACCCAGATCGAGATGACGTGGCCATCGGCGATGGACGTTCGCACCTTGACGCCGGCCTCGTATCACATGCTCGGGTGATGAATGATCGAAGACATGATCGCCTCCCTCGCACTGACGGGAGCCGTCCAGCGCCATCACCACGATCCTCGATCAGAACGGTGACAGGGCGATGTCACCGGTGATGAGCTCACGGGGAGCACATCCTCTTCCGTTTCTTTGCTTCGTGATCTTTGTGATCTTCGTGGCCAGAGTCTCCGTTTCTCCGTTTCGTGGCTTGCTGCAGTCGCGTACCGTGGGCCCGGGCGACATCGTCATCATCCCGGCCGTGGTCTATCATGGCTTCACCGACGTCACCGATCACGTGTTGCCGGCAGGGTACGTGCACCCGCTCTCGAAGAAATAACTTCGCGATCACCGAAGGCCTGGCGTCGTTGCGCTGAGCACCGAGATGGTCCACGACACGTGCCGTCGAAAAAGACCGGCGGCCGGGCAAGAGAGGTTAGGATGGCGTCATGCCAAAGCTGATCGTCCTCTATCTGCCTCCTTCCGACGTGGCCACATTCGAGCGACGGTACCAATCGGAGCACGCCCCGATGGTGATGGCGAAGATTCCCGGGTTGAAGAAGTTCGTTGCGGCGAGGGTGGTCGGACCGCCGGGGAAGGCTCCCTATCAACGAGTCGCCGAGCTGTACTTCGACTCGATGGAATCGTTGCAGAAGGCACTGGAGTCTCCTGGTGGGCAAACGACTGTTGCCCACGCGCTCGAGATCTCGACGGGCGGCGCGCCGGTCGTTCTGATCGCCGAAGACGATTAGCACGCGGCCTTACGACCTGTCCGCCACCGTGAGATCGTGGCCCTCCTCGATCGCGCGTCTCAGCGAGTCCAGGTCGGCAGCGAGCGCGCGCTTGTTCACGAGCACGAGAACGAGAAAAAGAATCACCCACGGGAATCGGAGCCTGACTTCGACCTCGTGGGTGATGCGGACTCCCTGCTCGACGGGCGCCAGCAGGAAGGACAGCTGTGCCGAGCGGAACCACCGGGAGCGCACGAGGCTGAATCGGAGCACCGAAGGCGCGGCGATCTCGTCGACGCGAAATTCCTGCGTCATCCCCGACGGTGCTGTCGTCCGCACGATCGAACCCACCTGAAGCGGTGGCGACGACACGAGGTCCGCGCGCGCAACGCTGCGGTCCCAGCGGGGAGCGTTCTTCTCATCCGAAAGAAACGCCCACACGCTCTCGATGTCGCTCTTGACGACGACCCAAGACGTCATGTGCATCCGTGCGACTGGCTCTCGTTCCCGACGACCCTCTGATGCGATCATAGTGGACTACGCGTTCATCGACGACGCGAGTCGTCCATTGGAGGGAAAGGATGGGCCGTTGAAGAAGATTGGGTTCCTGTCGTTCGGTCACTGGTCGGCCACGCCCTACTCGCAAGTGCGCACGGCGGCGGACGCGCTGCTGCAATCGATCGATCTGGCGGTGGCCGCCGAGGAGCTGGGTGCGGACGGCGCCTACTTCCGGGTGCACCACTTCGCCCGTCAGCTCGGCTCACCGTTCCCGCTCCTCGCAGCCGTCGGCGCACGCACAAAAAAGATCGAGATCGGTACGGCCGTCGTCGACATGCGCTACGAGAACCCGATGTACATGGCCGAAGACGCGGGAGCGGCGGATGTCATCGCCGGCGGCCGGCTCCAACTGGGGATCAGCCGCGGGTCACCGGAGCAGGTGATCGACGGCTGGCGCTATTTCGGCTACTCGCCCGCCGAGAGCGAGACGAACGCCGACATGGCGCGTCGCCACGCGGAGGTCTTCCTCGAAGTGATCGAAGGTCGAGGGTTTGCTCAGCCCAACCCGCGGCCGATGTTCCCGAATCCGCCTGGTCTGCTGCGGCTCGAGCCACATTCCGAAGGACTGCGCGATCGGATCTGGTGGGGCTCGAGTTCAAACGCGACCTCTCAATGGGCCGCAAAGCTGGGAATGCACCTTCAGAGCTCCACGCTCAAGGACGATGAAACCGGCGAACCGCTGCACGTTCAGCAGCGCAAGCAGATCGAAGCCTACAGGGCGGCATGGAAAGAGGCCGGGCATACGCGTGAGCCGCGCGTCTCGGTGAGCCGAAGCATCTTCGCGCTCGTCGACGACCGCGACCGGACTTATTTCGGACACGACGCTCGCGACCAGGATCACATCGGCTACATCGATGCGAACACCCGCGCCATCTTCGGCCGCTCGTACGCCGCCGAGCCCGAGGTGCTGGTCAAACAGCTCGCCGCGGACGAGGCCATAGCCGCCGCCGACACGCTGCTCCTGACCGTGCCAAACCAGTTGGGCGTGGAATACAACGCCCACGTCATCGAGAGCATCCTCAAGTTCGTCGCGCCCGAGCTGGGCTGGCGCTGACGGTTCGTTCTAGAGACGGGCGCGTCGATCGCGAATTCACCTCAGAGTTCACGCATGTTGGATGGCGGCCGCGTAAGCAAGGCCGATGCAGCGCGAAGCAGGAACGCGGCCGCAGTGATTCACCGCGTCGACTTCCGTCCACGCGTTCGAGTTGCGATGAGACGGCTCGGACGTTTTGTGCCGTGTAACAGATGGGCAGCGAGGCACCTGTTAGTCGACGCGTCA
>DATFRP010000074.1:0-18641 GCA_035263125.1 Vicinamibacterales bacterium
AGCGTCATCGCGGCGCGGTTGTTCCGCCTGAGCGCGCAGTTCGATTTCTAAACACGGAGAAGACGGAGTCGAGCTGAGGACACGGAGTTTGGCCACGGAGATCACGAAGAACACGGAGTCTAGCCACAAAGAACACGAAGAACACAAAGGCTGAACTCTCTCATCACAGCGGGGCCGCTTGTCTGGCGGCCCCGCCTCGATGTTCACTGTTACAGGGTGAGCATCATTTCCTCTCTTTTCCGCCTCGCTCGATCGCATCTTCTCGCGTTGCTGTTCGTCGCAGTGTGCGCGGGAACCTCGCTTCAGGCCCAGGCCAAGGATCAGTTCGTTCAGGGACTCTCCGATTTCATCAACGCCGTTCAGGGGACGCACGGAGATGAAGGGCCAGCGGTTGTCGCTGCGATCAAGACGATGACCGATGCGCTGGTTCAGTGGGACGCGGCGGTCGGACGAGTTGAAGCGGGCCTCGCGTCTGAAATCGGTGCCGCGCCGCCTGCGGCAGCGGCGCGAATGCGAGCCACGCTGGGCACCGCGTATCTCGACCGCGGACGATACGAAGCCGCCGTGACGCAGTTCGACATGGCGCTCGCGCGCGATCCGTCGCTGGCCGAAGCGCATGCGCTGCGCGGGCTTGCGCTCGAGGCGTTGAACCGGCCACGTGAGGCGGCTGACGCGTATCGCAAGGCGTGGCAGCAGGACCACGCGAAAGTAGCGCAGGCCTATCGATACCTTCGATCGTCGCGGGGACAGACGGATTCCGCCGAGACGGCCGGCGCCGTGAAAGTCCTGCTCGACGCGATGAACGGGCCGTCGCGTGATCGACTCGCATTCGCTACACTCGCGCTGCTCGACGATACGTCCGTCGCCGATCCGCTTTTTGCCCCGGCACGATACGCCGATGCATTCGCCCTGCTGCGGCAAGGGAAGTACGACGATGCGGTGGCACGACTGCACGACGCGGTCGCCGGTGATCCGCTCGTCTCGGATGCATCGTTGACGTCACCGGAGATGACGTCGGCGATCGCAGCGCTGAAGCAGGGCGCGAACCCGCAAACGCTTTCCGGTCTGGTCGACGCGGCTCGCCGTCACAATGGATCGCCCGAGGTGCGCCGTGTGCTGGGGACTGCGTACGCCGCAGCGTCGCAACCCGACAAGGCGCTGGAGGAATTGCGGGCCGCCGTCCGCGTCAGTCCCGCCAACGAGCGCGCACGCCTCGCACTGGCCGATGTGCTCATGGCCCAAGGTGATTCAGCGGCTGCGCGCGTGATGCTGTCGGAAACGGCGCAGGCGATCCCCAAGTCGGGCCAGGCGCATTGGAAGCTCGGTCGCCTGCATCAGAGTTTCGGCGATGATGCGAATGCAGTGCGATCGTTCGAGGCGGCGGCGCGGCTCTTTCCGATCGCGGGAGCCGGCCGACTGCAGGCATCGATCGGGCAGCGCTATCACTCGCAGCTCGATCTCGCGGCTGCGACCGCCGCGTACATCCAGCGGATCGTGCTGACCCCGAATGACGCGGCGGCGCACCTCGATCTCGCTGACGTCTATCGCGCCGACGACATGCAGGATGCGGCGCTGGTCGAGTCGCTCGTGGGCGTGCTGCTCGATCCGGCGCAGGCGCGAGGCTACGCGACGGTCGGACAGATTCGCGCGGCGACCGGTCGTGACGAGGAGGCGGTGGTCGCGCTGCGGAAAGCCGTGGCGCTCGATCCAGCGCATCTCGAAGCGCACTACGCCCTCAGCCGTGCGCTCGCACGGTTGAACAGAGCCGACGAGGCGCGTGAAGAACTTCAGATCTTCGAGCGGCTGCAGGCGAAGGCGATGGCGGAAGAGCGTCAACGCTTCCAGGACAACCAGCGCAAGATCCAGGGGACGCTCGACGCCGTCGATCCGAAGGGCCCCCCGCGTTGAGACCGCATCAGAAGGCCCCAGGGCCCAGGCCTCAGGCCTCAGGGCCGTTCAAGGCCCCAGGCCTGATGCCTGGCCCAGCCCTGAGGCCTGAGGCCTGGGCCCTGAGGCCTTTGAGAAATCTCCTCGTGCTCATAGCCGCGGCATGTGCGCTGACCATGCTTCCTGCGCGGGCAGAGCAGTCAGACGCATCGAGCGCGTCCGCGCCGGTCACCTTCGAGAACATCACCCAATCGGCTGGCATCGCGTTCACACACATCAACGGCGCCAGCGCCGACAAGTACCTCGTCGAGACGATGGGCTCAGGCGCGCTGTTCTTCGACTACGACAACGACGGATGGATCGATCTCTTCATTGTCGATGGTGGGTCGTACGCAGATGCGAAAGTCGCCGCGAGCGCCCGTCATCGTCTGTATCGCAACCTCGGGAACGGGAAGTTCAGCGATGTGACCGCCGCATCCGGTCTCACGCACACCGCCTACGGCATGGGCGCCTGCGCGGGCGATGTCGACAACGACGGTCGCATCGATCTGTATGTGACGAATGCCGGTCCGAACACGTTGTTTCGAAACACGGGCAACGGCGCCTTCACGGACATCACGCGCGCGGCCGGTGTGGGTCTCGACGGCTGGAGCACGAGCTGCGCGTTCCTCGACATCGATCACGATGGCGATCTCGATCTCTTCGTTGCGAATTATCTCGACGCGCCGAAGAGCAACAACCCGTTCTGCGGAGACCCTCAGCGTCGCATCCGCGTCTACTGCCATCCGCTCAACTACAAGGGTCTGCCGAGCGTGTTGTACCGCAACGACGGCATGGGCAAGTTCACCGACGTCAGCGCCGTGGCCGGCATCGCCAAGTACGTCGGCAACGGTCTCGGCGTCGCGGTCGGCGATTACGACGACGACGGGTGGCCGGATGTCTTCGTCGCCAACGATGCGGTGCCAAACTTCCTTTTTCACAACCAAGCCAACGGACGCTTCTCCGAGGTGGGGCTGGCCGCTGGCGTCTCAGTCGCGAGAGATGGGAAACCAAGAGCGGGCATGGGCACCGAGTTCGCCGACTTCAACGGCGACGGCCGCCTCGACCTGGTGGTGACCAATCATGAGTTCGAGACGCACAGTCTCTTTCGCAATGATGGTCGCGGCCTGTTCACCGACGCCACGATCGAAAGCGGCATCGGGCCGCCGACGCTGCCATACGTCGGCTTCGGCGTCGCGTTCGTCGACGTCGACAATGACAGCCGGATGGATCTCGCGATCGTGAACGGCCACGTCATCGACAACACCGCGATGTTCCGATCGGGGTCGACGCATGCGCAGCGGAAACTGCTGCTGCGCAACAGCAACGGCAGGCGGTTCGTTGACGTCGGCCGTCAGGCGGGTTCTGGGTTCGCAAAAGACGGCGTCGGCCGCACGCTGATCGCCGGAGACATCGATAAGGACGGCGATCTCGATCTGCTGGTCACCAACAATGGTGCGGCGCCCGAGTTGCTGCGCAACGACGGGGGCAACCGTTTCAACGCGATCGAAGTCCGCGCGCTCGCGCGCGGAGGGCGTGACGCGATCGGTGCGCGCATCATCGTCAGCGCGAACGGGCAGACGATGGCGCGCGAAGTGAAGTCGGGTTCGAGCTATCTCGGTCAGAGCGATCTGCGAGCGCACGTCGGGCTGGGACCGGCGACGCGTGTCGATCGACTGGAGATACGGTGGCCAGGCGGGCGCGTGGAGCGGATCGACAATCCGCCGATCAATCACGTGATCACGATCGACGAAGGTCAGGGCATCACGAAACGCGTGCCGTTCGTTCGAACCCCGTAGAGTTCGTCGGCACGCGGGGGCTGAAGCCACCCGCTCTACGGGCGCGTCATGCGCTTCGCCCGTTGCCGCGCGCGTTCGCGCGGCGCGGCGGCTTCGTTCCCGGCGCCGGCTGTCCAACACGCGCGACCGCCCGGCCGCGGGTGTAATCGGACGCGACTGATTCGACCGAATGCGTCAGCTCGGGATGCTGCGTGAGCATGCCCTCGATGCGGCGCACGGCTTGTCGCAGCACCGGCAGCCGCTTCTTGATCATCGTGTCGCGGTCCAGGCGGTTGGTGACGTCGGAGCAGTTGGCGGCTGCGACGATCCGTCCGTGTGGTCCGAAGATCGGCACCGAGACCGAGACGATCCCGTAGTCGAGCTCGTCCTGAATCGCCGCATAGCCCTTCGATCGCACTTCCTTGAGAATCTTGCGCAGCGAGGCGGGATCGGTGTCGGTGTGCTCGGTCAGCTTTCGAAACGTCGCGCGCTTGAAGTACGCGTCGATCGTGGCCTCGGGTTGGAAGGCGAGCAGCACGCGCCCCATCGAGGTTGGATACACGGGATAACGGGACCCGGCACCCGCGGTGAGCCGAATCGCGCGGTTCAGCGACGCGTGCGCGATGTAGACGATGTCGAGATCGTCGAGGACGGTGACCGAGGAGCTGCCACCGAGCTCGTTGACGACCTCCTGCAGAAACGGCTGCAGCACCACTTCGGCATTGATGGCGCTGAGATATCCGGAGCTGATCGCCAGGACCTTGGGACGCAGCAGGAAACGCCGCCCGGCGCGGCCGACGTACCCCAGCATCTCGAGCGTGTGCAGCGATCGGCGAGCCGTGGCGGGGCTCAGCTCGGTGAGGACGGCCACCTCGCTCAACGTGAGCTGGGCATGTTCTCGCGAAAAGGTCTGCAGGACGCGCAGCCCCCGTTCGAGAGACGCCACGAACTCGGTCTTCGGAGTTTTCGCCACGCGAAAGCCGATTATATCGGACATGAAATCACCCATAATTGCGGCCGTGACATCGACCAACGCGTCGGAGGCACCGTGTTCGGCCGCCGGTCTTGACACTCTGTCAGGCGGAGCGTATATCTTCCTCCGCCAAAAGAAAATAGGTTCGCGTAGCGAAATTGCGGGTGTCCCCGTGGCGCACGCTCGCGCCGTGGGGTGGCTTCCATGCGTGCGCCGCGGCGTCCGCGGAGGAGAGCAATGCGACAACTGACAAGAGCTTTACTGCTGCTTGTGGGACTGCTGGCGCTGCCGGCTGCGAGTGGCGCCCAGGTGCTGGGCACGATCGCGGGCAACGTGAAGGATGGCTCCGGCGCCGTGCTGCCGGGTGTGACCGTCGAAGCCGCAAGTCCTGCGCTGATCGAAAAAGTTCGTTCGGCCGTGACCGACGGGTCCGGTCAGTATCGAATCGTCAACCTGCCTCCAGGTACCTACAGCGTGACGTTCACCCTCACGGGCTTCAGCACCGTGAAGCGCGAAGGTGTCGAGGTGTCACCGAGCTTCACGTCGAACATCGACGGCGAACTGAAGGTCGGTGCCGTACAAGAGACGATCACCGTGACGGGTGAGAGCCCGATCGTCGACATCCAATCCTCAGCTCAGACCAGAGCGATGACCGACGCGGCTTTCAAGGAGCTGCCGACGGGCGGATCGTGGATTCAGATGGCGGCACTCGTGCCCGCGGTTCATGCTGGGAACACGGACGTCGGCGGCGTGCTGGGTGACCAGACTGGCGCCCAGGTCGATGCCCACGGCAGCCGACCGGGCGACGGCGTGTCGATGATCGACGGCCTCCGCATCGGCAACATGTACATCGACTCCAACCTGACGAACATGAGCCTCTCACCGCTGCTATTCGATCAGGTGGACGTCTCGTTGTCAGGGCAGATGGGTGAGACCGGCACCAACGGCGTCATTATGAACGCTATCCCGAAGTCCGGTGGCAACACATTCAGCGGATCGCTGCTCGCCAACGGATCCGGCCCGAGCCTGCAGGGCGGCAACGTCACTGACCGTCTCCAGGCGCGCGGCCTGCAGAACGCGTCATCGACGCTGAAGACGTTGTACGACATCAACGGTGCAGTCGGCGGGCCGATCAAGCGCGACAAGCTCTGGTTCTATGCGACCTCGCGCTATTTCACCAACGAGTACTATCTCGCCTCGCGCTTCTATGCTGTCGATCCGACGACGATCGTCCGGGCCAACGACCCCGACCGGCAGTCGTATGGCGGGACGTACACCTACGACAACAACGCGCGGCTGACGTGGTCGATCAACAACAAGCAGAAGCTCTCGGGCTGGTACGCCTACCAGTACAAGGTGGACCCGCACTGGCTGATTCAGATCTTCACCGCGTCTCCGGAAGCGGTGCGCGTGACGACGTGGCACACGCAGCTGTCGACGACGAAGTGGACGTACACAGCGACCAACCATCTGCTGTTCGAGGCGGGTATCGCCGCTGGCGCGAGCCCCGACACGATCAAGCTCGATCCGGAGCAGGTTGGCACCTGCTCGTCGCAGGGTTCGCTGGCACCACGATGCATCTCGATCACCGAGCAGACGACAGGCCTCGTGTACCGAGCGCCGGGCGGTATCATCGGCGGCTTCGACTTCGACGATCGGCTTCCGAGCCAGACCTACAACGCGTCGATGAGCTATGTGACCGGGTCACACAACTTCAAGGTCGGCTTCGAGAATCAGCGCGGCCACTTCTGGCGTGGTGACAACAACGATTCGACCGGCGGCATCTGGTACACCTTCACCGGCGGTGCGCCGGCGTTCGTCACCATTCAGGCGCCGGCGTACGGATACCAGAACAACCTGAATTACAACCTCGGCATCTACGCGCAGGATCGCTGGACGATCAACCGCATGACGCTCAGCGGCGGGGTCCGCCTCGACTTCCTCAACGAGTCGACGGAGCCGTTCACGCTCGGCCCGCATCGCTGGCTGCCCAACCGCAACACGCACTACGACGCGGTGGAGAACGTGCCGAACTGGAAGGACTTCAATCCCCGCGTCTCGCTCGCGTATGACCTCTTCGGTACGGGTAAGACCGCGCTCAAGGCGAGCGCGAGCCGTGGCGTCGCGCAGAACTCGGTCGCGATCGCAGCCGCGAACAACCCGGCGGCAACGGTCCGCACGCAGACGCAGCGCACTTGGAACGATGCGGCGGCGGTGCCGGGCGGAATTCCAGGCGACTTCGTGCCACAGTGTGATCTGACCAGCGGCGCCGCCAACGGTGAGTGCGGCCCGTGGCAGTCTCCGGACTTCGGCAGCAGCTTCCCCGGCACGCGCTACGACACCTCCATCATGAACGGGTGGGGCGTGCGGCCGTACAACTGGGAGTACTCGGCTGGCGTGCAGCAGGAAGTCGCCCCTCGCGTCTCGGTGTCGGCGGGCTACTTCCGGCGTATCTATGGCAATTTCCAGATCACCGACAACGAGGCGCTCAGTGCGGGCGACTTCACGCAGTACTCCGTGACGGCTCCGACGACGAGCACGCTCGGCGGAACGTTGCCGAACGCCGGCGCGACGATCAGTGGCTTGTATGATCAGAATGCGATCGTCACTGCGAGGAACGTCGTGAAGGACGCTTCCGTATTCGGCACGCAACTGCAGCACTGGAACGGCTTCGACGTGTCGGTCGACGCGCGTCTGCGAAACGGCGTGTTCCTGCAAGGCGGTGTGAGTACAGGTAAGACGCTCACCGACAACTGTGAGATCGTCGCTCAAGCCCCCGAACTCCTGACGGTCGCGGGTGTGCAGTCGCCCGCTTCGTTCTGTCATCAGGAGTCGCCGTTCCTGTCGCAATATAAGGCGCTGGCTTCGTATACCCTGCCGTGGTATGGAGTCCGCGTGTCGGGTACGTTGCAGAGCCTGCCGGGACCGGTGATCGCAGCGAACAACATCTACAACGAGAACCCACTGAACGCCACGGGCTCATATCGGCCGGTGGCAACGACGCTGGCCCGACCGTTCACCCTTGGCCAGGCCAACGTGAACTTGATCCAGCCAAATACGTTGTACGGCGATCGGCTGAATCAGATCGACCTGCGGTTGACGAAGATCGTGAACGTCGGCCACGGCCGCGTCGATCTCAACGTGGACTTCTACAACGCGTTCAACTCCGATGCAGTCATAACGGAGTTGGGAACGTTCGCAGGAGCGTGGCGGCTGCCGCTGACGGTCATCCAGCCGCGCTTCGTGAAGTTCGCGGCGCGCTGGGACTTCTGATTCGTACCGACGAGCGTCCGTCTTTAGTCGGACGTGAACGTCTAATCTAATGTCCGTTGCCCTCGCTCATGCGGAGCGAGGCAACGGCCGGGTTTCGAAGGCTTCGGCGCAGTGGCCGGTCCGAAAAGGACCGGCGCTACAGGTGGCGCCGATCAGATGCTGTGGCGACTCGTGATACCTGGTGCACGCCCGGGTTGAACTGACTCGTCCGGCAGGGCGCGCTGTCCACTCACCCGCGCGGACGGCGCGCCCACTTTTTTTGTCCCCTTCCGGTTTCCCTCCTCAGCGACGCCTTGACACTGCGACAGGGCGGACGTATATGTCTTCCGCCAAAAGAAAATACCTTCGCATAGCGAAATGTCCGGGCCCCCTGCGGCGCCCGCGTGCGCCGTTGGGGTGGATGGGTGCACGCGGTTCCGGGGAGGAGAGCGATGCGACAGCTGGCAAGAGCCCTACTGCTCCTGGTGGGAATACTGGCGCTGCCATCGGCGAGCGCGGCCCAAGTACTGGGAACCATCGCCGGCGCCGTCAAGGACGCGTCGGGCGCCGTGCTGCCCGGCGTGACGGTGGAAGCGTCGAGTCCAGTCCTGATCGAGAAGATTCGTACCGCGGTCACCGACGGTTCGGGTCAGTATCGGATCGTGAACCTGCCTCCCGGCAGATACACCGTGACGTTCACGCTGACCGGATTCAGCACCCTCAAGCGAGATGGCGTCGACGTCTCGATCAACGTCATCACCAACATCGATGCCGACATGCGCATCGGGTCGTTGCAGGAGACGGTGACGGTCTCCGGCGAAACGCCGGTCGTCGACGTTCAGTCGACCGCACAGACCACCGTCGCTGACGCACGGACATTCAAGGAGCTCCCATCAGGTGGATCGTGGGTGAACATCGCCCAGCTCATTCCGGCGATCAACTCCGCGTTCTTCGGTAACCGGGACGTCGGCGGGCTTCAAGGCGATCAGACCGGAACACAGGTGTCCGTGCACGGCGGGATACCCGGCGACGGTGTGTCGATGATCGACGGCATGCGCATCGGCAACATGTATCTCAGCTCGAACCTGACGAACATGAGCCTGTCGGCGCTCATCTACGACGAGGTCAACATCTCGTTCTCGGGACAGACGCCGGAGTCCGGGACCAACGGCGTGATCATGAACGCGGTCCCGAAGTCGGGCGGCAACGAGTTTCACGGCTCGCTGCTCGCCAACGGATCCGCGCCGTCGCTCCAGGGCAGCAACGTGAACGATCGGCTTCGAGCGAGAGGTGCGTCCGACACCGACTCGTTGAAGAAGTTGTACGACATCAATGGAGCGATCGGCGGTCCCATCAAGCGCGACCACCTCTGGTTCTATTTCACGTCGCGTTACTTCACGAACGAGTACTACATGGCCGGGCAGTACTTCGCCGTCGATCCCGCGGCCTTCGTTCGTACGCCCGACCTGTCGCGACAGGCGTTCGCCGGTACGTGGACCGCTGACAACAACATCCGCCTGACGTGGGTGCCGACGGCGAAGCAGAAGGTCTCCGGCTGGTACGCGTACCAGCGCAAGGACGATCCGCACTGGCTGCAGCAGATTCTCTTCATGTCGCCAGAAGCGGCGCAGCTCGTTCGCTGGCCGACGCAGTTGAGCACCATCACGTGGACGTACACCGCCACCAACCGCGTGCTGATCGAAGCAGGAGTGGCGCCCGGTGAAAGTCCGGACACGATCGTCCAGCCACCGGAGAACATCACGGGCGTTCCGATCTTCGAGCTCGGCGGAGCGGACGTCCCCTTCAATTTCGCGCATCGAGCGTCGTGGTTCAACGACTTCGACGACCGCCTCCCGTCGCAGACCTTCAAGGGCTCGGTGAACTACGTCACCGGCAGCCACAACGTCAAAGTCGGCGCGCAGCTGCAACGCGGGCACTTCGAGCGGCGCGACACCAACCACGCGCAAGGTGACTACTACATCGTCTCGCTCAACGGATCGCCGCTGCTGGCGACGATTACCTCTCCGCTGGCGGGCTGGGTGGACCGTCTGAACTACAACCTCGGGATCTACGCCCAGGACTCATGGACGATGAATCGACTGACGCTGAGCGGCGGCGTCCGGCTCGACTTCCAGAACGAGTCGGTCGACGCCTACCACTACGGGCCCGGTCCGTGGATATCGAACCGGAATATCGACTATCCGGAAATCAAGGACGTGCCCAACTGGAAGGACGTGAACCCGCGGCTCAGCGGCACCTACGACCTGTTCGGCACCGGGAAGACCGCCCTCAAGGCGAGCGTGAGCCGCAGCATCCTGCAGGACTCGATCGGCGTCGCCCGCGCCAACGATCCGGCTGCCAATGCCCTGGTCACGTCGACTGATCGTCTGTGGCTCGACAACAACGGGAACAAGACGCCCGACTGCGACCTGTCCAATCCGACGCCACAGAATTTCTTCGGGCCTGCCTTCGATCCGACGAGAGACTTGTGCGGACCTTGGAACAACGCCAATTTCGGCAATCCCGCTCTGGCCACGACGTGGGACTCCACGATTCTCAACGGCTGGGGCGTGCGGCCGTACAACTGGGAGTACTCCGTCGGCGTCCAGCAGGAAGTGATCCCGCGGGTCTCCGTCAGCGCGAGCTACTTCCATCGCGCCCTGGGAAACTTCTGGGTCACCGATAACGAGCTCGTGAGCCCGGCCGACTACACGTTCTACAGCGCCACGGTGCCCACCGATCCACGTCTTCCCAACTCGGGGCAGGTTATCGGCGGCATCCCCGATCTGAACCCGGACAAGCTTGGACTGAGCCGGAACGTCGTGAAGGACGATTCGCAGTTCGGCAACCACATCGAGCACTACGATGGCTTCGATGTGACGGCGAACGGCCGCTTCAGCAACCTGTTCCTGCAGGGTGGGATCAGCACCGGACGAAGGCTGACCGACGTCTGCGGCGTCCGCGCGCAGGTGCCGGAATCGGCGTTCCTCACGATCACCGGGCAGGCGACGCCGGTCATCTTTCCGTTCTGCCGCGTCAGCGAACCGATGCAGAACAACATCAAAGCGTACGCCTCGTACCTGCTTCCGTGGTACAGCGTCAGGGTGAGCGGGACGTTCCAGAGCGTGATCGGTCCGATCATCAACGCCTACAACACGTACGCCGGCACCGCGCCTGGACTCGGACGACCGTTCTCTTCCGGTTCGTCGACCGTCAACCTGATTCCGGGATGGGTCGATGCGTTCGGGTTCAGAGGTCTTCCGACCGGCACCGAATTCGGCGACCGCCTGAACCAGATCGACCTGCGCTTCACGAAGATCTTCAAACTGAACAAGGGAAGCCTCGATCTGAACGTCGACCTCTACAACGCGTTCAACTCGGATGCGATCCTGCAGGAGGTCCAGAACTACGGCGTGGCCTGGCGAAACGCCACGTCGGTAATCCAGCCGCGCTTCGTGAAGTTCGCCGCGCGCTGGGACTTCTGAAGAATCCCAGCTTCCGATTCCCAACTCCCAAATGGCACCGCTTGGGAGTTGGGAAGGTCTAGCGCAGCGCCCGCTCTTGTACGTATGTCAGAAGCCCGGCCATTTTTCCCCCGATTGACACTCCTGTAACAGCGATTTACAACAGAAGTTTCGAAGGCAGAACTCAGTTTCGCCATGCGAAAGCTGGGAACATCACATCTCTAGGTCGGGCACGTCGGGGCGGCCTGGTTCCAGGAAGAACACCACCTCACAAGCAACAGGATTCCACGAAGAACGGACATTCATCCAAGACCCAAAGAGAGGAAGCCCGATGCGTGTACTCATACGAACGCTTTTCGTTCTCGCATGCCTGGCCGCCGCTCACTCGGCCGCGTGGGCGCAGGCGACCATCGCCGGCGCCGTGAAGGATTCGTCGGGCGCGGTGCTGCCCGGTGTGACCGTCGAAGCCTCGAGCCCAGCACTGATCGAGAAGGTCCGGACTACCGTGACCGACGGCGCCGGGCGATACCGCATTGAAGATCTTCGTCCAGGCACCTACACCGTGACGTTCACTCTGCCTGGCTTCGCTACCGTGAAACGCGACGGCGTGCTCGTCAGCGGGTCGGCGGTGATCACCGTCGATGGCGATATGCGCGTCGGCGGCGTGCAGGAGACGATCACCGTTACCGGCGAATCGCCCGTCGTCGATGTGCAGAGCACGAAACGCGAGATCACGCTCGACAACGAGACGATGCGCAACATGCCGAGCGTCCGCAGCTACAGCTACCTCCTTGGCATGGCTCCAGGCGTACAAACCAACCTCAATAACGTCGCGACCGGTCCGGGGTTCGCGATCTTTCCGATCCATGGCGGCCGTGGTGTCGAGTCGCGTCTCACCGTCGACGGGCTCAACATCAGCAATCCGCCTGGCGGCAATCAACCGCCGAATTTCACGGCCGATATCGGCAACGCGCAGGAAGTGACGATGACCACGTCGGGCGGGCTCGGCGAGATCGAGACCGCCGGCCTCACGATGAACATCGTTCCGAAGCAGGGCGGCAATCGACTGTCGGGTCTGGCCTTCGTCTCCGGCTTCTCGGAAGGGATGCAGGCCGACAACTTCACTCCCGAGCTGCAGGCGCGTGGTGCCACGCTACCGACTCCGGTGTTCCACGTGTATGACGTCAACGTGGCGGTCGGCGGGCCGATCGTCAAGGACAGGCTCTGGTACTACTTGAGCGTCCGCCAGCAGGGGTCGAGGCAGAACACCCTGAACGTCTACTACAACCAGAACGCGGGCAATCCGAACGCGTTCACTTACGTACCCGATCTCGGCAAGCCGGCGTTGTTCGATCGCACCTTCGAGAACTACACGCCCCGCATCACGTGGCAGATCAATCAGCGCAACAAGTTCACCGGTTCGTGGGATGAACAGCCCGTCTGCCGCAAGTGCACGGGCACGGCGTCGCTCACCGGTTCGCCAAACTTCGTCTTCCCGACCTCGCCTGAAGCGGACGGTCACGGCGAGTTCAGCCCGCAGCGCGTCCAGACGGCGCGCTGGACCTCTCCCCGCACCAACAAGCTGCTCCTCGAGGCCGGTTTCGGCACGACGTACTACGAATGGGGCGGTAAGGAACTGGACCCCAACCCGACTGCGGACTTCCCACAGATCCTCAACCTGACGCAGCCGATCGCGCCCGGCGTGACGAGTGCCATGCGCTACAACTCGCAGTTCTGGTTGAACAATCGCACGCGCGGATCGACGTGGAACGCGGCCGCGTCGTACGTGACCGGTTCACACAGCCTGAAGTTCGGGTACCAAGGCAACTACTGGCGCGACGACCGCGAGATGCACGTGAACGACCAAAGCCTGGGGTACGTCGGCATCTCGCCGCCGGGCACGACGTTGTTCATCCCGATCTCCCTCAATGAGTACGTCAACCCGTTCATCGCGAACGCACGCGCGATGCAGACATCGTTCTACGCGCAGGACAACTGGACGATCAATCGCCTCACGCTGCAGGGTGCAGTCAGGTGGGATCATCCGTGGAGCTGGTTCCCGGCGCAGACCGAGCCAGCGTCGCAGTTTTTCCCGGGCGCTTCGTTTGCCCGTGCGGACGGCGTGACCGGCTACAACGACATCACGCCGCGCATCGGTGCGGCGTATGACGTGTTCGGCAACGGCAAGACGGCGTTGAAAGTGAACGTTGGCAAATACCTCCAGGGCGCCAGCGTCAGCAACCTGGCGTACAACGCAAACCCGGCGCTGCGGATCCCGTTCGGGACCGGCCTCTCGACCACAGGAGGCTGCATATTCGGTTCACTTGGCTTCGCGAATCCGTGCGTCGCCCGGAACTGGACCGATCTCAATGGCAACCTGAATCCGGACTGCAACCTGCAGAATCCTCTGGCGCAGGACAACTCCGCGAGCGGCGGTGACATCTGCGGCGTGATCGACAACCTGCAGTTCGGTTCGAACCAGCTCGTCGGCGCGCAGTTCGATCCCGACCTGCTCCACGGATGGGGCATCCGTCCATCCGACTGGTCGTACGGCGCGTCGATTCAGCAGGAGATCTTCCCGCGTGCCGCCGTCGAAGTCGGGTACTACCGCCGCTCGTTCACGCAGTACTTCACTGGCGGCACGGTCACCGACAACCTGTCGGTGAACCCGGCCGACATCGGCACGTTCACGCTCACGGCGCCGCTCGACCCGCGTCTGCCGGGTGGTGGCGGCTACACGATTGGCCCGCTCTACAACATCAACCCGACCGTCTTCGGCCAGTCGAACCTGTTGATCCAATCGACCAAGAAGGTCGGAGACGACACCCGCACGTTCGACGGCGTGGACGTCGTCCTGAGTGTGCGTGGGGCGCACGGGTTCTCGTTCCGCGGCGGAACGAGTACCGGCAAAGTGTCCAATGACTGGTGCGCGATTCGCGCCGCCGTGCCGGAGAACTACCTGCTCAACCCGTACTGCAATACGGAATCGCCCTGGCTGACGGCGTTCAGAGGTCTGGCCACGTACACCATTCCGCGCATCGACGTGCTCGTCAGCGGCGTGTATCAGGACAAGCCGAACGTCGGCACCGACCAGATCGTCTCGCTGGTCGCCACCTACACGCTGACGCCGGCCGACATCGCGTCGGCGTCCGCGCAGCTGGGATGGCCCTTCACCGGCACCGCGCCGCAGGTCAACCTGCTGTCCCCTGGTCAGGAGTACGGCGATCGCATCCGCCAGCTCGATCTGTCGACGAAAAAAATCATCCGATTCGGCGCCCAGCGGCTCACGGTCGGTGTCGATTTCTACAATCTGCTCAACAACAACGTGACGCTGGCGTTCAACCCGACGTTCGTCCCGAACACTCCAGGCTGGAATGCACCGACGTCGTACATGAACCCGCGCATCTACCGCCTCAACGCGGAATTCGCCTGGTAAGTCTGAAAGTGATCCGCCCTTCGACGATGCTCGTCGTCGAGGGGCGGGCGCGACTCGGTGTGATTTGACCGGTTCTTGACCGGATTTTGCGCGGCTCTGGCACGTTCCCGCCCCACGTCCCCCTCATGTTCGTCGTATGATCCGACTCACGCCCCTCGGGACGGCCGTGCCACCCGAGGTGTCCGCCTTCCTGGATTGGGCCCGCGATGCCAACCCTCGTGTCGACCTGGACGTCGATTCAGGAGTTGGGGCCCGGGGGGAAGCGATGAGCAGCACACTGGTCAAAGGCACCCATCACATCACCTACTGCCCTGGGCGGGCGCAGGAGGACGTCGACTTCGTCACGACCGTCCTGGGACAGCGACTCGTCAAGCAGACCGTGCTGATGGACGGAAGCATCCCGATTCACCATCTCTACTACGGGAACGCCGACGCGGACATCGGATCGATCACCACGTCGTTTCCGTATAGCCGAAGGGCCGGACGCCCGGGCTCCGGGCAGATAGAAGCCACCTGCTACGCCGTGCCTTCAGGTGCGACTACGTTCTGGCGCGCTCATCTCGATCGCTACGGCGTTGCACACGAGGGCATTCTGGAGCGTTTCGGCCAGCGCGTGATCCGGCTCCGGCATCCGGCCGGCCTGTCGTTCGAGCTGACGGAGACCGTGCGCGACACGCGACGGCCCTGGACGACGTCGGGCATCACGGCTGATGTGGCCAGCCGCGGCTTCTTCGGCGCGGTCATGTCGGTGCGCGATGTCGTCGAGCAGGAGCGTTTCCTGATCGATGCGCTCGGATTTCGCAAGGTCGGTGTGGACGGCGCCTATCATCGGTTTTCACTTCCTGGTGGCGAGTTCGACCACACCATCGATCTGCATCACGAACCCGATCGCGCTCCGGGAAGCTGGGTGTTTGGTGCCGGCACCTTTCACCACATCGCGTTTCACGTCGAGACCGACGCGGAGCTGGTGCAGCAGAAAGCACTGTACGAAGAGCTGGGGTACACCGACGCGTCGGAAATCAAGGACCGGTATTACTTCCACTCGATGTACGTCCGATCGCCGGGAGGCATTCTGGTCGAGTGCACAGCCAACGCGCCTGGTGGGTTTTTCCAGGACGAAGCGCCTGACGAACTGGGCACCAAGCTCCATCTGCCACCGTGGTACGAAGAGCAGCGTGCCGACATCATCGAGAGGCTCGAGCCGCTGGACGTGCCCATGGAGTTTCGACCGCGGTCCGGTGTCCTCGCCACGCGTCCCGTGGTCGCATCGTCCGGGGGCGCGCGCCCGTCGGCGATTCCGCTCTCGCGGACCAGGGCCGCGTTCGCTTCGAAGAAGCGATAGGGGCCGCCGGTACTCGTAGGGGCCACGTTTAGGTGGCCCATGGAGATCCCATGCGCCGTTCGATGATCGCTCTTCTTGCCCTCGCAATGGCTGTCTGTCTCGGTCGTGCGACGACTGATGGACAGGGACGATCGTCGGCGCCGCGCACGCCGTGGGGACACCCCGATCTGCAGGGCACCTACTCCAACGACGACGAGACCGGCACGCCGATGGAGCGTCCACGCGAGCTCGAAGGAAAGACGCTGGCTGATATCACGCCGTCGGAGCTTCAGAAGATCGTCAAAGAACGCAACGATCGCTTCGTCGAAGGCGTGAGCGGTGAAGAGTTTGCAGGCGGCCTTCGTCCGCCGGCGCATCTCATCTTCGACACCTTCGATCGCAAGAACAGGCGCGCATGGCTCGTGATCGATCCGCCCGACGGTCGGATTCCACGGCGCACAGACGCACGCGTCACGCGGCCGCGCGGCGGCGTCAGCACCAACGCCAACCCGCGGGGGCCATTCAACAGCTGGCTCGACATGGGTCTCTACGATCGCTGCATCACACGCGGCATCCCCGCGTCGATGATGCCCGCAGGGTACGGCAGCCGCTACGACATCACGCAGAGTCCCGACAGTGTCGTCATCCGGTACGAAATGATTCACGAAGCGCGCGTGATCCCGCTCGACTCGTCCCGAGCGGAGTCGAAGGATGTCCGCGCGCGCACGACGCACGGCCCGCGCAAATACCTCGGCGATCCGCGCGGCTGGTGGGAAGGCGACACGCTCGTCGTCGAAACCACGAACTTCCGGCCCGAGACGGCGCCGCAGGGTGGCAGCGAGCAGGTGACAATGACCGAGCGGTTCATCCCGATCTCGCCGACCGAGCTGGACTGGCGTGTCACGTTCGAGGATCCGAACGTGTGGACGCGCCCGTGGACGTACGAGATGCCGCTGACGAAAGTCGATCGTTCGCAGCAGATGTTCGAGTACGCCTGCCACGAAGGCAATCTCGCGATGCGGAACATACTCAGTGCGGCGCGGAAAGAAGACGGCGCCGCGAAGTGAGAAATGGGGTCGGGAGTCATTTTCCTGAAGCTCGATCGAAATGACTCCCGACCCCATCTCAACCGGCTTCTCCGGCGAGTTCAATCTTCCTCGTCTCGAGCGGGTGATTTCCGGCGCCGGGACGATCGCGCGCGTCGGCGCTGAGCTCGATCGCCTCGGTGCCACGCGGGTTGTCATCGTTACCGGGCGCACCCTCGGCGCCTCGCCTCTTCTCGAATCCGTGAGGCGTTCGATCGGCGATCGTTCGGTGTTCGTCTTCACCGGCGCGCGCCAGCATGTACCGTCGTCCACCGTGAGCGATCTGGTTTGCGTCATCGAGCAGCAGAAAGCCGATGCCGTCATCAGCTTCGGCGGGGGCAGTCCGATCGATACCGTGAAGGCTGCGGCGTACGAGATGGCGGACGGCCCACCTCACCTCGCGATCCCGACCACGCTGTCGGCGGGCGAGTTCACATCGGTCGCCGGCATCACCGACGAGCAGACGCGCATCAAGCGGCCCGTCCACCATGCGCGCATTGCCCCACGCATTGTCGTCGTCGATCCACTAATGACGTTCGAGACGCCCGACTGGCTGTGGGTATCGACCGCGATGCGTTCGCTCGATCACGCCGTCGAGGCGAGCTACTCGACGCGGCACCACGTGATCGGCGAGGCGATGGCTTCGCGAGGGCTGACGCTCCTGCGGCACCATTTGCCGCGCTCGATTCAAGGCAGCCGGGACGACCAGGTCGAACATCGACTCCGCTGCCAGCTCGCGGCGTGGTGTGCTGTCTTCGGGATGACCAACGCTGGCTTCGGACTCTCTCATGCCCTCGGGCATCAGATCGGTCCGCGATGGAATGTGCCGCACGGCATCACCTCGTGCATCACGCTGCCGCATGCGATGCGGTTTATGGCAGAGCGCGTCCCTGAACGATTCGCTCCGATCACGCTGGGCCTTGGCCTTCCGCTCTACAGCGACGCAGTCAGAAGTTCAGCATTCGCGTGTGTCGATCGTGTTGAGGCATTTCTCTCACAATTCGAGGTGCCGCGTCGGCTGCGCGACGTCGGTGTGCCGCGCGATGAGATCGACGACATCGCCGGCGTGGTCCGCGACGCCATGGAAGAGGCGGCTGCCGTCATGCAGCCGATTTCCCGCGCGGAGATCGCCGCAGTACTTGCGGCCGCGTACTAGTACTAGACCGTCTTTTCACGTGTCGAGACGGACTACCCTTCGACTCACCTGTGTTGAGCGGAACAGGTTCAACACAGGTTCGCTCAGGGTATAAAATCGCGAGTCCTGAACGAACGGTTTTTCGCATCGCGCAACCCGACTTCAAGAAACACGAGGGCCCGACACATGACGATGCACGTCGTCGACAAGATTCTGCCGACCACGATGGTCGGTTCCTATCCGCGTCCGCATTGGTTTACCCAGCAGCTCC
>DATFRP010000075.1:0-5969 GCA_035263125.1 Vicinamibacterales bacterium
GTTCGCGAGGTGGGCGAGCCCATTGCTGGTCGCGCAGTTGTCGACCTCAGTCACGCGGGTGATGCTGGATCTCTCGCTGGATTGGCGCGTGCTGGCCTTTACTATCGTGGTCACTGGTTTGACAGCCGTATTGTTTGGGACCGTGCCAGCGTTCAGGGCGACGCGTGTCGCACCCATCGACGCGCTCAGGGAACAGGGTCGCGGCGCGCTCGGCGGCGCGCGCACACGTCTGGCGAGTGGCCTCGTCGTCGTCCAGGTCGCCTTGTCGATGGTGCTCATCGTGGCGGCAGGCCTTCTGGTGGGCACGTTCGAACGGCTCGCAACGCTGCCGCTTGGGTTCGAGAGCGACCGCGTTCTCACAGTCAACGTGGACGTGACGCGTACGGCGATCGATCCAGGCAGCCGCATTTCCTTCTATCACCAACTCATCGCGGCTGTCGCTGCGGTGCCCGGCGTCGCGCGCGCCGGAGGGTCGACGTTCATGCCGATCGGCGGTTCCACCGGCATTCACTTCGTCGACCTGCCTGGTGCGCCGCCCCCTGAACCTGAAGCCGGTCCGGTGCCGTTCTGGAACTCGCACATGGCACTGCTCCATGAGGTCACGCCAGGCTGGCTCACCACCTGGGGCACGGCGGTCGTTGCCGGACGCGACATCGACGACAGCGACACGCGGGGGGCCCTTCCGATCGCGCTGGTCAACGAGGCATACGCGCGCAAGTTTCTCCCCAACCGCAACCCGATCGGAGAAACAGTGAGGTCGGCTGCTTCGAAGGCGCCGCCCAGGACGATTGTCGGAATCGTGCGCGACGCAGTTTACATATCCGTGCGCGATGGTGTGCGGCCGACTGTGTACGTACCGCTTGCGCAACGCGATACCGAAAGGATGCCGACGACCAACATCGACATCAGCGTTCGTCCGTCCACAGGATCGCCCGCCCTGCTGGCACCTCGCGTGAGGGCTGCGCTCACGGCAGTCGATCGCAATCTCGCGTTTACATTCCGACCACTGCAGGATCGCGTCGATGCATCGCTCACGCGGGAGCGCCTGGTCGCACTGCTCGCGGGGTTCTTCGGCGCGCTCGCCCTGCTGCTCGCGGCTCTGGGTCTCTATGGCGTGACCTCGTACGCCGTCACGAGACGACGCGCCGAAATCGGCATTCGGATGGCGCTCGGAGCGGAGCCAGCCGGCGTCCTGCGGTTGGTGCTGGTGCGAGTATTCATGCTCGTCACACTCGGCGTGATCATCGGCACGGCCGTAAGTATCTGGTCATCGCGGTTTCTTGCGAGTCTTCTGTACGAGCTCCACCCACGCGATGCGTTCACACTCATGAGTGCGGCACTCACGCTGGCGACGGTCGGCGCGATCGCGGGTTGGCTCCCAGCCCACCGTGCGTCACGAATCGCTCCGACAGAAGTACTGCGGGACAGTTGAGCGGGGCACGTGCACATCAATACGGCACAGGAAGATTCCGGTCGCGATCGTACGGGAGCTCCTCGTGCGGTGGCATCACGTAATCCGGAAAGTCTGCAAGCCACTCCCGTCGTACATTTTCGTCCGCGTAGTACCTGAGATAGGCGTCGGTGTCCTCTTCGCTGCCACTGCCCGTGAGTTGCAGGTGCCAGGCGCCTAGCGGATCCAAGGGCAGCAATGGAATGTCCTGAGGCAATTCGTGCCGCCACAAGCGTGCGTACAAATCGCGATCACTCAGGTGGTCGGTGTACTCGAGGAACACGCGCAGGCGTGCGAGCGCGTCGATCACCTCGCGAAGCGTGACGGTCAGCTGGTCGTCTGTCAGCGATTCGGGCTCGGGCAACTCACATCCCGCATCGCGTAACTGCTGGGTGAGCGTAGTCACCGGCGCCGTTTCGAAGGCGACGACGTTTTGCCAGAACCGCTCGCGCTCCTCAAGCGACAGCTCCCCGGAGTCCCACGTTGCCACCATGCCTATCTGCTCGGCCTGGCGCTTCAGTTCCTTGATTCGTTTCTCTTCATCGTTCTTCTGCATGCCCGTTGAGTAGGCAGGACTCGCGCCATGCGAGATTGGGAGCGATCTCCTCGATCGCTCGCGTCCGGTACGCAGTTCTTCCGATCTTCGAACAGGCCCTGGACCGCAGGAACTGAAGAGAGGTCCTCTGTTGCAAACAGCAATGGCCGTCACATGACCGATCTTCGGTGCACCTGACCGCCGCCCGATTGTTCGAATAGCAGTAGATTCGGCGTATCCTCTTTGGGCACGTCGCATGCTCCCTATCGTCTCTAATCGTCCCTGACCCGCTGGTGCCGTCGACGAACTGGTCTGTTAGACTGGTTGGTATGGACATCGAAGAGATTGGAGCGTTCGAAGCCAAGACCCGGTTGGCCGAATTGCTCGATCGTGTGCGGCGCGGCCATGTGTACCGCATTACGAAGCGGGGGAAACCGATCGCCGAGCTGCGACCGGTGACGGCCCACGGGCGCCGGCCGACCTTCGGCCGCGATCGCGGGCGCGTGGTCGTCGCGGACGACTTCGACGCTCCACTGCCCGACATGAAGCGGTACCGGTGAGGCTGCTGCTCGACACCCACGCCTTTCTATGGTTCGCCGCAGGCGACCGGCGCTTGAGCCGACGCGCCCGCGCCGCCATGGAAGCCGACGACGCCGAGCTCCTCGTCAGCGCGGCCAGCGTCTGGGAAATGTCCATCAAGGCCAGCGTGGGCCGGCTGAGGCTCCCTGCCCCTGTCGACGCCTACATGGCCGAAAAGATTGCGGAGGGCTACCAGATGGCTCCCGTGACCTGGGCGCACGCGGCCGCGGTCCAGCAGCTGCCGTTCCATCATCGCGATCCGTTCGACCGTCTGCTCGTTGCCCATGCGCGCGTCGAACGCTACCGGCTTGTGACGCGCGACCGCGTGTTCCGGAAGTACGGCGTCGACATCGTCTGGTAGGTTGATGGCAGTCTCTGAGTCGAAGGCAGGCATGTGAAAATCATCGACGGCAAGGTCATCATCTGCAGCCCGGGCCGCAATTTCGTGACTCTGAAGCTCCAGACCCAGGATGGCCTCTACGGGCTCGGCGATGCGACGCTCAACGGGCGCGAACTCGCCGTCGCAAGTTACCTGACCGATCACCTGATCCCTCTTCTCGTCGGTCGAGATGCGCGGCGCATCGAGGACATCTGGCAGCTCCTCTACAAAGGGGCGTACTGGCGACGCGGACCGGTGACGATGACCGCCATCGCCGCGATCGATACCGCTCTGTGGGACATCAAGGGAAAATCTCTCAATACGCCCGTCTATCAGCTTCTTGGCGGCGCATCGCGAGAGTCGGTCATGGTGTACGGCCACGCGAGTGGCAAGACGATCGACGAGACGATCGAATCGGTCGGGCGCTTCGCGGCACACGGATATCGAGCCGTACGCGCGCAATGCGGCGTGACGGGGCTGGAGCGGACCTATGGCGTTTCGGGGGGAGACTCCTACGAGCCGGCCGAGCGGGGTCTCCTGCGCGAAACGTGTTGGAGCAGCGAGCGATACATTCCCCAGGCGGTTCTCCTTTTCGATCGCGTGCGTAGTGAACTCGGATCGGAGCTGCACCTGCTGCATGACGTCCACCATCGGCTCACTCCGATCGAAGCCGCGCGGCTCGGGCGATCGCTGGAGCCGTACCACCTGTTCTGGCTGGAAGATCCGACGCCAGCCGACAATCAGGACGGCTTTCGATTAATCCGGCAGCACACGACGACACCGCTCGCCGTCGGGGAAGTCTTCAATTCGATTCACGACTGCCGGCAGCTGATTGAAGAGCAGTTGATTGACTACATCCGCGCGACGGTCGTCCATGCTGGTGGAATCACCCATCTGCGAAAGATCGCCAGCCTTGCCGAGCTCTACCAGGTGCGGACGGGTTGTCACGGAGCGACAGACCTGAGCCCGGTGTGTATGGCCGCGGCGCTGCACTTCGATTTGAGCGTCCACAACTTTGGCATTCAGGAGTACATGCCCCATACCGCCGATACCGACCGCGTGTTTCCTCACGCCTACACATTTGCTGCCGGCGCGATGCATCCGGGTGATGCGCCTGGATTGGGTGTCGATATCGACGAAGTGCTGGCCGCGACGTTTCCATACCAGCGCGCCTATCTCCCCGTTGCCAGGCAAATGGACGGAACGATGCACGACTGGTAGGCCTTCCGCGATCACGACTCCAATCTCACCGGCGTCAGCCTGGGCGCGAGGATGTGGATCGCTGCAAGAGCGACCGAGTACACCGACGCGGCGATCAAGAAGACGGGCACGTAACTGCCCGTCGCCTGCAGGATGTATCCCGTGAGCTTCGCGATCAGCATGCCTCCGATCGCGCCCGCCGTGCCGCCGAGGCCGACGACCGATCCGACTGTCTGACGCGGGAACGTGTCGGACACGAGCGTGAAGAGGTTCGCCGACCAGCCTTGATGCGCGGCTGCAGCGAGGCTGATGATCGCGACCGCCAACCACAGCTCGTGAGCGCCGGCAGCAAACGCGATCGGGAGCACCGCGACGGCGCATGTCAGCATCGCAGCCTTGCGCGCCCGGTTCACGGTGGCGCCGCGCCTCATCAAAGACGAGGACAGCCATCCGCCGCCGATGCTTCCGGCGTCCGCGACGAGATAGATCGTCACGAGCGGAAGCGCGACGCTCGAGAGGTCCAGCCCGTAATTGCGATTGAGAAAGTCGGGAATCCAGAACAGATAGAGCCACCACACGGGATCAGTGAGAAACTTTCCGAGCACGAACGCCCACGCTTCTCGATATCGAAGCAGCGTTCTCCACGGCACGTGCACCGATGGCTCTGCTGGATCGCTGCGAATGTAGGCAAGCTCCTCCGAAGAGACTCGCGGGTGACGATCGGGCGTCCGATATCCGACCCACCACCATGCCAGCCAGAAGAAGCCGAGTGCCCCTGTCGCCACGAACGCCCAGTACCAGCCCCATGCGAGCGTGATCCACGGGACGACGAGTGGCGTCAGCAGTGCGCCAACATTCGTCCCGGAATTGAAGATGCCCGTTGCGAGCGCGCGCTCGCGCTTCGGGAACCATTCCGCAACGACTTTGATCGCCGCCGGGAAGTTGCCCGATTCACCAAGCCCGAGGGCAAAGCGCGCGACGATGAACCCTGCGACCGAGGCTGAGTACGCAAGTCCGGCCACTGCCAGGATGGGAGCGGCCACGCGGCCGATCGCTTCCGCCTCGGCATGCGCAATCGCCGCCACGCTCCACACCATGATCGCCAGCGAGAAGCCCACGCGCGCGCCGAGGCGATCCATCAGTCGTCCGGCGAGGAGCAAGCCCACGGCGTACGCCAGTTGAAACGCGAGCACGATATCGGAGTAGTCGATCTCGCTCCATCCGAATTGGGTCTGGAGCGTTGGCTTGAGCAACCCGATGACTTGTCGATCGAGGTAGTTGATCGTCGCGGCGAAGAACAGCAGCGCGCAGATGATCCAGCGTCGGTGCCCAGCTGGAACGGCGCGTACTGCGGCCTGATCACTGACCCGTACACGCGAGGAAGCCTGGAGCATCTTGCAGTGCGACGAATCTTGTCGGCGTTGATTGGCAAAGTCAAGCCGCGCGACCTCCTATTGACATTCGATAGGGACGAGGTCATCATGGCCTCCGTATAGACATTCTGTACGGAGGTCATTCTTGCCACGCCAGCCCGCCACCCTTCTTCAGGGCACGCTCGATCTCCTGATTCTCAAAGCGCTCTCGACCGGCGAGCTCCACGGACTCGGTGTCTCGCGCCGCATCGAGCAGCTCACCGGAGGCACATTCGTCGTGCAGCCGGGCTCCCTCTTTCCGGCACTCCACCGCCTCGAGGAAGCCGGGTGGCTCTCCTCCAAGTGGGACGCGTCCGAGAACAACCGCCGGGCGAAGTTCTACGTGTTGACCAAGACGGGGCGGAAGCAGCTCGGTCACGAGACCGACGAGTGGAACCGCATCGCGGTCGCGAT